>MGVW01000066.1 GCA_001800675.1 Euryarchaeota archaeon RBG_13_57_23 | reverse complement strand
TGACAAGGCCCGTGGCCTTCGCGATAGCCCCCAGAATCGCCGAGTTCGTGGAGGGTTGTTTCAGAACCTCGAGAGCAATCGTCGTTGCGTCGACTGTGGCCATCTTGACATCGATCCCCACATCCAAGTCCTCGGGCTTTCTCGCGGAGTTGACTATGACCATGCCTCCCTTCTTCAGTCCCTCGACAACGTTGATCGTGTCCAGAAGAGTCTCGTCGAGGATCACGACAAAGTCGGGTTCCAAGACCTGCGTCTTCCTGAATATCCTCTTCTTATCAATCCTAGTGAACGCGAGCACGGGTGCGCCACGCCTCTCAGCTCCGAAAAACGGGAACGCGGTCGCATAGCCGCCTTCTTGATAGGCGGCGCTCGCGAGTGCTTGTGCCGCCATGACCGCGCCTTGACCGCCGCGGCCATGGAATCGTACCTCGTACATCCTATAGCCTCGCGGTGCTTTTGTATGCGGGAATTGCCTTTAAGGCTTTCTGTGATACCTGCGTTGACCGCGAGACCTGGCCAGATACGCTGGAATCATCGAATACTGAGACCTTTTTGACGTCCATATTCGAGCGTCGAAATCCCGGGGGTAAGCGAGGGCCAAGAAACGACGCTTTTCAGGAGGAACACGGGTCAATTGTCAGAGCCCAAACCTTTTTGGAGCAGGCAGAGGATTTGGCTCGGGATGAGCGCCAAGAAGCAGACTGAAGGAGTCACGCTCAAGGTTGCCCGAGCGCACCACCAGTCCGAGGTCGGTTTGGGCAGGGCGCGGATTGACTCTCAAACGAGGAAAACGCTCAATGTCGACGTGGGCGAGATAATTGAGATCGTCGGCAAGAAACGCACCGCCGCGAAGGTTTTCAGGGCAGCTCACGAGGACGAGAGTCAGGCCGTTATCCGAATAGACGGAATGATCAGAGGCAACGCCGGCGTATCCATAGGAGAGAAGGTCGTCGTGTCGAAAGCCGAGGCCCTCCAGGCCCAGAAAGTCGTTGTCGCGCCAAAGATCCCTCAAGGCAAGAGGGTGAGGTTCGGACAAGGCGTCGAGGGACTGTTCAAGAAAGGCCTTGTCAACAGAGCTGTCGTGAAGGGCGACGAAATCATCATTCCCAACATCGCTCTGATGGGCGGATTTCTGCCGTTCGTAGTTGTTACCACCCATCCCCAGGGAATCGTCCAAGTCACTGAGATGACGGAGCTGTCCGTGAAGACGGAACCTGTCGAGGTGGAGAAGCTGGAAAGACCATCTGTCACATACGAGGACATCGGGGGTCTCGAGGAGGAACTCCAGAGGATCAGAGAGATGATCGAGCTCCCTCTGAAGCACCCCGAGGTATTCTCGCGACTCGGAATCGATCCCCCGAAGGGGGTCCTGCTATACGGCCCGCCTGGAACAGGAAAAACCCTGATTGCCAGAGCGGTCGCCAATGAAGCTGGCGCGAACTTCTACGCGATTCAGGGCCCCGAGATAATGTCCAAGTTCTATGGTCAGAGCGAGGAGCGGCTGAGGGAGATTTTCACCGAGGCCGAGAAGAACTCGCCCTCGGTCATCTTCATCGACGAACTTGACTCGATCGCGCCGAAGCGGGACGAGGTGCATGGAGAGGTCGAGAGAAGAGTCGTCGCGCAACTTCTAACACTCATGGATGGATTGACGGCTAGAGGATACCTCATCGTCATAGGCGCCACCAACAGAGAGGAGGCGATTGACCCCGCACTTAGACGGCCAGGCAGGTTCGACCGGGAAATCGAGATCGGCGTTCCGACCGTTGAAGGAAGGCAGGAGATACTTCAGATCCACACTAGGGGCATGCCCCTGGAAGAGAACTTCAGCCTCGATCACATAGGGAAGATCACCCACGGGTTCGTGGGTGCGGATCTCGCAGCCCTTGCGAGGGAGGCCGCGATGAAGTCTCTCAGAAGGCACCTGCCCGAGATAGACTTGGGCAAACCCATACCAGCGGAGATACTCGAGCGCATGAGGGTGACTGCTCAGGACTTCGCAGATGCCCTGAGGGAAATCGAGCCGAGCGCCATGCGCGAGGTCTTCGTCGAGGTGCCCACGGTCACATGGGCAGATGTCGGGGGACTCGAGGAGGTCAAGAAGGAGCTCTACGAGGCGGTGGAAATGCCGATGGAAGATCCTGAGCCGTACATCCGGATGGGAATCCGGCCGCCCCGAGGGGTGCTGTTGTTCGGAGCGCCAGGGACCGGCAAGACATTGATAGCGCGCGCGCTCGCGAATGAATCGAGGGCCAACTTCATCTCGATCAAGGGTCCCGAGATAATGTCGAAGTGGGTGGGAGAAAGCGAGAAAGCGGTCCGCATGATATTCAAGAAGGCGAAACAAGTCTCGCCGTCCATAGTGTTCCTTGACGAGATCGACTCCATCGCGCCCAAGAGAGGCAGCCACTATGATTCCGGAGCCACCGAAAGAGTCGTGAACCAACTCCTGACATCGATGGACGGGCTCGAGGACCTCGAGAACGTGTTCGTCATCGCGGCCACGAACAGGCCGGACATCTTAGACCCTGCACTGCTCCGGCCTGGGAGGTTCGACAAACTGGTGCTCCTACCGGTGCCAGACGGGCCCACGAGACTGAAGATACTCCAGGTGCACACAAAGAGCATGCCGCTCGACAAGGTTGACCTCGAGACACTGGCGAAGAAGACGGAGGGCTTTGTGGGGGCCGACATCGAGAATCTCTGCAGGGAGGCCGCGCTCGTCGCCCTGAGGAAGAGTAAGACGGCCTCGACGGTCACCTCGGAGCACTTCGAAGCCGCGCTGGCCACGGTGCACCCGTCCGTGGGCGCGGAGACCGTGAAGTTCTACGAAACGATGTTCAAGATGATGAAGACCGTAATGTCTAAGAAGACCGAGGAGGATTTGGGCCTAGGCTACTACAGGTAGTTGGAGATGGGATGTACATGCGGAAATTCATCACCGAGCTGAAGGGAAAGACTGTGATGACCAACGATGGCCAGATACTCGGAATGATTGAGAACTTCTTGCTCGACACAAAGACCGGCGCGCTTCAGAACGTTCTTGTCATACCTGCGGAGGATGTGGAGCCGAGGCTCTTCAAGACCGACGCCCAGGGCAGGTTGGTCCTGCCGTTCAGCGAAATGAAGGCCGTCCGAGACGTCGTCGTCATGAACATAGGGTAGTGCGGCAGGAGTCTGCGCTTCTTCAGAATCGAATCGCCCCAGCCATGGCTCTGTCACTCACTTCTTCCTGGCAGCCTGGCCTTTGGCTTTCAGTATCCGCCGGATCAGCTCGGCCCTGGTGCCGCGGGCGTTGATCCCCAGCGCCTGACACATGGCCTCGAGCTCGGTCTTCCTGCGCTCCTGCAGATAGCTCTCCGTAATCTCAGACAGCGACTTCTCCGTTGATGCTTTCTCGCCGATGACCTCCTCTCTCGGAGGAACGGGTTCTTGCTTCTTAGGCGCGGGTTTCGGCGGAAGTTTTGCACTAGCTTCGCTCACTCTCTTCAGGTTTCCCTCCGCATCCTTGAAGGTCGGGGCGAGCCTCAGCGCTTCCTTGAAGGCCACCTGGGCGTCACTGTGCCTCTGCATTCGCTCGAGGACGATCCCTTCATTGTTGTACGTTTCGGCGGTCTCCGCGACATGCAGGGCTTGGTTGAAAGTCTGCAATGACTCCTCCAGGAGATCCAATGCAAGCTGAGTGAAGCCTTTGTTGGAATATGCGGCCGTCGTGGGGAGCATCACGAAGGATTCGTCGAAGCACGCAATCGCCTCCCTCAGCCGCTCGAGCTTGTAGAGCACACAGCCTCGATTGTTCCAAGCTGCGTGATTGCCCTTGTTCAGCCTGATTGCTTTATCGAACTCGGCGCTGGCCTTCTCGAGGGCGCCCTTCTTCATGTACATGATCCCGCTGTTGTTGTACGCCTCCGAAGGGTCTAGGACCATGCTCTTGGTCTTCTCGAAAATCGTACCAGCCCCGTCGAAGACGCCGAGTTGGAGCCTCAGCAAGCCCTTGTAGTTCTGTAGAGCTGCGAGGTCCCCGACCGTCACCGCGACCTCAATGTCTTCCAGCGCTTGGTTGTAGTCCTTCCTGTCGAACGCATCAAGCGACGCACAAGTCCTAGCCTGCCAACCCGAGCTGATCCTCCTGAGGGCCTCGCTCGCCTTCGCTGAGCCCTCGGAATCTCCTTGCTCGGTCATCACAGCCTGGAGGTTGAACATAGCAGGGAGATAATCCGGGTCGATCTCCAGAGCGTGTTGATATGTCTTCATCGCAGCCTCGTACTTGCCTAGGCCGCACAGCACGTTCCCCGCGGCTGTGAGCAGCGGGGTATCTTCACCCTCCAGTCTGAGCGATTTGCCCAGGAAATCGAATGCCTCGTCGAACTTGCCCAGGAGGAATAACAGCTCCGCCCGATCGCCATAGACTTCCTCCGCGAGCTCCTCGACCCTCTCTTCCCGGACCCGAGTGATCATGTCCTCGCTCAGCTGCCCCCCTTCCAGCACCGGAGGCGCGGGAGGAGGTCTGGCTGCCTCTGAGGAGAATATGTCTTGCACGATGCGCGGGACCTCTGGGAACTTCTCCGAGATCCTCTTTGTGATGTCTTCGAGTGCCCGCCTGGCCTCGACGTAATCCGGGTCCAGCCTTATTGCTGCCTCGAAACTCGCCTTGGCCTTCGTCACATCCCCGGTCTTCTTGGAGGCAAGCCCTCTGAGATACCATCCTTTCGGCAGCTCAGGCCTTATGCGAGTCATCTCGGAGAACGCGGCAAGAGCCTCGCCGTACCTGGCCATCTCGTACAAGAGGCTTCCCTTGTTCATCCAGGCCTCGACATAGTCGTGCTTGAGCTCGATGGCCCTGTTGTACGAAGCGAGAGCTTCGTTGAGCTGGCCCAGGCTGTGGAGGGTAGCCCCTCTGTTGTTGTGGACCTTCTCGAGCCTGTAGTTGATCTTCAGTACCTCGTCGTAGGTCTCGAGCGCCTCCCTGTAACGCCCGAGCCTGTGCAGGGTGGAGCCCTTGTTGATGAGGGATTTCTGCATCATCGGGTTGTATTGGAGCGCGCGCTCGTAGCACAGGAGCTCCTCGTTGTATCTGCCCAGAGAGAACAGACAGCTCCCGAGGGAGAACCACGTCTCGTCGCTCTCTGGATACAGCTCGAGGGTGCGCCTGTAACATTCCAGCGCCTGCTCGTGATAACCCATCTCGTCGAGCGTGTTGCCCTTGAGCCTCCAGGGAAGATCGTAGTCCTCCTTGACCATGATGGCCTTGTCGAACAGATCCAAGGCTTTCATATAGTCCTTGCTGGCCAGGGCTTCGTATCCCGCGAGCATGGCCTCCTGTAGCTCTTTGTCGGTTCCCGGGGCAACCACGACTCTAGTCCGCTCCTGTTTCAGCTCGGCCGCCCTGATCACGTCATTGTCGAGATCGAATCTCCGCATGAGGGCCGCCAACTTGTTGCCGTCCGCGAGACCCACGTTGTTGCTCTCGGCTATCGGGACTGCCTCCGGCTCGAAGGAAGAGGTTGTGAGGATCAAGCCAGATGCAGCTTGCAGCTTGGACATGTAATTGACCAGGCTCTCGACATCGGCCCTTGTGACGAGCTCGTTCCTGCGAGAGAAGAACACGACATATTTCTTCCCGTCGGGCCTGTGGACCGATTCCAGCACGACGAAGCTCCCTTTGGGATGCATCTTCTGTATCTTCAGCTCGAGGTAGCCGAGAATGGTCTCTACGAGTCTCGTGAAGTCGGTGTCGGATATCTCCCTGACCGCCTTCACCAGCTTCTCATCCGAGCGCTCGCTGATGATCCTGTCTATCTCGACCATCAGGTCCAACCTCCCCCGAGAGATTTCAGCCACTTCTCGGCTTCCTTGTTCTTCGGGTCCAGCCGCACTGCCTCCTCGAGGCACTTCTTCGCATCGCCAGTCATCCCGATGGCATTGAGCGCGATGCCCTTCCTTCCGAGAGCGTTTGATTCATCTCCCGCGAGTTCGAGGTACTTATCGTATGCTTCGACCGCTCGCTTGTACTTCTCCTTCTCAAGAAGGATATCCGCCTTGAATTTCCACGCTTCCAGGTCCCTTGGCATGAGAAGCGTGTACTTGTCGAGGGACTGTATGGCCGCGCCCCACCGGTTCATCACGTACATGGTCTTGCCCTTCCCAAGCCATGCACGAGGATTCTCAGGATCGAGTTCGAGCGCTCGCGTGAAGCTCTCGTCCGCACCAGGGGATTTGTTGTGAGCGAGAAGCTCCTCTCCCATGGCGGTCCACGCGGCCAGATACTTCGGGTCGAGCGTAACCGCCTTGCTGAAATATTGAACGGCCGCGCCCCATCTTCCTTCCTTGCTGGCAACGACCCCTCGCCAGTACCATGCCATCGGATCGTTGCGATTCTTCTCGTAGTACGAGTGCGCCCTTGCGCTTGCCTCCTTGATTTCGCCCTTGGCAACGAGCGCCTCGACGAGCAGCAGAGCAGCCTCCTTTGATTCCGGACTGTATCTCAAGACCTCGTTGATCTTCTGAATGGCCGTGTCGAAATCGTTCTCAGACAATGCTTTCCGAGCCTTGTCCAGGGGATCCAGCTTCGGAACGGGCTCGGGCGTCTTCGGAGCCTCCCTCACCGCTCGGGCCGGCTTCGCCCCCGGGGGACGCTCCTCGTCGGCCACTTTCTCGTATTCGGACATCAGCTCGGTCAACTTCTTCTCGAGCTCGGGCCGCCGAGACAGTGCGCGTTGGCTCTCGGCCAACGCTGCGTCTTCGAGACGTCCCATGTCTCTCAACGTCTCCACGAGGGCGTCGTGAGCGGGAATGTATGTCGAGTCGAGCGAGATGGCCCTGCTGAAGCAATCGACGGACTCCCTCGGCCTATCCAAATCCTTCAAGATCTTGCCTTTCAAGACCCAGAGTCCGGCCCGCTCCGTCATTGTCAGCATCTCATCCACTAGAGACAGCGCCTCCATCTGGTTGCCGAGCATGAGGTGCGCCCGCGCCAAGCCCTCCCCGAGCTTGAAGTCGCTTGGGAAGCTTTTGACCGCGATGGCGAGGTACTCCTCTGCCTCCGCCCACTCACCAGCCTCGAGGCACATCAGACCCTTGGTCCTGGACGCTATGGAATACAGATCGTCGTCCTGGTCGACCTTGGACAGGAACTCCTTCGCCCTGGAGACCAGATACGTGCGCTTGTCGCCTCCCCACCCCTTCGATGCGGTCCTTAGGAGGATGCCCCGAGAGGCCGCCCAGTAGACGACCCCCATGCGGATGTAGAGGTCGCTCATCCCCTCCAGCGGATACATCTTCTCGGCTGCGTTGACTTTCTGGACGATGACTGCGATCGCCTCGACGGCGTCCTCCGTCAGAAGAATGTCCGGGGAATCGAGGTTGAGGGAGACACCGAGGTGGGCAAGAACGATTTCGCATCTCTCGAAGAACGGTTTGGCGTCTTCGTGGGCCAGTTCCTGGACGTTCAAGTCCTTCAGGGCCTTGACCAGGTCAAGCGAAGGCACATGAATCACGTCAGAGCCTGTGTTGGGGCCCAGGATATAGGCAGCAGAGCCTTTGGAACGCAGTCTCGAGAACGCGCTCGTACCTAGCAGGACAGGGTTGAGGAAGAACTTAGGCTCCTGAAAGGAAGCGTCGGCGCATCTGTTGCATATCAGAGCGCCCTCCTCGACCTTGCCCCCACACTTCAGACAGGGCACCGATTGCCTCCCAGTGTTATCCGATACGGATATTCTGATATAAGGGTAACGACCGGGACATCAGACCGCACCAGTACGCTTCGCCATGTATGGTCCCTTCCGTTCGTAACCCAAGCGCCTGTAGTAGTTCCTGGCCCCGACTCCACTAGTGACCCAAAGCTCGGAGTAGCCGGCCTTCCCCGCGCGCTCCTCGCATGAAGCCAATAGCCTCTCGCCGAACCCCCTGTGCTGCCAACCGCTCTCGGCCCTTTGGCTTATCGGGACCATCTGGCCATATACGTGCAGTTCTCTGACGAGCGCGGCCTCCCTGCCGCTTTCTCCTGGGAAGCGCAGCCTCGCATAACCGATCAAGGAGTCGACCGAGGGCACCTCGAATGAGAGAAACACCTCCCTACCTCCGGAGGCTGCATAGGGGGTTTCCTTGAATTCCACATCAGAATCCTTCGGGGAGCCCTTCGCAGGCGGAGCATGCCCGACCTCACGGCAACGGATGCATCTGCATGAGCTGCCGCGATTCTTCAGCTCCTTCATCACGAGTTCTCGAAGATGGCTCTTCTTCACGCCCGCTTCGATGAGTTTGACTGGAATATCTCGCTGTATCCTGAGGATCCGTATCCACGGCGGTATGCTGCTCTTGACTTCGGCCAGTAGATCAATGGTATCCTCGATGGACATAGGCTCGTATTCGCCCCTCTTCCACGCGTCGTACAGCTCCGTCCCCTTGACGACCAGCGTCGGATATATCTTCAGCATGTCCGGCCTGAACCTTTCGTCCTCGATCATGGCATGGAATGAAGCAAGGTCCATCGCCTTGCTGCTGCCCGGGAGTCCCGGCATCATGTGATAGGCAACCTTGAGGCCAGAATCCTTCGAAAGCATCGTGGCATCTGCAACTTCCTGGACATGATGACCACGCTTGACGCCGTCCAGCACCTTGTCATCGAGAATTTGAACACCGAGCTCGACCTTCGTGGCGCCAAGCAGCAATGAGTGTTCGATCTCGCGGTCCTTGAACCAATCTGGCCTCGTCTCGACAGTCAAGCCAACACATCTCGCCTTCGCAGTCTCGTTCGCGACCTGCGCGCTCTCAAGGTCCGGGGAGAGGGAGCCGTTCATGCCGTCGAAACACCGCTTCACGAACCAGTCCTGATAATCTACCGGGCGAGATGTGAACGTGCCTCCCATGATGATGAGGTCTACCTTGTCTGTCCTGTGGCCGATTGCTCGTAGCTGCTCCAGCCTGCTCCTGGTCTGCCTGAAAGGGTCGTATTCGTAGATACCCGCTCTCAAAGCCGCAGGTTCGTGGCCTGTATAGGATTGAGGGGTGTTGTTCTTGACACCGCCTGGGCAGTAAGTGCACCTTCCATGTGGGCAATCGTAAGGGCTGGTCATGACTGCTACTGGCGCCACCCCACTCATCGTCCGTATCGGCTTGTTCTTCAGTATGGGTTCGACAATGTCCCTGTACTCGTCTGGGACATGCTCGAGCACCTCGTAGTTAGGAGGCACACGGGAAATCCTATACTTCTTGCAGAGCTTCCGCTTGAGTCGCAGCGCCTCGTTCCTGTCGGTAACCTCGCCCAACACTATCGCTTGGACGAGCTCATTGTAGTAGCCCATCAACGACACCAACGAGCGGGTCTGGATATTTATGCTATCGCATGCGCGTGGGCGCGCGCTCAGGTGTACATATATGAGTCGTCATCCGGCCGTGGAGGGGGGTTGCGCTTCTTTGACTTCCTCGATTTCTTGGATGCGCTCGTCTCGAGGACCATCTCGGGCACGAGCAGCCTGATGTAGGTCTTGTCAGAAAGGGGTTCGAGCGCGATGACCCCCTTCACCATCAGCGACTTGAGGGACCTTTCCAAGACCCCGCTCGGGAGCGATAGTTCGTCTCTGAGTTCCTCGACGGTGATAGGATACCAGTCCCTGAGGATTGCGATGATCCGCGCCTGCAGAGCATCTACCTGGACCTTCATGATACCGGATTCAGCCGTAGTAGACCGCGTTGGTCTCCGATTCCTTCTCCTGCTTCTCCTTCTCAGCCTTCAGCACGTCGATGCAGATGATCATATGAGACGGTATGAGGCGCATCTTCCCTTTGTCTTCTCCGCTGCCCAGCTCCATCACCAGGGCGGTGTCGTGAGCGAGAGCCGCATAGCCCTTGAAAATCCCGACAGTCTCCATTGGTTTATCCCTGGACTCCAGGCTCTTGATCCTGTACAACGACCCTGGCGTCAGTATGAGTGCATCATCTCTTTTTTGTGGCATGCTTCTCACCTCTCTTCGACGCGAGCTCCTGCACGTGGTCGACGGTTTTCCGGTAGTTCTCCATCGCGACCTGGACGTGCGCTTCCGTGAAGTTCCAGGCCTTGCTCAGGTTCCCGTACCTGATGCGATATCCTTTCCGGACCTTCCCGCTCGAATCCTCGACGTTCATCTCCTCAAGGATGTCGAACCCCTTCATCTTGTTGATGTGCCGGTAGATAGTCGCCTTGGTCGTGCCGAGGTCCACGGCAAGATCCTCGACCACCCACGCCTTGTCCATCCTGTCGAGGAAGTAGTTCATCATCAGCTTGTAGGGGACGCTGTCCCTGATGTCCGTTACATCTGTTTTCGGGTCGTAGCCCTTGGGGAAGTAACCGACCTGGTTAAGGAACAAGATCGCGACCTCGTCTATGTCGTTCAGAGGTGTCAGCGGGGTGTTGCTCACCACATTTAGCTCGAAGCTCATGTGAGTACGAATCGAGGCTAGAATAATTAAGTCTTGTCGAAGAATCACTCAGGGGACAGTTCCTTGGCCCTCGCCTTCTCGAATTCCTCGTCCAGCTCTGTGAGGACCTTGCCCCTCACCTTGATGAATTCTTGGCTGGTCCTGTCCCGCGGCCTGGGAAGGTCCACCTCGATGATTTCTCTTACTTTGCCGGGCCTCGCGGTCATTATCACGATTCTGTCGGCGAGGAACACGGCCTCGTCGACCGAGTGTGTCACGAAGAGGATCGTCTTGTTCGTAGCGGCCCAGATCCTGAGGAGCTCCTTCTGCATAAGGTTCCTAGTCTGCGCGTCGAGTGACCCGAAAGGCTCGTCCATCAACAACACTTTCGGGTTGTTGGCCAGCGCCCTGGCAATGCCTACCCGCTGCTTCATCCCACCTGATAGTTCCTTCGGATGAGCGTTCTCGAACCCCTTCAGCCCAACGAGATCGACCAGCTGAGAGGACATCTTCTGCATCTCGGCTTCCGGAACCCCCTTGATCTCCAGGCCGAACTCGATGTTCTTCCTGACGGTGCGCCAAGGAAAGAGAGCGAACTCCTGGAAGACCATCCCGCGGGCCTGACCTGCGACCCCCGGCTTGTTACCGCGAACGGTAATGTCGCCCCCGGTGGCGGTCTCAAGGCCAGCGACTATCCTGAGGATGGTAGTCTTGCCGCATCCAGAAGGACCGAGGAGACACACGAACTCTCCCTCCTTCACATCCAGATCGAATCCCTCAAGTGCCTTGATCTGCCGCCGGTCCTTCGTGAAGACCTTGGAGAGCTGCTTCATGCTTATGACTACTTCATTCCCATCCATCTTGACAACCTCTGTTCTAGGAATCCCGCAGCGCCCGTTGTGAGGACGCTGAGCAGTCCGATCACCAGCATGCCCGCGTACATCCTGTCATACATGGTGCCTTGGTACGCCATGTTGTAGATGAAGAGCCCGACCCCGCCGCCCACGGCGCCCAGCATCTCGGCAGCCACGATGCACATCCAGCCAACTCCGATGCCCACTTTGATCCCCGTCATCATGTAGGGGATGGTGAACGGCAACACGACCTTCGTGAAGATGTCACGCCGCTTCGCGCCGAGCGTTCTTGCGGCGTCTATCAGAACTGGGTCGACGCTCTTCGCGCCGAACATCACGTTGAGAAGGATCGGAAAGAAGATCCCAAGGAACACGATGGCAATCGGCCCCCAAAAGAGCTTGAGCGCGATGAGGAATATCGGAACCCAGGCAAGGGGAGGAATTGGTCTGAACAGCTCGACGAGCGGTTTGCCTATTGCCTCAGCGTTGGCCGAGCGGCCCATGAGAAGTCCGAGTGGAACCGCAACGAGGAACGCGAGTACGAAGCCGAAGAACATCCTCTTCAAGCTCGCATAGATGTGACTGGTCATGTAGAGACTCGTGAACGGGTCGCGGTGAGTGAACGAATCTACGAATGCGTAGAGTACCTCAGAGGGATACGGAATGTACTCGGCGGGCTGGGACCACGATCTGTAGGCGAAAGGCCAGTCCCCGTGAAGCCAGGCGGAGTACAGGGACCACAGCGCGATGAACACCGCCAGCGAAGCTGCTCCTAAGAAGAGTCTGCGCCAGCTGCCCAGGAGTCCCGTCACGCGGCCGAGAATGCCGATTGAATCATCTCGGAGGATTTGCATCCTTTCGCTCCCTTTTCCTGATGCGCGTGTAGAGGATAGAGGTTTGGGGGTTAGGTCTTGATCTCTAGATCCAAACCCTCCCTCTCCAATGCTATCTTGAGCAGAAGGAATTGTATGGAACTCTCGCCTGGGGTCGCAACTGTCTTGTTCTCGAGGTCGGACAGTGAGGTAATACCCGAGCCCGCGCTGACGACGAGTCCGCTACCTTCACTGTTCGCCTGCGCAACGATCTTGGTGCCAATGCCTGCGTTCAGGTGCTGCAGTATTGTCGGAGGGGCTCCAAGGTAGCCGATATCGACGTTGCCAGCCGCAAACCCACCCATCTCCGCGCCGCCATTCGCAAACGGCGCGCCTACTGCCGCCTCGACCTTCAGTCCATACTTCTCGAACATGCTCTTATCAGTTCCCAGAACGGTCTTGTCCTGGGCCACGAACTGCGCGAGCTGGTGAAGATCTCCGAGCAAGTAGCCGAGCTTGATCGGCCTGTCAGGGTTCAGTATCGTAGCGCTCTCGGCGACGTTAGGTGCGGTCGCCAGGTAGAAATCATCGACGTAGCTGCTGACGAAGTCCGAGACCGATTCATAGCCCCGTTCGTCGAGCTTCTCCTCAGTCGTCATGTTCGTGTCGATGTACATGTCGGTGAACTTCTTGAGAGCTTCCTCGAAGTCACTGCCCATCTCGTATCCGAATTGAATGTGAACGAAGGCGGCCTTCACGACCGATTCATTCCGCGCTGTGAACTGGACGGCCATCTCCACGAGCTTTGTGTAGTTGGCGCCCGCCTCGTCTGCAAGCGCATCGAGCATCCACTCAGTAGCGTCGACGTGAGCCCTCACGAAGCGATTGGTCAAATCAGTCCCGTTGACGCTGGTCTCGCTGAGGAAACCAGTCCTCACAGCCACGACGCAACACGGATGATCGTCCATTATCTCATCTGACCACATCAGGACCTCTCCGACATCCCCGACGACAGAATCAGAGACGAAAGGTTCCCACGCTATGTATGCGTCAATCTGTCCCGATGCGAGGTTGGCTTTCATGTCCTTCGGGGCGAGAGTGATGTACTTCACGCTTCCGCCCTCTCCCCCACTCATTAGAACAACTGCAGCCGCGACTACGCCGACGACGACCACTGCTGCAACAGCGATTGCTATGATGATCTTGGATTCCATGGCTACACCCGTCATCATGATGGTCCGAGCCCTATTAAGCTCTTTCCACATATGTACAGAGAAATCAGTACAAAGGTACAAATATCATCTCGACCATTACTACATTGAGGACAATATATGGAACAAAAACGGAGACTCCTTGCGGCAGCGATGGAATCGGATGAGAGCTTCAGCAGAACGCTGAAGGAATCCTTGGAAGCCCTAGGAATGACCGTACAAGAACTCGCCAAGAAAGCCATGGTCTCTCCGAGCACACTCTACAAGATCACCAACGAAGGACGATCTCCCAGCCTACAAGTGCTTCGCAAGATCATCAGAGCGGTCGGAGAGGCCAGCGGGACTAGACCGGGCAACTTCATCGCAGTCGTTGCGGCGCGGCACGTCCTAGATGATGTCCTCGAACGCTCAGTCCAGATAGGCAACGAAAGCGTCAGGGTAAGGGACTATCCCGCTGCAACGGTTGAAGATGCGATAGTCGCAGCAATCAGAGCTGAGAGGGAGGGCGCTATCGCGGTGGTCTGTGCCCCGATAGTCAGCCCGACCATCGAGAAGATAATCGACATCCCCATCGCGCTAATAGACCCCAAGGACAGCATGCTCGACGCGATCAAGGTGGCGGCGAAGAAGTCGCGTACCTAGTGGACCATCTCTCTTTCGATAGAAAGGTCGAGAGAGACCGTCGCCAATTCTCCCTTCCTCAGCTGTGACACCTCAACCGAGTAGCCCGCGTATGTCTCCTGGATGAGAGCCACATGGTCCGAGCAACTGGCGATTCTCAAGTCGTAGTAGTCGCCCTTGGATTCGTCGGTGAAGTCCCTGTAACCGCAAAGCTTCCTGCCGTCGGAAACAAGCAGAATCGCCGCAGAGAACTTCCTCGGAAAGATGTCTTCGACTATGACGGACCTGAGAGCTGATCTCAGATCTCGCTTCTCCTCGAATCGCTCTGCGACTAACATGGCAAGCACCTCACTGTCCGACTCCCCTTTTGGTGATGCGTCCTTTGGAGGTAACAGATCATAGACCGTGCCATTGTGACCCAGAACGATCCCGTCCACAATGAACGGGTGAGTGTTCTCCATTTTGGCACTGCCTCTAGATGCCGCCCGTGCATGCGCAATCAAGATGTTTGGATGGCTGAGCCTTGAGACGTCTGCGAGTGCTGAGTCAAAAGAGGGATCCATACGCATGGGCCGAGGGCTGCGGCCCACGTATCTTGGCGATCCTGCCATGAATGACACAATGCCCCAGCCATCGTTGTGACCGGGCTCATCCTCGTCCGGGACTCTGCCGATCTCGGACACATGCTGCAGATCCCTTAGCGTACCCGTTGGAAAATCGCCTCGGAACACGACCCCAACCATACGGCACATCACAACACCTTGGGAACTACCTCGAGTACGAGATCCATCGAGTTCGTAACGAGGCACTTCCTCTTAGTGGTGGAAATGGCCTTCTCGAGGTTCGACGTCTTGGAGCCCGGAGCGAACTTCATCTCAGGGTAGAGCGTGATCTTAACGAACTTCTTGACACCCTCAACTACCTCGAGGTCGCCGACTCCCCTGCACTTGTACTCGATGAGTTTCATACCAAGATCCTTCGAGACATACTCGAAGACGATCTGGTAACACATATTGGCGGCCCCGACAAAAGCATCTTCTGGAGTGAGTGTCCCAAACATGCCCTGGAGCTCCACCGGAGGAGAGTAGTCTATGGCCTGGCCGTTCTGACAATGGAGTCTGCCTGGGAACTTCTCCGTCCAAACCACGGTCGTTTCAAAATTCATCTCAACCGCGATGCCCACTGAGTTAGTCCGATTTAAGCTTTCCAGCGCACGCGCTTGCTTCATACAAAAGAAGAAAGAAATCAGAAGAAGAGGATGGTTGAGTCTCGTTTGGGGGTTATCGTGAATCTCAGCCGAGCGCCTGCTTGACGGCGTTCTCGACCATCGGCCGCGGAGCGGCTCCGATCATCTTGTCGACCAACTGTCCGTCCTTGAAGAACAGCAGCGTCGGTATGCTCATTATCCTGAACTTTGAGGCAGTGCTGAAATTGTCGTCCGTATTGAGCTTCGCGAATACGACCTTGCCCTTCTGATCCTTAGCCATGGAGTCGATTGTCGGCGCCAACATCCTGCAAGGTCCGCACCACGGAGCCCAGCAGTCCACCACGACTCTTGGATACTTCTTGACCGTCTCCTCGAAGTTGGCATCGTTGACCGTGACGGGTGCCTCCGGCCATCCGTTTCCGCCGGACGTTTTCTGCCCTGCCTGCTTGATCATCTCGGCCATCTTCTTCTGGCGTATCTCTTCGATTTCTGATGACATCTTGTAACACCGTTTTGCACGCTTGTGCCTTTATTATGCAATACCGATTCGCGCTCCCGTAGTTAAGTATTGTGGCGAAATGGGATTCTTCTCGGCCTCAAGACGTAGTCTTGAGACTGGCCGAGCTGGATTGGAGAAGCTTTTTAAGGAGAGGATGGCGATACGGTCGCAGGGATGTTGGATGCCGCTCGAAGAAGCTTCTGAGCTCATTGGTCTGCAGGTCTACACAAGCCAAGGTCTTTACCTCGGCAACGTCGGCAACTTGGTCGTCAACGTCGACGACAACAAGGTAGAAGGTCTGTTTGTCAGCAACACGAACCCGCTCCTGGTGGAGGGATCCAAGGCGGTGAACGTCCCCTTCAGGTGGGTATCCGCCATAGGCGACGTCATCATACTGAGATACTTCCCTAAGAGAGTGGCTATCAAGAGGACATCGAAATCGAAGCCAGCAGAGAAACCACCGGTCGGGGAATAAAGCATTTATTGCGCGCATGCGCTGTCGCGGGTGTGACCGATCCCAAAGTCGACCCGTCTTGTTATGTTGCTCCAGAGGCCATCATAATCGGAGATGTCGAGATCGCGAAAGGATGCAGCATCTGGCCATATGCGGTGATCAGAGCTGACCTCTCCGAAGTGCGGATTGGAGAGGGATCCAGCATACAGGAACACTGCCAGGTTCACGGCAACCCCGGCAAGCCCACGATCATCGGCAAGAATGTCTCCGTTGGTCATGGAGCCATAATACATGCAGCCATCATAGAGGACCATGTGATCATCGGAATGAACTCCTGCATCCTTGACGGAGCCCGCATCGGGTCTGGGTCAATAGTCGGTGCTGGAGCTGTTGTGAGAGAGGGCATGATCGTTCCCCCTGGAAGCCTTGTGGTAGGTGTCCCGGCTAAGGTCGTACGCGAGAATGATCCATCGCTTCTGGATGCCGCCAAACGAAATGCGGAGGAGTATCACGAGCTGAGAGACCGACACAAGAGAGGCGAGTTCAGGCGGTACAAGAATCGGACATGAAGCGCGGTCGAAGAACATTCTTGCCTAGTAGATATCGTCCAAGTTCATTCCGCAGATTTCGGAGAGCTCCTCGTGAAGACGGAGTACCTTGCGTGCAGCCTCGAACTCCCCTTTCCTCGCCAGGTGAGATACAGCCTCTTGAATCCTTGTCCTCCTTGACCCGGACATGAGATTGTCCGCATGGGCGACTATCTTCTCTTCGAGGGTCGAAGGCGTGAAGTCCTTCTCCGGCAGACCCAGTCTGACCGCCTCCCCTGGCGATATCCCTCCCCCGATGTGCCTCTCGATGATCAGCACGACTGCCTTTGGGAGGCTCATTTCTCTCCCGAGTTTAGCGCCCTCGACCGCGTGCCCTAGATCATGGGTCTTGCACCTGCCGAGATCATGAAGCAGCCCACCAACCCTCACGAGCGCCATGTCTGCTCTGCACTTCCTTGCCATCTTGACAGCGAGTTCGGAGACGGCCACGCAGTGGTCGATGACTGCCTGATCGCAGCCCGCCTCGCGGAGCATCCGGAGGCAATCATCCTTTCCTGGTAGCTGCTCTTCCTTTGCCTTCTTCGCTGTCAACTACGGTCTTCCCCCTCGGGTTGGGCACGATGGCGAGCCGACCCCCCTTCACCTTCCGCTCCAACTTCTTTCCACCCTTGAGCCTGTCCAGGAATATGGCAAGTGCGGCGACCTCCGAATGTGGTTGGTTGCCGATTGATATGTTCCAGTCCACCAATTCGTAGACCTCGCGCGGTACCTTCTCGGCCCCGACGACCACCATCAGCTTCCTGGATTTGATCTTGGGCAATGCCTTGGAGAGGCTCTCACCGTACATCGTAAGATGTACGACTTCGCCTTTCCAGGATCTGATCGCCTTCCGCCATTCGACTCCTGTCTTTATCCTGAAGCTGCCTCCGAACCGCCCCACTACGCTTCGTATGGTCTGCTCGAGCTTGGCATCTTGCTCAGAGACCCATATCTCATCCGCCCCAAGCGCCCTTGCTGCCAGCGCCACGTGCGTGGTGACCCTCTGATCCCGCTTCGGTCGATGGCCGAGCCTTAGGACGACGATCATGTGAACCATCCGGAGAGCTTTACTCCTTCAACCTCTCGATCCTGTGGCCCCTGTAATCCAGTTTGGTGCTCCGCTTGACGAGGCTCTTGAGCATCGTGAAGGTGACTCCGAGGACTTCGGCCACGTCGCCGGCGAACTTGCCCTGAGCGCCCACCATTTCATGGATCTGCTTCTCAATCTTCTGGAACTCCTTCTCCTCCATCACGGCGGCTGCGAGCACGTCGCTTATCTCGTAGACAGGCCAGGAGGCGTTTATGTGGAACGATGTGTAGTACGTGTGATAGGCCTTCTCGGGCTTACCCTCGGTCGAGGTCTGCCACCGTGTCTCGACCAACTTCATCTTCTCGAAGAAAAGCAGGGCGTCCCTCCCCGCGGAACCGAACTGACGCTCGATATCTTGGAGGGTGTGCCATTCGAGGGTGACTAGTTTCAGAACCTCTCTTTTGACCTTGGTATCGACCGCCCGGAACATCGGAACGAGCTCAGCCGGCTCGGTGATAACCTTGATCCTCGTCATAGACGCACCCTATTCTATTGTGGGCATATAAGCCTAATTGGAGGCATTGATGTCCTTTTCTGACCTACTGGCTAAGTTGAAAATCCGGTCGAAAATGCGGACCGAGCAACGACTAAAAATGGACAATTCGTAGGGCACGAGTTTTAAGTATAGATATCTTTTACAGCCCGCAGAGTGTGTCCAAATGATGGCAAAGGACCTCAAGGACAAGATGAAAGTCGACGAGATAGTCCTGACTATAATCGAAAAGAAGGAGCCCAGGGAGTGGAGCTCGAAATGGAGCGGCGCCGCCGGAAGGGTATGCGACGCCACAGGGCAAGACGACAATGGCGACACCATTTCCGTGTCGCTCTGGAACGACGATATCGAGAAGGTCGCGCTGAATGCGAAGATCCGAATCACGAACGGGTGGACGACCTCCTACAAAAACAAGCTGCAGGTCAGCGCAGGCAAGTTCGGCAAGCTCGAACTGGTCGAATAAGCCCGACGGCGGCGCGTTCAGAGCAGGTACGACAGCCCTGTCATCGCCAGCGCTGGCAGAACGAGCATCAGGAAGTCGTCGTCCACGCACCTCACCTCGACCCACTCAGATGGGATAGCCACTACGCTTCCAACAACAGCCAAGGCTATGTACACCGTGAGTTCCCGACCGCCCACGAATACCGAGATGACAAGAAACAGGGCGAAGTATGCGAAGAGCGACACCGGCACGGTCACGATGTCCCTGACCCTGGACCCCCTCAGCTCTCCGGCAAGCGGATCCACGACCGCCATGGCCACAAGGGCACCCGAAGCGATATCCTCTGGAAAGAGCCAGAGCAGCAAGGTGACTCCCGCGGCGGCCCAGACGAAAGAGGCGATCCGGCCCTTCTCGTGAGGCCTCAGTCCAAGGAAGATGACCCCTTTCCAGAGCCTGACGACTTCGAAGACGCTGACACCGATGAAGAACACCATGAGCAGCATCCACCGTCTCAGAGGCTCGACTGGCAGCTCCACCGGCAGTGCGAAATACAGAGGCGTCAGAGCGATGAGGGCGTGCATGCCCCGCCTGACCAGTACATCCTTCCTCATGTGAGACCGAACTCGCATAACGACCCAGAAGGGAGATAATGTTTCTGTCACGCGGCGAACGGAGTGCGATCCCACTTCATGTCGATCCCCCGGAAGAAGAGGACAGTGGCCACGGACAACATCACCAGGACCAGCGCGATCCCGGCCACGGCGATGACCCAGTCGGCCAGAAGCGAGAAGGAGAGGATCGTCAGGCAGAGATCGGGGAAGAATGAGAGCACGCTGAACCGCATGAGCACGCTCGTGTCGAAGAGGAAAGTGTTCGTCTTGAGGCCGGTCAGATAGGCGGTCATGACGACGGTATAGAGCGAGGTTATGAACATGACGATCAGCGCAAGCCAGAGCAGCTCCGTCTCTCCGTTAAGGATAGAGATCGCGACCACGAAGAAAGTCGATATCCCGAGCGTGAGGAACAGGAAGACGAGTATCCGTATCTTGATCAGCTGAGGAACGGTCACAGGCAGGAGTGAATAGTACTCGGCAAGGTCCACGTTGTTCAGCCAACTGTACATCATGACGCCGACGAACCCCACCATGGCCGCGTAGAACACCGCATTGAACCCCACCGGGATGGCGAGGCCGTAGTTCACGTACCAGGTCGTGAAGGACAGGAACAGAAGCGGCAACACGAACGAGAAGAACATCTTCGCGATGGTCCCGCTCCTTCGGAGGTCCAGGAACTCCTTCGCGATCAGCGTCCTATTGAGGCCTTTCATGAACCCGACATGCCCGTATATCCTCGGGAGCAGGTCTTCGTGCATCCGAGAGGCGATGTTGATGCGGACCTGCACCAGCACGAACGCCAACAGCGTGAACACGGTGGTGGCGACGGCGACTGCCGCGGCGTACAACAGCGCCGTTCCGTAGTCGTCACCGAAGGGACGGACGTTCATCTGGAACCCGAGAGAAGGCACCATCACATCCAATGCCGGAACACCAAAGAAGCTGTGGGTCACGAACAACGCGGCGATTGCGGCCGTTATGCCCAGGAACGCCGGGACGTTCCTGATGTACACCACCGAGGCCATGAAGCTGAGCGACAGGCCGAACATGAAGCTTAGGAGCACCGCGATGAAGAGCAATCCGATGCTGGTAAGGTGGAAGCCCGCTATGGGCGCGGCGAGGGCCAACCCAATAGTTGCTGGGGCCAGCATCAGGAGGATATAGAAGACCGCATCCCTGAGGTAGATCCCGATGAAGGTCGTCCGGAACGAGAGGGGCAGCAAGTAAGGCATCGCCACGAGGTAGTTGCTCGCTCCATGCCGTCTCTCGAGGTACTCCCTGCCCATCACGCCGAACGCGCCGACGCTCAACCCGTACAAGAACGAGGAGAGGTTGGCGAACACGCCCATCTGCTCCAATGGGACTTGCACCGTCATGCGTTCCAAGGTCAGGCCCGAGAAGAAAGACAGTATCAGGACGAAGAGCGGGAACGTCAGAAAACGCTGTTTGCCCGAGTACGACGAGTGAGTCCGGAACTCCTCCTTCAGCATCAGCTTCAGGAGGTCTTTCGTGTGGGGTCACCCCCGATAGCCTTCAGCCCCACAGACCTCAAGAACAGCCTCTCGAGGTTCTCCCCTTCCCTGAGAAGGTCCTCTATCCGACCCTCGGCGACCACCTTCCCAAGATTGACTATCGCGAGCCGGTTGCAGAGCCTCTCGGATATCTCTAGGATATGCGAGGCCATGAAGACCGTGCCCCCCTTCTCGACAAACCCCTCCAGATACTCCCTTAGCTGTCTCTGATAGATCGGGTCCAGATTGATGAAAGGCTCGTCGAGGAAGAGCATCTTGGGCTCGTGGATGAAAGCGGACGCGAGCATGACCTTCTGCCGCATCCCCTTGGACATGTCCTTGCATATCGTTCCCTTCTTCTCAAGGAGGTCGAAGAACGAAAGCCACTTGTCTATCCGATCCTCCAGCTTGTCCAGCTTCCTGACCTTGCCCACGAAATACAGGTACTCATAGGCCGTGAGGTACGTCGGCGGGCTCTCGACCTCGGGCACGATCCCTATCAGCTCCTTCACCCGCATGGGCTCCTTGACGACATCGACCCCCATGACGGTGGCGGAGCCCGAACTGGGCTCCAGCTGGCCCGTGAGGATCCTGATCAACGTCGTCTTGCCTGCTCCATTCGGTCCGAAGAAGCCGAAGAAGTCCCCCTCGTTGACTGTAATAGACACCCTATCGAGGGCCTTCATGCCCCCGTAGTCCTTGACAAGGTCGCGGCCCTCGATGACTGCCATTCTCTGCTACGCTATTCCTTGCTGGTTATTTGAAATTTGGTTGCCGACCATGCTACCACCCCGTTTGTTCCCCCTCTGCGCTTCAAATATTCCAAGTGTTATCATGTAGCACGACAAGACGTAGCCCAGTTTCCTCGGAGAGGCGATGCAGATGAAGGGAAAAGGCAAGTCCGTGCTGACGAGCAAGATTGAGACAGAGATTGAGCTTTTGCAGAGACACGTCGCGATGCTCAAGGCGATAATGGACAACGAGCCCATCGGCATCATCCGGCTCTCGGAGATGCTGGAGTATCCGCAGCACAAGGTGAGATACTCGCTCAGGATACTGGAGCAAGAAGGCTTGATCGAACCTTCGCCAGACGGGGCCGTCACGACCGAGAAGATACAGGATTTCCTCGACCACCTGAAGGAGATCCTGGAGACCATGAGCAATACGGTCAATGAGCTGCGGGAGTCGATCGAGTAGACTCGAGCTCCCGCCCCATAGTTCTCATCCAGACTCGACGCTAGGGTGTCAAAAGGCTTATCTAACCGGTCACTCTAACTGCGCCCGCGCATTCAGATGCCGTCGTAGCTCAGTCGGTAGAGCGTCCGCCTGTTAAGCGGAAGGTCAGCGGTTCGAATCCGCTCGACGGCGCCACTAGTTCTTCACGACGAACGGCCTGACCTTGAAGACGCGCACGGGCAGGCCCTTGGACCATCGAGTGAAATCCCATATGAAGACTGCTGTCACGATCGCCACGATGGCCATGTCGATCGCACCGCCCATGCCCAGCACGAGTCCCAGGAAGACCATGAACCCGAGCAGGCCGCTTGCGAAGTAGGCCATGTGCACCCTGTTGTTCACAGGGGGCATCTTGAGGGAGAGTACGACGAAAACGACGGCGCTGAGCATCAGCAAGACCATTATCGACACCTGATACGGGATGGGTTCATTTATCGCCCCGACAGTCACGAAGCTGCCGAGTATGAATGCGAACGCCAGGACTGACAATTTGATGGGGGACCAGTATCCCGG
>MGVW01000065.1 GCA_001800675.1 Euryarchaeota archaeon RBG_13_57_23 | reverse complement strand
GTCGGTGAACGTGTTCCGGAGAAGTGTTGGCCTCTACGAAGACCACCTTGTCCCCGCCCCTTAGGTAGTTGGCGCACAGATAGCAGCAGAACTCGAACATGCCTGCATCAGGGTCGCCCACGACAAGGACCGCATAGTTCTCAGGGAACATGGTCCTCTTCCCGCATGATCAAAGAATGGGGACGAGCTTCGGCCTAAAGTCGCCTCGGTCTGGGTCGGTCATGGCGTACGGAGCGGTGAACGGTTCCTCGCCCCTAACCATAGTGACGCCCGAGATCTTGTCTATTCTCAGGTGAATGTGCGCCAAGTCCGAAAGTCTGCTCGTTGACTTGACAGACGGGGTCACTGTCGCGACGAACAGACCGCCATTGTTCAGCAGAGACGTGAGGAACTCCATCATGCCATCCAGCACGCCGGGGCCGTATATCGATTCGAGCGAGTCGAACCCGATGGTTGTCAGTATGGGTGCGCCGGCGCTCTTGAGGGCGTATTCGACGTCTTGCCACTTCATGTCGACTTTGACATCCTCTCCTTCCAGAGTCATCGAATAGGGCTGAGGCGCCCCGGCCGCGCCGTGTGGCTCCAGGATGCGGACGTTCTTGTCGAACTTGGGCTCCGAGACGAACCCTATCATCTCCTCACGGGCGGACTCCGAGCCTGTCTTCTTGGTCGGGATCCAGGCGACTCCTCTGTCCTGATTGACCGCATTACAGATGATCGCGTGTTCGATCTGCGAGGACGCAACCACGGGTACGCCGGGGCTCAGCTCTATCAACGTGATGGTGCCCTTCCTCAGCCCGCCGCCGAGCATCACGTCCAGGTCAGGAATGCCCGTGGACACATGCTTCTGATCAATGTCTGGTATCGCCGCGAATGGCTTGGGCTTCTCCGGTTTCACGTATCTGGAGTACTCGAAAGTCCTGACCCTGCCTCCGAGCAGGGTGTAGACATACCGTGGCTGCCGTATCTCGCAGCCCCTGAGCTTGAGAAAGTCCAACGAGCGGATGCGTCTGCCAGTCGAGCTGTCGAGGCTCAGGTAGACGACCCCGTCTCCGAGGTAGTCGAGCAAAGGATCGGGCGTCTCGAGCACATACACGACATTGGTCCCGCAGCCCTCCACGAGGTCCTTCTGAAGCGCGTTGATCAACCTCGATGGGGGGACGCCGTACTTGTCCGCCAGAGCATCGATGCTGTCTATCACGACAAGGGTCCTCTCGGGTAGTGCCTTGTCGACCACGTCATAAGCCATCTCTATCTCGGGCATCATGGCCCCAACGGATACGACGAGTTCGCCCTCGCCCGCTCCGGGCTCGGCCACGCCCTCCTCGCCTCCGCTCTCGATCAGCCCCTGGAGTCTCTGCAACTCCTTCCTTGGGGACTTGACCTTCTCGCCCTTGAGCTCGCCCTTGATGGCCGCCAGTCCGAGCAGTATTTGCTCTACCTGCTGCTCCGAATCGGCCTTCTTCTTGATCTTCTTGCGCGCCTTGAGTATCTCGCCTTCCTTCACCTTGTCGAGCAGCCATGGGAATTGGTTGAACAGGGATTGATCTGACACTCTCGTCGACATGTAGTAGCTCTGCTGCACCGAAGCCAGCTCTTCGATGATCTGGAGAGCAAGGGTGGTCTTGCCCGTGCCTGCCATACCCCTGATGATCATCGAATGCCCGCCCGGGCTTGATAGGAAACGCACCATCTCCTTCGGGAATGTCGTGCTTGCTTGGATCGCCGCGGCACCGCTTTCCTTCTTCTCAGCCATTCTAATCCCTTCTCCTTTCAATCTACTGCTCTCTCTCCTTGGGCCTCAACAGCCCTCCGGCCTGCTGCTCCTCATCCTCTTCCTCGATGAGTTTTATCTCCTTCCACTCGCCCCCGAAGTCTTGAATCTGTCCAGTGACCATCTGGAACCTCACCCTCAGCTTTCCTCCTTCGAAGAATATGTAGGCGTTCTTCAGCTGGGAGAGGTACAGGACAATCCTCTTGCCCTGTTGCGTGAGCGCTCTCTCAACTGGCATCAGAAGCCCGGCCTTCTCAAGGACATGAATGCGCCTGTAGCAGGCCGCAATCGGGATGTTCAACTTTGCGCTCAGCTCGAGCGCGTGCTTTGGTTTTCGGGAGCACGCGACCAGAATCTTAGCAGCGTAGGTGTCCATTATAAGCCGAGACGCCTCGAGAGGGTCCAAACCCGTGTCCTCCGTGATGCACTAATCCCGCGGATGGGCATATAGCGCCAGACATGGGGGGACATCCGCGGACCGCGTACAACGGTATGCTATCAGTCTTGATATGCGAATACCCTCCTGTGTTTAAATGCTTTCTATTGGCTGGAACAAGTCTTGATTTCCGGCAGGAGCAACTAAGAAATACCCCCGCGCGTGACGCACGTGAGGGTTAATATCCGTACGTGGTGGTTCACTGGGGTGAACCAGAGAGTTGGCTAGCCATGAAGGGCATGAAGTGCAGATGTGGGTTCGCTACGATCTCCGACAAGCGACTATGTCCGAGGTGCGGAAAGCGAATGAAAACCGCAGAGTGGCCAGACGAAGGAAAAGTTCTGTCATTCACGCGCCTGCAGGCGATCCCTGAAGGACTTCCGGATCCGTACAATCTCGCCCTAGTTGCCGTTCCCAAGGGACCAAAACTGGTGTGCTGGACTTCGGGCACCCTTCGGGAGAATGATCCGGTGACAATCTTCGAACAGAAAGGGAAATACCTCTGCAGTCCAAAGATCGGTCTCGACTTCAAGCTCGACGAGTCAAAGTCTGATTGATTCCACGGATGCCAGACAGAACTGCGGACCCAGGGCGCCGATCCTCTTCTTCAGAACCTCCTCGAGGTCTGCCTTCCCCTTGACCGAAGCCGCTCTAACGTCTATCACGACCTCGCATGTCATGCGCTCGTAGTAGACTAGAACGTTGGTGTATCCTGCAATGACGTTGAGATCCTCCTCTCCGAGGACCTTCATGACTTCGAATATGGCTCCGGGTCTGTCTGGTATGTCAACGCAGAGCCTCATCAGCCTCGCATCGTCGTTCAGGAAGGCAATCGAGAGTATCCACGAATCTGGTTCCCCTATGAGCACTATGGGAGCGGAACTCTTCCCGAGGAAATTGATATACGCCTGAGGAAGCTCGAACTGACCATCTTTGATCAAACTGGCCTTCTTCTCCGTCTTTCTGAGAGCCTTGGTCTTGATCTTGTCGTTCTCGTAGGCAGCGCCGCGGCTATATCTCGTGGCAATGTCGGACGCTTCGACGCACAGACAGTCCACCATTGACAGGCCGGAGTCCTTAGCTCCCTTGGCGTCGTCGAATTCCTTCTTCAAGGAAAGCGAATCGCCGAAGAAGGAGAGATCGACCAGCATCTCCCAGACCATCATGATGTTGGGCACTGAGCTCACAGTCTCAGAGTTCAAGATGTCGACGTTCCTCGTCTTCAGGAATTGAGCTGCCTGAGCGAGGGCCCCGGGCTCGTCGCGAACCTGGAACGTAACATATGCAATCTCCCGGTAGTTCTCGGGACCGAAGGGGGAGAGCACGATCTCGAAACTGCTCTTTCCGTCTATCTCGTACTTGAACATCGAGCTGAAGACCTCGCTACCGTCCACAAGACCCAACGGCTCACCTATCTTCTTGCTGATTCTGATCTTGCCGTTCTCCATTCGCCCAAAATCCCAAAGCTTCACGGGGCTCCCCTCAGCGCATAGAAGCGAATCGAGCACATAAAGATGTTCGGTCAGCTGGGCTTCTTGGGAGAGAAGATATACAGAGTCGGTACCCGGTGCTTGAGGCCGGTCCAGTATCCACAAGCGTTGCACTTGTACCCGAATGTGACAGTGCCCCCGTACACGGTCATGTTCCTGAGCCGCTTGGTCTTGCCACCGCAAACGGGGCAGGCACCCGCCTTCGTCTTCTCCCGTCCCTCGCGTCCGTGAATGACAACGTCTGCGAGGTCGTTCTTCAGGGCGAGTCTGCGAACGCGTTCTTCGCTGATAGAATAGTCGGGGTCATGCCTGCGAAGCTCCCTTAACACGAGCTCGGTCATCTTCCTCTGAGAGCTCACGACACCGTGCCTTCTGAGGGCGTCCTTAATAGCGTCGACCACCTCGGTGTCCGTGGGCTTGCGATAGACCATCGGCTCATGATGGGAATCCACTTACGAATACCTTTCCAACAGGGTCTGACCAAGTCGTTACAAAGCAAGTAATATAAGAAAGCAACCGCTACCCGGCGAACTAGTGAGGGCAATGCGGTCAAAGGTCATCATCATGGGAGCTGCGGGGAGGGACTTCCACAACTTCAACACGTACTTCCGCGACAACGCCAACTACGAGGTGGTTGCGTTCACCGCGACGCAGATTCCTAACATAGAGAGCAGGAAATACCCCGCCAGCTTGGCTGGCAAGCTGTATCCTAATGGGATAAGCATCTTCCCGGAGAAGGATTTGCCAGAACTGATCAGGAAGTACGATGTGGAGCAGGTAGTTCTAGCATATTCTGACCTGAGTCACGTCGACGTCATGCACAAGGCGTCTCTCGTCAATGCCTGCGGCGCTGATTTTCGGCTCATGGGCTCCAACCAGACGGCCCTCAAATCGAAGGTGCCAGTCATTGCGATATGCGCGGTCAGAACAGGTGCAGGCAAGAGCCAGACCACTAGGGCCATCGCATCGATGCTGAGGGCAAGTGGGAAGAGGGTCGTAGCGATCCGGCACCCGATGCCCTACGGGGACCTCGAGAAGCAGGCCGTGCAACGGTTCGCGACTTATGCGGACCTGGACAAGAACGACTGCACGATCGAGGAGAGGGAAGAGTACGAACCCCACATAGACAAGGGCATCATCGTCTACGCAGGTGTGGACTATGAGAAGATCCTGAGGCAGGCCGAGAAGGAAGCAGATGTCATTCTCTGGGACGGGGGCAATAACGACACACCGTTCTATGTCCCAGACCTTCACATCGTAGTCGCCGACCCTCACAGGGCGGAGCATACGCGCCTGTACTATCCTGGCGAGACCAACATCAGAATGGCGGATGTTGTTATCATCAACAAGGTCGACACCGCCAACCCGAAGGACGTCGATTTCGTCAAGGACATAGTGGCGCAGCTCAATCCAAAGGCCAAAATCCTGACCGCAGCCTCGCCACTGACCGTTGACGACCCGAAGATGATCAAGGGCAAGAGAGTGCTTGTGATCGAGGACGGCCCGACAGTCACCCACGGCGGGATGAAGTTCGGCGCCGGGTTCATCGCGGCCCAGAAAGCGGGGGCGAAGGAGATCATCGACCCGAGGCCATACGCGGTCAATTCGATCAAGGAGACCTTCGAGAAGTACAAGCACCTCGAGAAGGTCCTTCCCGCGATGGGCTACGGAAACCACCAGGTGAAGGACCTACAGGACACCATCAACGCGGCCAAGTGCGATGTAGTCGTATCGGGCACACCGATCGATCTCAACAGGGTCATCAAGGCCAACAAGCCGATCATCAGGGTCAGGTACGAGTTGCAGGTGCTCGGCGAACCCACACTCGAAGACATCGTGAAGGGTGTCAAGCTGTAGCCGTGGTCTGCAACTTTCGAATGGGGCGTTTTCTGGCCTAGCCCGCCCTTGCCCCATCGGGGACCGGCTTCTCCGGGACTGCGAGCACAGGAGTAATCCCGTCCGCATAGCCGATATCGAACAGCATCGCCTCGGAAAGCTGGCCGAGCATCTTCCTCGGCTCGACGTTTATCAAGAACAGGGCCTGCTTCCCTTCGACCTCTTTTGGGTCTTTCCTCTCCTTCTTCATTCCGACTACAACGACTCGCTTTCTGTCCCCGAAATTGACAGTCAGCTTCACGAGCTTGTCCGATTCGGCGATATCATCCACCCGCTCGATGGTCCCGATCCTCATGTCGATCTTCTCGATCACGCTCGCGGGTATCGTCTGCTTGACCTCGGCTACCTTGAATCCCTCCATTTCATCCCCGCTCCGCTAAATGACTTGCACGGATATTATGATAAACAGAGCGACTGCCCCCGCCAAAAGGGTTTAAGGATGACTGGAGGATTACGCTCCCGCGGGAGTAGCTAAGCCTGGCCAACGGCGCAGGACTTAAGATCCTGCATCCAAGGATAGGAGATTCTGTCTCATAGGAGTCCGGGGGTTCAAATCCCCTCTCCCGCACACTAGGAATCCTCATCTCTGCTGTTGGTGCTGCGCCAAATCCGAGCTTCCGCGTGGGAACGCAGAATGGAAGATAGGTTCTAGTCGGTCATGCCAGTCAGCGACGGGGCTACCGTCGAAAATGACTAATAGCAGCTTAATGAATCGATGTCTCGTGGTGTGAATCGATTGCGAGGAGGGTATGCTTGGCTAGCTGCTGCAGTGGCTGCCGTGACCCTGATGGCCGCATCATCTCTTCTACCAGCTGATTCGGCGCCATCATCTAGGGATTCGGATATCGCTGCTTACGCGTCGGAGCCAACTCCGGCCATCGGTCGTGCTGATGATTCAACACTGCATCTGGATCTTGCAACTCATGACTTCATCCGATCAGATAGTAAACCGATTGTTGCCAACAGTCCCCCGGTTGTCGGGACCCTTCCGAACCCAATCTATGTGGACCCCGTGGTTACGAAGGTGCTGAACGTTCGTGTCAGCGATGTCGACAACGACATCCTCAATGTCACCTGGGACTGGGGAGATGGCTCGCCGACCGAGACCAACACGACCGGTCCGGCGCTGATCGCGATCAGGGTCTACAACGAGCACATGTGGGACCCCGAAATCGAGCAGGGGACTGGTGGATTCAATGTCTCATACACTCTCAGAGTCACAGTGGATGACGGGCACGGCAATTACGCATGGGTGAACACCACCGTCACCTGTGTGATCCCTGACAACTTTGGCCCGTCCTCCGATCTCGAGGGCCCGTCCTCACCGGTCACCCCGACGGAATCCGTGATCTTGGTCGCCAAGGCGAATGACTTCGAAGGCGAACCGCTGACATGGACCTTCGTATTCAACGACACCATGTCCGATTTCCTGACCCTCGTATACTACACGCCTGCTTCGGACCCTGCCACCTGGGTCTGGAACAACATAACGCACGTGTTCGGATCGGAGGGATTGTTCAACGTCACGCTCTTTGTGAGTGATGCCCTTGGCCTGAACCAGACGGGCCTGCACAACACCTCCGATAGAGCTTCAGTCTGGGTCGCCGAGAACCAACCACCCATGAATACCCAGATATTCAGCATCCCGCAGGATCCAGTCATCAACTGCACAGAAGGACATGTCGACGTGACCCTTATCATTGAGGTGTACGACTCGGAGGGGGATGTGATCACTGCTGTCTGGGGTTTCGGAGACGGTTCACCCGCTGCGACCAACAGCACACCTGGAGGAGCATTTGTCTATACCTTCCGTCAGCTCCATATGTTCACAGGACCTGGTGAGTTCAATGTGACAGCAAATCTCACGGATGGTGTACCTGGGAACGAGGTCGTTGAGTTCCTGATCCTGAACATCACCTCGAACAACCTTCCGCCCGGGGTCGTCCTGTTCTCATATGCGGCACACGGCGCACCAGGGAACTTGCATGTGTTTGTCGGCGAGGATGTGACTTTCGAGATCCTGCTGACCGATGCTGAAATGGACGATATCGAGCTGGTCGTGGACTTCGGAGATGGAAGTCCGCCTTCCTACTACAACCTCACCGAGTATTCAGACGGAAACGTCTCATGCCAAGAGAACCACACATACTCCGCCCCAGGATACTACACAATAATGATTCGATACACGGACAATGAGGTTGGTCTGCTCGACCACAGCCTAGAGTACTCAGACACAATCCATGTTGTAGTCGATGACGTCCCACCGACGGCTGATGCGGGCGATGACCAGGTGGTCTATGCGCCATGTACCGTATACTTCGACGGAACAGGCTCTTTAGACAACTGGGGAATTGCCAACTACACCTGGACTTTCGTATACAACGGTTCCCCGGTAGTGCTCTGGGGATCCACCCCAAGCTTCGAGTTCTGGTCCCTCCAGACCTACCACGTGTGGCTGACCGTGACCGACATGTCTGGTTACTCCGACTCGACGATAGTGACGATCGAAGTCGCTGGGTTCATACCGGAGTATCTGCCCGCCTTGCCGGCCCTGATTGTCATGGTCCTGGTTCCACTGCTGCACATTGTACGGCGCAAGAAAGGCGTAATCTGAAGCGCTCCGTATCTTCCTGGCATAATGAGTAACGCTTATAGCAGGTATTCGATATGTCCTTCCGAGCATGACCGCTGGGATTGAGACAGCCAAGAGCACCTTTTCCAAGGTCTCGGACGGTTACGGGAGACCGGTCCGAAGCATGCGGGTGTCAGTGACTCAGCGCTGCGACCTCGCCTGCGACTACTGTCACAAGGAAGGCCAGCTGCCGTCAAGCAAGGAGATGACGCCCCCTGAGATCGAGAAGTTGGTGCGCATCGCGACCACTCTGGGCGTCCGCAAGGTGAAGATCACTGGCGGCGAGCCATTGATGAGAGGGGACATAGTCGACATCATCACGCGCCTCTCACCGCTGCTTTCCGAGATCTCCCTGACGACGAACGGATTCCACCTGAACGATCTAGCTCGGGATCTGAAGGCTGCAGGCCTCGCGAGAGTCAATGTCAGCCTACACACTCTGAACAGCGGCGTCTACAAGAGGCTTTGTGGAGTCGACCTGATGCCGTCGGTCATCCAAGGAATCGAAGGTGCTGTCAAGGCCGGACTGAACCCCGTCAAGGTCAACATGGTCGTCCTCAAGGGATACAACGAGAACGAAATCGACGACATGATCGATTTCTGCGCTCGTGCCGGGGCGATACTTCAGCTGATCGAATATGAGGCGAGTCGGGAGGGGGCTGAAAAAGAGCAGTTCATGAAACGCTACTACTCCCTGCATGGCGTCGAGGAAGACCTCGAGAAGAGGGCCACGAACATCGCACACAACGAGCTACACAGGCGTCGACAATACGATGTCAACGCGAACAGCGGACAGGTCCGTGTGGAGGTGGTCAGGCCGATGCACAACACAGAATTCTGCGGCAACTGCACGAGGATCAGGCTTACGAGCGACGGACGCATCAAGCCGTGCTTGATGGAGAAGAACGGCGAGCTAGACGTTCTAGGTCCGCTCAGGGGAGGCGCCTCGGACTCCTCGCTTCGAGATATCTTCCTTGAAGTCGTCGCCGCGAGGAAACCGTACTGGAGTTGACTATACCATGAAACGCAAGATCATCATAACCTCCAAACCGATCTCGCCGGGTCGCGTCTTGAAGTGGACTGCCAATGATCGTTCCGGAGGCTTCGTCTTCTTCATCGGGACTGTTCGGTCAGAATCGCGAGGGATGAAAGTGAGCCGCATGGCCCTCGAGGCCGCGAAGGACCTCGCAGAGGCGGACCTCGCGCGTATATGCGAAAAGGCTTCGAAGAAATATGAAGTCAATGACATCGCCGTCACACACAGGATAGGCAGTCTCCGAGTGGGAGACATCATCGTGGCGATCTGTGTGGGGGCGCCCCACAGGAAAGACGCCTTTGGAGCGTGCAGCTACGTCATAGACGAACTTAAGAAGACCACACCGATATGGAAGAAGGAGATTGGCCCTAGGAGTCAGCGCTGGGTCTAGATGGATTGGTACCTCCCATGACGAAGATGATAGATATCGGAGACAAGAAGGTTGTAAGGAGGACTGCCACCGCTGAAGGCGTTCTGCTCCTGAAGGAATCCACCATCGGGACAATTGTCTCCGGGTCAGTGAAGAAAGGCGACGTACTCGCAGCTTCGAAGCTGGCTGGCATCCAAGGGGCAAAAGCTACTTCCACAATCCTCCCACTGTGTCATCAGATACCGCTCACATCTATCATCGTCGAAATTGAGCCGAAGAAGGACCGGCTACTATGCAGGTGCACAGTCACCGCAGACTACAAAACGGGAGTCGAGATGGAGGCCCTCGTAGGGGTCACAACCGCGCTGCTCAACGCATGGGACATGGTGAAGTACCTAGAGAAGAACAAGATGGGGCAGTACCCCGAAACGAGGATAGTAGACATACGGGTGTTGAGAAAGCACAAGGGAGGTTGAGTCAGATGGGAGTTGAGGAGCACAAGAGTAAATCCCCGAAGAGCGTCAAGTTCGCGGTGCTGACCGTCAGTAACACCAGGGTCGACGCAGATGACTTTTCAGGAAAGGTGATCATCGAACTGCTCACATCCGCGGGACACAAGTTGGCTAGGAAGGTCATTGTGAAAGATGACATCCAGGGAATACAGCAAGCGTTGCGCGATTTCATCGAAGATAGTAGTGTGCAGGCCATAATCGTCAACGGAGGCACAGGCGTTGCCAAAGCCGACGTGACGCTTGAAGCAGTTGCGCACTTCGAGGAGAAGCAGCTCCCTGGATTCGGCGAGCTTTTCAGGACCCTAAGTCACCAAGAGATAGGGAGTGCAGCCATGATGTCTCGAGCATCAGCGTTTGTATCGGAAGGAAAGCCGGTATTCTGCATCCCCGGATCAGAGAAGGCAGTCAGGCTCGCAGTGACAAAGCTCATAGAGCCCGAGCTTGGCCACCTGGTCTGGGAGGCCAATAGATGAGACCAATCAAGAAGCTCATACAGTTGGATGAAGCGCTCGCGATTGTGCTCGAGCAAGCTAGACCGATCAAACGCAAGGAGACGCTTCCTTTGCTCAAGGCCATGGGCAGAGTGTCCGGGCAGAATGTGGCCTCTAGAGTAAGCGTTCCACCATTCTCCAGAGCGGCAATGGATGGATACGCCGTTCGCGCGCGCAACACGTTCAGAGCTTCAAAATTGAAACCGATCGTCCTCAGCAAAATCGACACCGTCTATGCTGGGGGCGTCCCAAGAAAAACAATCACTAATGGCACTTGCGCGGAAATTGCGACTGGCGCGATGCTGCCTCAGGGTGCGGACTCTGTCGTCATGGTCGAGGACACCGAATCCGATGGCACAAGCGTGTCGATAAGCGAGTCAGTTCATCCAGGCAAGAACGTCTCGAAGAAGGGGGAGGACATATCTCCTGGAACCAAACTCGTATCAGAGGGAGATGTGCTAAATCCAAGCAAGATAGGCTCCCTAGCTGCGATCGGAGTCAAGACCACCCAGGTTTATCGCAAGCCCCTGATTGGGATCATACCTACCGGCAACGAGATAGCGGAACTCGGAACGCAGCTGAAACCAGGACAAGTCTACAACATCAACTCCTACACGCTCGCGTCGGTCGTCCGGGCCAACGGAGCAGAGGTCAGAGTACTCCCAGTCGTCAATGACACGTTGAAGGACATCCAACGGACCATGAAGAAGAACAGCGACTGCGACATGCTCGTCTTTTCTGGCGGCAGTTCTGTGGGGGAGCGAGATATCATGCTCGATGTCTTGGAACGGAATGGGGAGGTCCTCTTCCATGGAATAGCAGTGAAACCAGGAAAACCTACTCTATTCGGCACCGTCGCGGGGCAATTGGTCTTCGGCATGCCCGGATACCCGACATCATGCCTTTCCAACGCATACATTCTGCTGGCTCCCGCCTTGAGAAGAATGTCCCGATTGCCTGAAAACGAACCGCCATGTGTCCGTGCGCGCATGTCAAAGCGCGTTGTATCTGCCACTGGCAGGACTCAGTTTCTGACTGTGAAGCTTGACAGAGGGATAGCTCATCCCGTGTTCAAGGAATCTGGAGCAATAACAAGCATGGCATTTGCAGATGGATATGTGATGGTGCCCGCCGACGTCGATCTCGTTGAGAAGGGGGAAGAAGTGAAGGTCTACCTGCTGTGAGGAGACTTTCCCGAATTAAAAGTCGCAGTATCTCAGTAGATTGACTCACCACCAACGAATGCCGCGGTTCGCGCATCGTCGGGAGACTCGAAGAACTTCTTTCTGTCGGCGATTTCAACAATCTCGCCGTCCCAGATTAGCGCAATACGCGTGCACATCCGCTTGGCCTGGAACATGTTATGGGTCACGATGACCACAGTGCGGTTCGGGTCTTTCCTAATGAACTCCTGCACCTGGTTCTCCAGGAGCGCAACGTTGGTCGGATCCAGATTGGCTGCAAACTCGTCTAGAAGGAGTATGCTAGGATCATGGATTGCAGCGCGTGCGAAGCATAGACGTTGCATCTCTCCGCCCGAGAGGTTTCTTGCATTAGTCTTGCGTCGTCCGTTAAGTCCCAATCTTCTGAGCTCGGCGTCTACGACCTCTGCAATCCTATCCTCATTCCATCCCCTTATCATGAGACTGTATCCGAGGTTGTTAGCAACGCTCCTGTTCAGGACGACTGGCTTCTGCAATACCATACCTATCTTCCGCCTAACGGCCTCCGCTCGCACACTGTTTGCAACGACGTACTGACCATCAATCAGGAGTTTGCCTTCGGTCGGCGCTTCGAGAAGATCCACAATACGGAGTATTGTGCTCTTGCCTGCGCCGCTGGGACCGACTATCCCGAAGACTTCTCCTTTGGAGACGGTGAACGACGCATCTCTGAGGGCGACTATCTGGTCGTATTTCTTCGAAACTCCCTCCAGGCAGATAGCTGGCTTCATAGCATCTCCCTCTCCTGGAGGAGTCTCAAGAACAGGAACACCATCAGAGCAACTGACAGTAAGACTATGCCCAGGGACATCGCCCATTCGAAATGCCCCATCCGAGTCTCGAGCATGATCGCGGTAGTCAGGACTCGCGTTTCCCCATCGATATTCCCTCCAACGAGGTAGGCAGCGCCTACCTCAGCAATGACCCGGCCGAACCCGATCATGCACGCCATCACGAGACCTACCCATGCCTCGCGCATCACCGTTACTATTGACTGACTCGATGATGCTCCGAGCGCCTTCACTGTGTCCTTTATGGACCTATCCACCTCGACCACAGACGTGATAGTTATGCCTGTCACCAAGGGAATTACGAGGAACGTTTCTGCGATGATCATTGCTGTTGGCGTAAACAGTATTCCAAGGTCTCCGAGTGGCCCCGCGCGCGAGAAAACATAGTAAACGACCAGACCCGACAATACTGGTGGGAAGCCGTACAGCGTGTAAGTCAGTGTCTTGACTGCTCCCTTCCCTCCGAACTCCTTGAGACCGATTAGCGCCCCCAACGGTATACCTATGGCTGACCCCAGTATGGTCGCCATCCCGGAGACATAGAGAGACAGCAGCGTGACATCAAGCAGTTCGCTACCAGTTGAGATCATCTAATGCACCGCATGGAACGGAAATGAATCCGTCCACCGCAAAACTCTGAACGAGTTCCATCCGCGTGTCACACCTTCGCCGACGTCCATTGATTCGTCAATCAACAGAGATGCAACGCGAGCGGTCTGCGGAGTTGCGTTCGGGAAGAAGAGCTGGTGTCCGTACTTCTCGTAGCTGGCAATCAGATCCTGTCCAGCTTCCGACACGAGCCAATTCTTGAAAGCGGCCGCGAGCGTGTGGTTCACATGCGCGTGGATCGTGGAGTTCACAGGTATAACACTGTACTGGTTGAACAACGCACTGTCACCGGAATAGGTCATGTTGAGATGCGGGATGATATTCTCGTCCATCCTTTGGTAGTACGTAGCATCGTCCGAGAGCGTGTATGCATCAAGCTCTTCACACATGTCAAGGACCGCTCCCATTCCCTGTCCCGACTGAATGTACCAAGAAGATGGGAATGCCGCCACCAGTGTTTTGTTGTATCCGAGCGTGCTCCAGACCGTCAGTTCCTTTGAATGCGTCCCGGAGTTGTCCGCCCTCGAGACGAACTTGGCCAGACCAGCAGTGCCATTGTCGTAGATCTTCTGGAAGGCTTCACTTGCGTTCTTCGCATTCTCCGTATTCAGAGGGTCTGCACTCGGACCGACGATGACGAAGTTGTTGTACATGACAAGAGTCCTGCTCTCTCCATATCCCGCAGCCACGAAATCCTTCTCTGCGGCCGGAGAGTGCACGAGCAGAACGTCGACATCGCCGTTCTTACCTAGTTCAATCGCCTGCCCAGAACCGACTGCTATCACATCGATCTTGCAGTTCGTCTCGTTCTCGAACACCGGAAGGATGTAGTCGAGAAGACCCGAATCATAAGTGCTAGTCGTGGTCGCCAACCTGAGCGATTCGACCTCATCATCCTCCGTCATCAAGACATAACCAGCAGCCCCGCCAACAACTACCGCAGCGACGACAATCGCGGCTACTGCTATCCAAATTCCCTTCATGTTCACACCGATATGCTTTTTCGAGCATAATGAGGGCTCCCGTATATAACAATTAGCGACTTCGATTACGCCTGACGAGCTCATCGTGATTCTTCCCATCGCAGACACAGTAGTCTTTCAGATGTACGAGTTCATCATAAGGAAGCTACCGGGGCTGAGAAATATCTTCTAGAGAGAGTGCAACAGCGCATGAGCAAGCTTGATTTCTGACTTCACAGATAGGGTCCGCTGACATGTACCGAACAAAACAGCCGAAGAAGGTTGCGCTCTCAATCCGCAGCTACAGAAGCGCCGACAAAAGAGCGTGTAGGGAGCTGTGGAGACAGCTCGCGGAGAAGCATGCGGAGATCTACTCGGACCCACGCATCGCAAGAGAGAACGTCGAGAGTTTCTTCGATGAGCATCTAGAGAGGATCGGTCCGACGAGGATTTGGGTCGCGACGGTCGGTTCCAAGGTAGTCGGTTTCGTTGGGCTTGTGGTGTCAGGAGAGTCAGCGGAGGACGGCGAGATAGAACCACTGGTAGTCCACAAGAACTACAGAGGGCGTGGCATCGGGAGGAGCCTTGCTGATACCGCAGGAAGAGAAGCTAGGCGACTTGGGGTGAAATACATCACGGTCAGACCGGTGGCGAGAAATCGAGAGGCCCTGGGTTTCTTCAGAGAGATTGGATTCGACAAGATTGGGAGGATCGAACTGTTCATTGACCTCACGGCCAAGAAATGGGAACAAGGCATCGAGCTTCACGGCATGTCATTCGAATTCTAGCGCTTAGCAGCGTGTTTGGATGGCCCCATCTATATTCTACATAGCCAATAAAAACTCAACACAGTAACAGAGAGAACCTCCACTTCACATGGAACTTCGAGTGAAAATCCAGGAAAACCGACAAAAGCAGGCAAAAGCATTTATGTGACCCTGGCCTCTTGACAATCGTTAGCCCGGGATGGGAGAGATATGAGTCCAAAGAGTAAGTTGGCAATAGTGGCCGCCATGGCAGTCGTCGCACTGATAGTGGTGGTAGTGGGTCTGGCGTCCTTGGCCCCGAAGTCGAAACCGCAATCCGTGAACGAACTGCCGGTCGCGAACTTCGTCTTTGACGTCAACAACCTAACGGTTGAGTTCAACGCGTCAGCGTCGATCGACCCCGACGGCTCAATCGCGAACTACTCCTGGAGTTTCGGCGACGAGTCCCTCGGTCATGGAGCTGTGATCGTCCACGATTTCGCGGACAACGGCACATACACGACGGAACTGACTGTGACGGATGACAAGGGAGGGAAGAACTCATCGAAGAAGAGCGTCAGCGTCTCGATAACGGTCGAGCCGGCCGCGAGCGGCCCCGAGGCCTTGATTGAGATTGTGTCAAAAGACAATTGGACTGTCGTCCTTAGCGGCGCCGAGTCGAAGGTGCGCGAGGGGGGGCAGATAGTCTCGTACGCTTGGGACTTCGGGGACGGCTCTACCGGTACTGGTGATGTGGTGACGCACACCTATGAGACGAACGGGACATACACTGTTGTCTTGACGGTGACGGATGACTTGGGTGCCACGAACAACACCTCGGTCAGCATCACTGTCACCAAGATATGGGTCCCGCCAGTGGAACCTCCGGAGCCGCCCAAGAACAATGCAGGTCCTCCGGGTCTGTTGCACGCGATCGAAGACCACGAGGAGAGAGTCGACCAGAACGAACATCTCCAGAACTCTCTAGACCACCTGATCATCAATCTAGAGAGGTGGCTGGACAAGCACGCTGACCCTTGACGAGGACGTGACAAACTCGAACAGAAGAAGCCTCCGGGCTTCTTCGAAATTCATCTTTTCTCGCATCGCAGATGGTTGTTCGTGATCTGTTTAACATCGAAGATGTTTCTAGCATTCGCTAGCAGTTTGTTGATGCGATACGACTATCCCATTCACAATGGGGATGATCCTTCAGAGTCAGACTATCTTCGAACCAGATGAGTGTAGTGGCATTCTGGGCATTCAACCGTCTTTCCATTCGCCTCTACCATCTTCACGTGCTTCTGCGCCTTCTCGCACTCAGGGCACATGATGTCCTTCCTTCTCTTGAACAACTCTAGGAATGCCATTTACTTGTCCTCAGTCTGTGATTCCCGCTCGGATAATAAAACCTTTGGACGTGGCAGTGTGGGGCCCGCCTATGCCCCGTGCACCGCCTTGACGAGCCGTCTGAGCTTCGACTCGAACTCGCCGTTCTCCACGAGGGTGCCGGTCACAACAATGTCCGCTCCTGATGCAGCGACCTCCGCAGCCTGCTTCTCGGTCACAATCCCTCCGCCCACGACGATTGTCACCTCGACCGACTCACGGACCGCTTCAATCATCGCGGAGGGTACAGGTTCGGGTGCGCCCGAACCCGCTTCTAGATACAGCATATCCATGCCGAAGAATTCCGTCGTCAGCGCGTATCCGATCACTGTCTGCAGGTCTTCCCTCTTCACAAGGTCTGCCTCGCCCACTTCTCCAACCTTCATGCCCGGCTCCACGATGACGTAGCCCATGGAGATAGGCTCGATGCCGAGCTTCTTGATGATGGGTGCCCCCTTAGCGTGCTCTCGGGTTATGTTCCTCACATTCCGCGAGTTGAGCATGCTCATGAAGTAGATCGCATCGGACTTGCGTGCGATCGCATTCGCACCCGAAGGGAAGTATATCACGGGAAGCTTGGTCTTCTTCTTGATCTCCTCGACAGTCTTGTCGAGGTTCTCCTGTGTAATACCGGTAGACCCGCCGACCATTATCGCATCTGTACCCGCCTTCGCCGCCTTGAGGGCGATATCGCCCGACTCCTTGGGATCCTGTTTTGCAGGATCGATGAGTGTCATGTGCATCTTTCGTTTCTTCAGTGTCTCAGCGATGTATTCGCGGACCTTCAAAAGACCCCTCCGACAAGGAACGCTATCAATGCGACGAGCATAGCCAGCTTTGCGGTTTTCTGCCCTTTCTCCGGGCTTCTGAAGTGAATCCAAGTGCAATATATAAAGATTGCATCCGACACAACCACGACTGGGACATACCAGATGGAGAGGAGTTCAAGGAGATAGGGGACTGGGCTGATGGCAACTGCTGCGAGGAATGCCCCTGAGCCGACGATGCCCGCCTTCTTAGCTCCTATGCGCATCGGAAGAGTCCTCCTCATGCCCTTGTCGCCTTCCAGATCCTGGATATCCTTCACAACCTCGCGTCCTAGCGTGGCGAGGAAGGCAAGCAACGCGAGTATCCACGCCAACTCAAGTTCCTCGACAGCCGCGCCTCCGAACAGGAAGAGCGCACCGGTAAGCCAACTGATAGCAAGGTTGCCCGCAAACCCTTCGGCCTTCAGCATGAGCTCGTAACCGACCATGACGCCAATCGATGTAAGCACGATGATCAAGGACCAAACGTTGACGAACGCGCTG
>MGVW01000064.1:8188-14379 GCA_001800675.1 Euryarchaeota archaeon RBG_13_57_23 | reverse complement strand
GTATGTGGAAGTCGAGAGCGAGCACTCGGCGCTGAGCGCTACGGTGGCGGCCAGCGCCACGGGTGTCAGGACATTCACTGCGACATCGTCACAGGGGCTCATGCTGATGCACGAGATCCTCCCGATCGCCTCCGGAATGAGGCTCCCTGTCGTGATGGCCGTGGTCAACAGGGCGATAGCAGCTCCGATCAACATCTGGGTGGAGCACAACGACATCATGCCTGAGCGAGATTCCGGTTGGCTGCAGGTCTTCTGCGACAACAACCAGGAGGTGCTGGACATGGTCCTGCAGTCATTCAGGATCGCTGAAGACAAGCGCGTCGCTCTCCCGATGGTCGTCAACCTTGACGCATTCATCTTGTCGCACACGGTCGAGCCGGTCGACCTCATGGAGCCGGCAGACGCTGACAAATTCATCCCGAAGTACGTCGCCCCGAGCCCGTTCCTGGACCCGGGAAACCCGGTAGCGCTCGGCACTCTCGTGCCGCCGGATTATGTCCAGGAGACCAGATGGCAAGTCGATGATGCAATGAGGAAGGCACCCAAGGTCATCGAAGAGGTCAACGCGGCCTTCGCGAAGCAGTTCGGGAGGAACTGGGGCGGGATGATTGAGAACTACATGACCGATGACGCTGAAGTCGTCCTCGTCGCCATGGGCTCAGCGAGCGCGACTGCCCATGAGGTTGTCGATGAGTACAGGGCCAAGGGCAAGAAGGTCGGGCTTGTTAAGCTCAGATTCTGGAGACCGTACCCCACCGAGCAGATCCGGAAGTTGGTCTCGAAGATGAAGGCGGTCGGTGTCTACGACCGCGCAGTCTCGTTCGGCGTTGGAGGACCATCTTACATCGAGCTCAGGAACGCCTCCTACGGGCTATCGGTTCCGACCATCGACTTCATAGGTGGTCTGGGCGGGAGAGACCTCTCGCTGGCAGATATCAGGCTCATGTTCGACAGGCTGCTGGAAACGGCAAAGACCGGAAAGGTCAAGCGGGAATTCGTTTGGGTCAACACCAGAGGTGTGGAGCCATGAAACTCAAGGAAATGCCGGATGAGGAGTTGTTCACGAGAGGACACACTGCATGCGCTGGGTGCGGAGGAGCCATCGCGGTCCGCAACCTGATGAAGATACTCGGCCCGAACACGGTGGTTCAGAACCCAGCGTGCTGCATGCTGGTCTTCGGGGGCACATACCCGTTGGTCGCGTGGAAGGTGCCGTATCAGGACGTCGCATTCGAGAACACCGGCGCCTGCGCGACGGGCACCAAGAGAGCCCTCAAGGCAAGGGGCAAGGACGACACGATCGTCCTGGGAATCGCGGGGGACGGTGGGACCGCAGACATAGGGCTCCAGTCACTCTCCGCCGCAGCGGAGAGGAACGAGGACATCCTGTACGTGATGTACGACAACGAAGCGTACATGAACACCGGAATCCAGAGGTCCAGCAGCACGCCGTTCGGAGCTTGGACGACCACCACGCCAGTGGGCAAGGTAAAGGCAGGCAAGGCCAACTTCAAGAAGGACATGCCTCAGATCATGATCGCCCACAACGTTCCGTATGTTGCCACGACGTCTGTCGGCCACATCCAGGACTTCATCAACAAGTTCGAGAAGGCGAAGAGGATCAAGGGGTTCAGATACATCCAGGTGTTCGCCCCATGCCCGACTGGCTGGAGGCATGACACCGCGAAGTCGATCGAGATTGCCAAGCTCGCGGTGGAGACTGGCATGTGGACTCTGTACGAGTGCGAGAACGGCAAGTTCACCATAAACAGGAAGCCCAAATTCACCCCGGTCGAGGAGTATCTCAAGCCTCAGGGCAGGTTCAGGCACATGAAGCCCGAGGATATCGCGAAGCTCCAGGAATGGGTCAAGAAGAAGTGGGAAGCGGACGAGAAGGTCGCCCTGGCGAGGGCCTGAGATACAGACTTAGGCTCAGAGCGATTTCCTCATCTCGGTCTGTTTCATTGTGACCTTGAAATCGAACATGTCTAGCATGCGCATCGTCGCCTCGTCTTCGTTGACGTTATAGAGGGCCGTCTTGAAGGCGCCCAAATCATGCAGCCTGCTGAGGGCGAACTTCGCGAGCGATGTGCCTATGCCACGTCTCCTTTTCTCGAGCACCACTCCGAGGAATAGAATGAATCCGCTTGTCTCTACATTGCGGACAATGACGAAACCTCCGTCCACCTTGTACATCTCCGACCCTTTCGCGGACTGAACGACAGCATCCGCCTTCCGCCTCTGCCAGCAGGTGTCAGCATAACATCTCGAATGAAGTGATACTACCTCGGGCAGCGTCGCAGGCATAGGCTCTATCCCGAATCCCTGGAACCGCGATGGGATGCCCTCTGCGGTCAGATACTTCCGCGTCGGATGATAGCCGAGGCGTCGGTATAGTTCCTCGGCCCTGGTGTTCCCGTCTATGACCTCGAGAGAAACCTCGCGCACTCCTTTCGCGGCGAGCTCGCGCTCGGCCTCATTCATCAGCCGCGTGCCAATCCTGCGGCCTCTGTACTCCCTGCGGATGCCGATCCCGCCTATCCAGCCTTCGGTGCGGTCTGCAACAGGGTTGATGTATCCGACTATGCGATCGCCATCTAGGGCCATCAGAACACTCTGCAGGTTCCCGCCGACGGAGCTCATGAAATCGAGGAAGAACTGTCTCGAAGAACGTATTCTTATGATGTAGTCTTCGAAGATCTCGTTCTGCGCGTCTATCAGGGCGTCGAGCTGGCCGGGTTGAAGATGCTCGATCCTGATCTCTTCCGCGTGACTCTCCATGCTCGCTCCTTCTAGACGGCCTCAGGCTTCATGTGGGGGAACAGAATGACCTCTTTGATCGACTGGGAGTTCGTCAGGATCATCGTGAATCTGTCGATCCCGATCCCGAGCCCGCCGGTTGGCGGCATCCCGCACTCGAGCGCTTGAACGTAATCCGTGTCTATCGGATGGGCCTCATCGTCCCCCTCCTGCTTGAGTCGCTCCTGCTCGATGAACCTCTGCTCCTGCTCTGCAGGGTCGTTCAGCTCGGAGTAAGCGTTCGCGAACTCCCATCCATTGATGAAGAGTTCGAACCTCTCGACCAGCTCGGGGTTCCCTCTCTTCCTCTTCGCGAGGGGCGAGACCTCGATCGGATGGTCTATGATGAAGACCGGATTGATTAACTGCGGCTGCACCTTCTGGTCGAACACCTCGGTCACGACATTTCCTATCGAGTCGCAGTCCTCGACGTTGCGGACGCCCAGCTGCATCGCCGCGTCCTTTGCGTCATCGAGCACCTTCAGGGTCGCTATGTCCAGTCCGGTGTACTTCAGAATGGCATCGTGCATGCTGATGCGCGGCCAGGGCTTTGCGAAGTCGATCACCTTGTCGCCGTACGGTATCTTGTCGGTTCCGCAGATGTAGATTGCAGTGTCGTACATCAGCGCCTCTGTCAGGTCCATTATGTCGTTGTAGTCCGCGTAGGCCTCGTAGAGTTCCATCGACGTGTACTCGGGATAGTGCTGCGCGTCGATGTCCTCGTTCCTGAAGTTGTGGCCGATCTCGTAGACCTTCTCGAGCTCCCCGACTATGCATCTCTTGAGGTAGAGCTCGGTGGCAATCCTCAGGTACAGGTCCATGTCGAGCGCGTTGTGATGGGTCTTGAAAGGCCTTGCGAGGGCGCCGCCGTAGATGGGCTGCAGTATGGGAGTCTCGACCTCGATAAACTCTTTCTTGTTCAGCCAGTCGCGGAAGAACGCCACTATCTTGCTCCTCTTGATGAACACATCCCTGACCTCGCTGTTCATGATGAGGTCGAGATGCCTCTTCCTGTAGCGGTTCTCCACATCCTGAAGTCCGTGGAAAGTGTCAGGGAACGGCTCGAGCGCCTTCGAGAGCACGTCGAACTCCTTGATAGCGACCGTTATTTCGCCCATCTTCGTCCTGAACACGTTTCCCCTGATACCGACAACGTCTCCTCTGTCGAGCGCCTTGAAGATATCGAACTTGTCCTTTCCCAATTCGTCCAACTTGAAGTAGACCTGGACCTTGCCTTCCCTGTCCTGCAGGTCCGCAAAACCCGCCTTCCCGTGTAGCCTGAGACCCATGATCCGCCCGGCGGTCGAGACCTCCTTCGCGCTCCTTTCCGGTCCCGCGCCCGAAAATTCGGCCTTGATATGTGATGAGTTGTGGGTCCTGACGAACTTGTACTTCTCGTACGGGTTCAGGCCCTTTTCCTGGAGCTCCTTGAGCTTCTGCTTCCTCACGGCTCTCAGGTCGCTCCCCTCTTCCGCCATCACACATCTCCTCTTCGGGCGTTTCGTGTCTGCATTTCGGCCTGCGTACTTAAACGTAGGCGGCCGTCCCACATATCTAGTCCGTACATTCTAGCACTCACTCTGCTCACCATGGAATCTTGGTCGGAACCGGCTAACAAATGCCAGCTCCGCTAGCTCTTGACCTTCAGCTTGTCCGCGGCCGCTTCAGTGATCGCCTGGAGCAACTCCTCGATTCTGAAGGGTTTCAGAAGGAATCCCTTTGCACCCGCTGCCAGCGCCTCCTTCTCTATGTGGAGGTCGGCGCTTCCGAAGAATATCGTGGCACTCGGGTCCATCTTGAGGATCTCCTGTGTGGCGCTCACGCCATCCTTGACGGGCATCCTCTGGTCCATGATAATGATCACGGGTTTCTCGCCCATCTCGCGATATTTGCGGACGGCTTCCTCCCCGTCGCTGGCAATCCCGATCACCGTATGTCCATTGGCCTCCAGGATGTCCCTGTAGAGGTCCACGATGAACTTCTCGTCATCGACAAGGAAGATTGTAACTATGCAAAGCCCTCCTAAGATGCCGTGATTAGGCCACTCCGATGTCCGTTTCCCAGAAGATCGCCAAGGAGATGTTCCTTGTACGACCCAGACTGGGTGATGAAAATGCTCCTGCAAATTATTTAATGATTTTGATATTGAGAATCCATATTGGGTCTGACGGCTGGACCCTATCGCGGCTCGTAAACCTTTAAATAGCCAACCCTTTAATAGGTGCCCAGAGACCCATGCCAAAGCAGAAGAAAGGTGAAGGCTTCCACTCGGCAGCTGGCCTTATTCGGTATTTTGATTCCGAAGACGACAAGGCACTCAAGATTCCGCCATGGTTCGTCATAGGCCTGTGCATAGTCGTTTCCGCGGTGGTAATAGTAGCGGAAGTCCTCTACCCGACCTAGGCGGCCTTTTCGCACTTCGGCAAGGTGACCTTGAAGACGCTTCCTTTTGAACGGTCCCCGGGCACTCTGTCCTCGACCCATATCCTGCCCTTGTAGATCGTCACCAGGGTCTTTGCTATGTGGAGCCCCAGCCCGCTGCTGCTCCTCGGCGCTCCTCCTTTCGAGAACCTGTTGAAAATGACCTCTTTCATTTCGTCGGCGACTCCGGGACCACGATCAGCCACGGAAACGGTCCACATCGGCCGCCTCTCTTCGACCTTCTCCTCGACTGAGACCTCTACTACAACGGATTCGTGTGGATCGAACTTGATCGCGTTAGTGAAGAGGTTCAGGAAGATGTCCTTTGCCAGGCTGTTCATCACAGACAACTTCTTCTCATCGTCGTCGTGGAGGGCCATCCTGATCTGCCTGTAGGGCGTGAAATCCCTCGCCTCCGAAAAGGCCTCTTTGATGGTCCCCACCAGGTCCATCGGCCTGAGGTCCTTGTCCCCTGAGGTCTCGACCTTTCCATATAGCTTCACGTTCGATACCAATTTCGTGAGGTTCCAAATCTGGTCCAAAGCCTTCGCCATGCTCTTCCTGGTGGGTTCAGGAACATCTTTCCGGGACAGCCCAAGCTCTATGAATCCGCTCACTGCCTGCGTGTAGTTGTTGATGTCATGTCCTATGAGGTCGAGAAGGATCTCCACCTTCTTCCTGTCCTCATCGAGTTGCTCGTACAGCCTCGTGTTCTGTATTGCTACTGCCGCCAGATCCGAGAAACCCTCTATAGCTCTGAGCTTCTCGGCGTCCGGTATCTTGCCGTCCAGGGGTTCTTCTATCTCAAGATACCCTAGGAGTGTGCCATCCCTCTCGTACATCAGGAAATCAATGAAGTCGCACTCGTGCCATGAGGTCGGTGAAGTCCTGGGCGCGTTCGCAAGTTCGGGATGGGGGATGAACAGCCAGTCTTCATCTTCTGGAACCCAACCATCGTACGGGACGCAGTA
>MGVW01000064.1:0-8142 GCA_001800675.1 Euryarchaeota archaeon RBG_13_57_23 | reverse complement strand
AGGTGATGTCCAACAGGCTTGCTAGCGCTACGTTGGCTGGTACTCCAGTCTGAGGCTCCGCGGTCAGATTCTCCATCTCGCTCGCCAAGGCCACTTTCGGGACTCCAATTCCTTTCCGAACTCGACCCTGATATACCCAGATGAATGTCGATTTATGAACGTGTTGGGTTCGATATCACTGCTGATAATGACGTCTGGCAACGCGGCCAGTACGGCAAACCAAGCCACCAAAACCCATATATACGATTCCTACCTTCATCAATTCGCTCGAGGCGCAAGAACATGGCAGAGCTGTCGGTCGTGTCTGATTGCCTTCACGGGTGATTCAACCCGGACCAGCCAGTGCGCCAGATCGAGTCTTTTGGGAACCCGCGTGTCAGGCGAAGCCCTACTAATAGTACGGCTTCCGACCCGCGCGCCCAGCGAGGTGTTTGCATGACTTCCGTGAGAATCGCCATCCCCAATAAGGGCAGGCTCAACCAGAGCGCAATCAGGCTGATGAACAAGATAGGTTTTTCCGTGCCAGACACGGGCAATCGGACTCTGCTAGCGGAGTTCAGCAAGGGCAGGTACCAGGTGCTACTGGCGCGTGCCCAGGATATCCCGGAGTTCGTCGAGATGGGCGCTGCTGATCTTGGCATAACCGGGCTGGACCTGATATCCGAGACTGGCAGAAAGGTCGAGAGCATCATGCCACTTGATTTCGGCAAATGCAGGCTCGTTGTCGCCGTCCCCGAGGATTCGGGGATCGAACGGGCGGAGGACATCAGGGACGGCTGCACGGTCGCGACGACTTTCCCGAACCTGACAAAGGCCTACTTCACGAAGCTCGGGAAGAAAGTGGAGTTGGCCGAGGTGTCAGGAGCCACTGAGGTCGCCCCTCAGATCGGCCTCGCAGATGTGATCACCGACCTCACGGAGACAGGGTCGACCCTCAAGCTGAACCACCTGCGGGAGGTCGGCGTGATCCTGGAGTCTCGTGCGGTCCTTATCGGCAACGCGAAGCTGATGGAGGAGAAGAAGGACAAGGTCGAGGAGGTGACGAGCGCTATCGCCAGCGTCATCAACGCCTCGAGGAAGAGGTACCTCATGGCCAATGTGCCGAAGGATAGTCTCCCGAACCTCAGGACCCTTCTGCCAGGAGTGTCCGGCCCGACGGTGATGACCATCATGGGGAGAGAGGATTTCGTGGCCATTCACGCCGTAACCAACGAGGACGAGCTGAACGGTGTCATTACTATGCTGAAGAGCATTGGCGCCACGGGAATACTCGTCATGCCGATCGAAAGGATGGTACTCTGAGATGCTGAAGATCGACCTCCGGAAAGCCAGCAGGGGAGATCTCGACGCAGTCGTCGCTCGGGAAGGCGTTGACCTGGCGGACGCCATGGAGAAGGTCAGGCCAGTTATAGGGGCGGTCAGGGCTGGAGGCGATGCAGCGGTCCGCAAATGTGCGACGAAGCTAGACGGTTTCAGAGGGGGGGCACTCACTGTTCCGAAATCCAGGCTCGACTCCGCCGACAGAAGGATCTCAAGGGACCTGATGTCGTCCTTGGTCCTGTCCAAGAAGCGGATCGAGGCATTCCACAAGAAGCAGGTCCTGAAACCCTTCGAGTTCAGGGACGGATGCGGATACTACGGCCAGAAAGTGATCCCCCTCGATCGCGTCGGCGTGTACGTCCCCGGGGGGACAGCGGACTATCTGTCAACAGTCCTGATGGCGTGCATCCCCGCGAAGATAGCGGGAGTCGAGGAAATCGCCCTCTGCACGCCCGGCAGGCGGGGAGTGGTCCCTGACGGGATACTCGCCGCTGCCAAGATGTGCGGGGTCAGCGAGGTGCACCCCGTCGGAGGCGCGCACGCAATCGCTGCCATGGCCTACGGCACAGAATCGATTCCGAAGGTGAGGAAGATCGTCGGCCCGGGCGGTTCCTACGTGACCGCTGCCAAGCTGCTGGTCAGGAATGAATGCGAGATAGATTTCTTGGCAGGGCCGTCCGAGGTCCTGATAATCGCGGATGCGGCGGCCAGTCCAAAATTCCTTGCCTCTGATATGCTGGCCCAGCTGGAGCACGACCCGCTCGCGCGAGCTGTCTTGGTCACAACATCAAGAGGAATCGCGCAGGAGACCCGCATGGAGCTGGAGCGTATGCTTGGTCGAGCGGATCGCAGCGGGATTGCAAAACGAGCGGCGAAGAAAGGAGCGATATTCGTCACCTCTCCCGATATGCAGCACGCGATAGAGTTCGCGAACCAATACGCGCCTGAGCACCTCCTGATAGATACAAAGAATCCCAAAGCGATCCTCGATGAGATTAGTAACGCAGGATCAGTGTTCCTTGGCACTCACTCTTCCGTGGCCTTTGGAGACTACTGCTCAGGCACGAACCACATCCTCCCGACCATGGGCGCGGCCGCGATGAAGTCCGCACTCTCGGTGTACGACTTCGTCAAGGTGATGCCATACCAGTCGATCAGCGCATCGGGGGCCTCGAAATTGAGCGGCACTGTCGACACGCTCGCGCGTTCCGAGGGACTTCCAGCACACGCTGATGCAGCGGTCATGCGCGGTAGGAGGTGGCAGAGATGACTTCGATCGGAGAGCTCAAGCGAAAGACACTGGAAGCAGTCACGAGGCCATCGTACTCGATATCGAGCAGAGGCATGATCCTGCTGAACGACAACGCCAATCTGTTCGGCGTCAACCCAGCGGTCCTGGAGGTTGCCGAGACATTCGACTTCGCCAGGATGTGGGCATATCCCAGCGAGAACTCGGATGCCTTGAGGGCCAGGCTGTCCTCGGAGTACGGAGTCAGTCCTGAGGAGATCATCGTGGGCAATGGCTCCGACGAGATACTCGATGTCGCCTCAAAATGCTTCATCAACCCCGGAGATGTCTTCTGCTCGCCGACCCCCACATTCAGCATGTACAAGTTCTATGCAAGGCTGCACCTGGGAAGGATAGTCGAGAAGGTCCTTCGGCCGGACTTCTCATTGGACCCCGACGAGATCATCGCGGAACCGTTCAAGCTCACCGCGATCTGCCAGCCAAACAATCCGACCGCAGTCTTATTCGATGCTTCTGCCGTAAGGCGCATTCTTCGGGAGTCTTCAGGGATAGCGATGCTCGACGAAGCCTACGCGGATTACTGTGGCTCGAACATGCTCCCCGATGTGTTGAATGCTGAGCGGGCAATCGACGTCCGCACGTTTTCAAAGGCATACGGAATCGCTGGGTTGCGGGCGGGGTACGCGATTTCCAGGAGAGAGATAGTCGATGAATTGCGAAGCTTCAGGACTCCCTTCGGGTTGAACGCGTTCACGGAGGCCGTCGCGGCCCAGGCCTTGGACAACAAAGCATGGGTGATGGAGGCGGTGGCCAAGATGAAGGCGGAGAGGGAGTACCTTCGGCCCAAGCTCGAGGCCCTGGGCTTCAAAGTGTATCCTTCCGACTGCAACTTCCTGCTCTGCAAGGCTCCGCGGGACGGACCGTCTCTCGTGACGTCGCTGAGGTCCGATGGGGTCGCGATACGGGACTGCAACTCCTATCCTCTTCTGCGGAACCATGTCAGGATAACAATAGCGCCGAGGCCGATGTTGGATGCCCTGCTCGATAAGTTGGAGAAGCTCCCATCCGGAGGCCAGACATGAAAATCTCGATCATGGATTACGGCGTGGGCAACCTCCACAGCATCTCGAAGGGGATAGAGCGTGCAGGGTCCCAAGTGCGCGTGATCTCGAATCCCGAAGACTTGCTCTCCTCCGACTGCATCGTGTTTCCCGGAGTCGGCGCGTTCGGTGCGGCCATGGATACCCTGAGGCCGATCCTGCCACAACTGAGGGAGAGGATCAAGTCCGGGGTTCCTACGATCGGCGTGTGCCTGGGAATGCAGATACTGTTCGAGAAGAGCGAGGAGTCCCCGGGCGCGGGCGTGGCCGTCCTCAAAGGCGAGGTGCTGAAGCTCAAGGGCCCGAGAATACCTCAGATGGGTTGGAATGATGTCGTCTCGACCGGCGACGCCTTGTTCGAAGGAGTTCCGGACGGGACACAGTTCTATTTCGCGAACTCCTATGTCTGTCGTCCGGCTGAGAGTGTTGAGATAGCTGAAAGTGAATACGGCCAGAGGTTCCCCTCGGCGGTCAGGAAGGGAAACACGTTCGGGGTGCAGTTCCACCCGGAGAAGAGCGGTGCCCCAGGGCTCAGGCTTCTGAGCAACTTCGTCAGGTTGGCGGAGGGGTCGATGTGAAGGTAGTTCCTGCAATAGATATCAAGGGCGGCAAATGCGTCCAGCTGGTTGGCGGAAAGCCCGGCACCGAGAAGATCGAGATCGAGGATGTCATGGGGGTCGCTCGCAAATGGCAGGCCGACGGGGCCGAGCTCGTGCATGTGATAGATCTCGATTCTGCTCTCGGCACTGGGAACAACGAGAGAGTAATCGAGATGATAGCGGGAGGCCTCTCCGTTCCCATACAGGTCGGAGGCGGCGTCAGGTCAGAGGAGCACGTTCAGAGGCTATTCGACATTGGCTGCGAGCGCGTCATTGTGGGCACGCGCGCGATCGAGGACAGGAAATTCATCGAGAAGATCGCGGCCGACTACCCTGACGGCATAGTCGTCGCGGTGGATGCCATCGCAAACGAGATCCTGGTCAGAGGGTGGCAGGAAGGCTCCGGGAAGGCTCTGCTGGATGTCGTCAGAGATCTCGAGCCGCTCCCCATATTCGGCTTCCTCTACACCAATGTCGAGGTGGAGGGTCGGCTGCAGGGAATCGACCCCGTTCCGATACAGGCGCTGGCCAACGTCTCGAAGAAACCGCTCATCGTTTCCGGAGGCATAACGACTATGGACGACCTGGACCTTTTGCAGAAGATGGGCGCTCACTCTGCTGTGCTTGGAATGGCGATCTACACAGGCAAGATAGATTTCAGAAAAGCGGTGAGGGAGTTCAGATGACAGCCGCAAAGGACAGGAATGCGCGAGTGTCGAGAGAGACCAAGGAGACGACCGTCACGGTCATGCTGAGGTTGGACGGCTCGGGAGTCACGGAATGTGACATCCCGGACCAGTTCTTGAAGCACATGGTCGAGACCCTGGCGAAGTACTCAGGAGCTGATTTGGAGATGACTGCTAAGGGCGACCTCGAACACCACCTGACCGAAGACGTCGCGATCACACTCGGGAGAGCATACAGAGAGGCGCTCGGCGAGATCCCGATCAAGAGGATCGCGAGCGCGACGGTGCCGATGGACGAGGCACTGGTTCAGGTCACCGTCGATCTCATCGACAGACCCTATGTCCACCTCGAGCTCCCGGACCAGATGTACGAGCACTTCTTGCGGTCATTCGCGATGGAACTCAGGGCGACGCTCCACACGGTCGTCCTGAGAGGCAAGGACTCACACCACATTGTCGAGGCTACTTTCAAGGCGCTCGGCCTCGCGCTGAGAGAGGCGGCTGCCCACTCCCCATCTCTGATGTCGACCAAGTCCAGCGTGAAGTGGAGGACTTCTTGATGCCTCTTACCAAGAGGATCATACCGTGCCTTGACGTGAAGGACGGGGTCGTCGTCAAAGGAGTATGTTTCAGGAATCTCAAGAGCGTTGGGGACCCGCCGACGTTGGCGGTCGCCTATCAGGACCAGGGTGCGGATGAGATCGTATTCCTCGATGTGAAGGCGTCGCTCGCAGGCGCGGAAACGCTCCGTTCGGCAGTTCAGAAGACCGCGGAGAACTTGTTCATCCCGTTGACTGTCGGCGGAGGGATCAGATTGTTCAACGATGTCAGACTGACGTTGAAGGCAGGCGCGGACAAGACATCCGTGAACACTGCGGCGGTCCAGGACCCTTCTCTCATTTCGAAGTGCGCGAATGCCTTCGGAAGCCAATGCATCGTGGTAGCCATCGACGCGAAGCGGGTGGGAGACAGCTGGGAGGTCTACACGCGCTCGGGCACGCAGCCTTCTGGCCTGGACGCGATCGAGTGGGCCAAGGAGGTCTGTGACAGGGGCGCTGGCGAGATACTCCTCACGAGCATGGACGCCGACGGCACGAAGATGGGGTACGACATCGCGCTCACAAGAACAGTCGTCCGAGCGGTGGGCGTGCCTGTCATCGCCTCGGGGGGCTGTGGTACGATCGACCACGTGGTGGAGGTGTTGACCAAGGGAGAAGCGGACGCCGCTCTAGCGGCGTCGATATTCCACTACGGACAGCACACGGTCGGAGAGGTCAAGCGCATCCTCGAGTCCAAGGGAGTTCCCATCAGAAAGGGAGTGGTGGCATGAGCGAGAAGAAGGATCTGGTGCCAGTAGTCGTGCAGGATGTCAGGAACAACAATGTCCTTATGCTGGCGTACATGAACGACGAAGCCCTCGAGCTCACGAAGAAGACAGGCTACATGCACTACTGGAGCAGGTCGAGAAACGCCATCTGGAAGAAGGGGGAGACCTCGGGCAACTTCCAGAAGTGTGTGGAGCTCATGACCGATTGTGACGGCGATGCCTTCCTCGCAAGGGTGGAGCAGAAGGGCGTTGCTTGTCACACGGGTTCGTATTCGTGTTTTTCAAAGGATGAGCTGAGACCGAACGACATTATCACCCAACTCTGGCGGGTGTTTGAGGAGAGGAAGAGCAGCGGTACGGAAGGTTCGTACACTGTCAAGCTGCTGCGGAACAGGAACCTCCTGCTAAAGAAGGTCGCTGAGGAAAGCTCTGAGGTCATCATCGCGGCAAAGGACAAAGATCGGGGGCAGATGGTCTATGAGACTGGGGACTTGCTCTATCACCTGATGGTACTTCTATATGATGAGGGCATAAGTGTCGACGAGATACTCAAGGAACTGGAGAGGCGAAGGAAATGAGAGCAAGGAGATGCGACTTTCACATGCACACGCTGAACAGCGACGGAGAGCTGCTGCCCATGGAGCTTATCCGAAGGGCCGCGGCAGCAGACCACAGGGCGATAGCCATAACGGACCACGCTTCATTCTCGAACCTGGACGAGGTCATCGCAGCAGCAGCTCGGGACTGCAAGAAAGCTTCTGCGTGGGGGATCGAGGCGATCCCCGGCGTTGAGCTGACCCATGTCCCGGTGAAGTACATAGATGACGCAATCCGCAAGTCCAGGAAGGCAGGTGCGGAGATAGTGGTGATACACGGGGAAACCCCGGTTGAACCCGTCGAGCGTGGGACCAACTACGAGGCCGTGACGAATTCAGAGGTGGACATCCTTGCCCACCCCGGGATGCTCACGATAGACGAGGCAGAATTGGCCGCGAAGAACGACATCTTTCTCGAGATCACATGCAGGAAGGGCCACTCTCTCGCCAACGGGCACGTCGCGGCGATGGCGCGCGTGTCCAAGGCCAAGCTTCTGGTCAACACTGACGCGCACGCAGTCGAGGATCTCAGCACGATGGCATTTGCCAACACCGTCGCACGTGGCGCTGGGCTCGACCCTGAAGAGGTCAGAGCGGCTTTGGTCTCCAGCCCGGAAGAACTGCTGAAGAGAGTGGGTAGGAAGTAGGCTGTTCGAGACCGGCATATCGGCTCGTTATTCAATCACCGGAGCTTTCTTAATAAAGCACAAATAGCCTCAGCTCCTCTCGGTCCCCCGAGAATATGACCATTGTCAGCATGTCCGTTCCTGAGGAGTTGTTGGGCCGGTTCGACGAAATCTCCGCATCTAAGGGATTTCGTACACGCTCCGATGCGATGCGTGAATCGATGAGGCTGTTCGTCGACGAGGCAGAGTGGGACAGCTCGGAGGGCGAGAACCAGATTGTCATCACTATGATATATGACGAGATCGGACCGCGCGGGGAGCTCTCAGTGCTCCAGCACCGATACGAGGAGATCCAGATGATGCTTCACTTACACCTCGAGAAGGGACAGTGCATGGAGGTCTTCATCGCCCGTGGGCCCAACAGCAGACTACGGGAGATACTCGGGAAGATACGCAAGGTGAGGGGAGTGAGATCGATCCGCTTCATATCGACTTCGCGAGCAGGGGAGTGAGAGCCCCTTCAGACTTCGGCAAGAATGAACTACCAGAGCTTCCGTATCCTCCTCTGCCATGACCGGAATCGCCAAACAGCAAACACATCGTGAGCTCCTGCTCATCGGTTTCAACGAGACCGATGGC
>MGVW01000063.1:14657-14815 GCA_001800675.1 Euryarchaeota archaeon RBG_13_57_23 | reverse complement strand
GATCCACACATGGTCCACCTGAAGAGCTACGCCACCTACCTCGGCGAAGACAAGATGATTGTATCCAGGCGATTCGAAAAACACCCGGTCTTCCGTTGCTTCGAGCTGATTGTCCTCCCGGACGCCGAGGCGTATGCAGCGGACACCTTGGCGATTGG
>MGVW01000063.1:0-14582 GCA_001800675.1 Euryarchaeota archaeon RBG_13_57_23 | reverse complement strand
GGTCAGCCTCAAGGATTATCTGGGGAAGAAGACCGTCGTGCTCTACTTCTATCCGAAGGACAAGACTCCCGGATGCACAGCTGAGGCCTGCAAGTTCAGGGACAACTACGAACTGTTCATGGAGGCGGGGGCGGAGGTGATCGGAGTGAGCTCTCAGTCACTAGAGTCTCACAACATCTTCTCGACCGAGTTCCACCTGCCGTTCCATCTGCTCAGTGATGAGGGCGGTAAAGTCAGGAAGCTCTGGGGCGTCCCGGCGTCTGGTGGTCTATTACCAGGCAGGGTGACATACGTCATCGACAAGAGAGGGACCGTTAGACATATGTTCGTATCACAGACAGACATCGAAGGACACATAGAAGGGGCTCTCAAAATCGTCAGGGCGTTGGCCAGAGAAGACGCATAGGCACGTTCTGGGCTCTCTGTGAATTGCCGCGGGCTACGTCTGATGCTCTTGCGGAGGCGGTCGGCCTGCAATCTGCCAGATGATGTCTTGACGCGTGATGATCCCGACAACGTGATTCCCCTTCAATACGGGCAGCCTATTCACGCCATGCTCAGCTATCAGGTGGAGAGCGCGCTCCAAGGAATCCTCAGACGAGAGGCAGACTATCTTCTGGTCCTTGGGGAGAATCATGCTCACCTTGCTATCTGTCACCGCGCGGACAGCCAATGAGAACTCTCTCTGAGCTTCGCGCTCTGCCGCCGATGGATCCTCCTCCTGGCTCGTTGACTCTCGTAGTGTTCTGGCCTTCCGAACCCTGTCCATGATCGCTCTAAATATGTCAGTCGTGCTGAGGACGCCGACGAGGGCTCCAGCTGCATCGACCACTGGCGCGCCCGAAACGTCAGCCTCCATCAGAATCATCCAAGCGTCCTTCACGTCCTCTTCAGCAGGAATGCAGAGAACGTCCTTGGTCATCACATTGTTCACGCTCATCCACCGTGCTTGTCCAAGGCTATCGGGCATCGCAGCTCAACATCCAAACCGCGTATCGGCCGAGCGAGTAGATTACACTTCTGCAAAGGTCTAACGAGAAGGCAGCTCTCATGACCCCGGCGCCGGTTTCTCCATCGTTAGCAGATCCCTGCCAGTGCTCATCCGACACCGGCGCTGTCGTGGATCACTTAATCATGGCCTGAGTCTCTTTGATTGCCTCTTCGAATATATCCACGCCGATGTCCAGCTGTTCCTGAGATATCACGATGGGTGGGGCGATTCTGAACACGTTGCCGAACATGCCCGCAGTGATCATCATCAGCCCTTTTCTCCAAGCGAGGCCTTGAATCTGGGGAACATACAGTGGTTCTTTGGTCTCCTTGCTCTTGACGATCTCCACCCCAATCATCAATCCCTTGCCGCGGACATCTCCAATGATCTCGTACTTGTCCCTGAGCTCATTGAGACGCTTCATGGCGTGGGCACCGAGGACCTTCGATCGCTCCATGAGGTTCGTCTCGAGTATCTCCTTCACATGCGCGAAACCAGCCGCGACACTCATGCCATTGCCACCAAACGTCGATGAATGAGATCCTGGCCTCCAGACATCCATCACCGATTTCTTGGCGATGCATGCTCCAAATGGCACGCCACCACCAGAAGCCTTCCCAGTGAGGAGGATATCAGGCACTACGCCTGCGGAGTTGCACTCCCACACCTCTCCAGTTCGTGCAAGGCCAGTTTGTATCTCATCCATTACCAACAGGCACTTGCGGTCATCACAGAGTTTCCTCATCCTCGGGAGATATTCCTTGGGCGGGACTATGTAGCCTCCCTCGCCCTGGACGGGCTCGACGAATATGGAAGCAAGGTCATTGCTCGGGCCGCCAAACTCTAGTATCCCTTTCTCCAGGAAATCGATACACAACATGTTGCAGCTCGGGTATTCCTGTTTGAACCAGCATCTGTAACAATATGGATACGGGGCGAAGTAAATGCCAGGCGCGTACGGCCCGTGGCCGTACTTGTACTTGATCCTGCTCGCCATCGCAAGAGCATTGCCGACGCGCCCGTGATATGCTCCCATGAACGCAATGTGCTCTGAACCCTTGGTGTAGTACCTCGACAGTTTAATCGCAGCCTCGACGGCCTCGGCGCCACTGTTACCGAAGAAAGTGGACCCGAGCTGACCTCCTGGTGATATCTTCGCGAGCAACTCAGCGTAGTCGGCCTCGAGGTCGTAGTACGCGTCATTGGCCAGAGAGTGAACTAGTCTGTCGGCCTGATCCTTGATGGCCTGGACCACCCGCGGGTTACCCCAGCCAGCGTTCAGCACCGAAATACCGGCAGAGAAATCCAGGAAGACATTCCCGTCCGCATCCATGATCGCAGCGCCAGAGCCTCTGGTCATTGTGAACTGAAAGAGTCGGTCGTAAGCATGTGACACGTACTTCCTGTCTTTCTCGATGATCGCCTTGCTCTTAGGGCCAGGTAGCGCTGTCTTGATGTCCGGCACCTTCCTCGCCCAGTCAGCTACCCAGTCTGGCAGACCCAAATCCATTCTAGCACTCCCAGCATCAGTGTCGCTTGAACAGTTGACTTGTTCGCTACCATTAAGGGGCCAATCGATATTAAGATTGCGAGAAGATGCTGCAACTGGCAGGAATCACATGCGGACTTGATTCAACGTTTTCGCATCGGCGATTCTCTGATTGAGCCTGAGAGCTGAGTCGCGTCGTGACATTCGAATGCGATGCGCTCTATTCGAGTGCGTTCATGCTCATGTCTATTGAGCATTTGGAGAAAGTACAATCGGAACTCATGCACACATTCGCTGATGTGCCAGAAGTTACGGGTCGTGAGGGCGAACGAGTAGGACATCAAGGATCCATACATCGAGCAGAAGCCCAAGTCGTTCAAGTGGAAGATGCGTGCCAAGGTCGGGACGAAGACGATGTGGTACAATCCCGTCGAGGATTGGTAGTTTGGTCCGATTCTGGTCTTGTGCGGCTCTTGCCGTCACCACTCCCTCGAGCATGCGCTCAAGAGATAAACAGAAAAAGAAAGGAGGGGGGAAGTTATTGGATGTCAATTGGCCCGGAGCTGCATATATAACCATATGGTAGACCCCCCTCCGAGGCTCTGCCGGGTGGGCACAAACTTAATATAGAGATAACGTGCCAGAACGCCTACAAAGGTCTCTGCCTGGCTCTGAGGAAATCGACGACTATGCGTTTCTGTCCCTTCCTCAGGATCTCTGATAGGGTAGCCTGCGACACTCCGGTGAGCTTCGACAGATCCTTGAGCTTCACCTTTCTCGGGGTCTCGAAATATCCGCGCTCGAAGGCCATCATGATCATCTCCTCCTGACGGCTGGTTAAGACCTCCCGATCGTCGATAGGAGTCAGCTTTGAGAGCGCAACATCGCATTTCGCCCTCCGAAGCCGCGCGACGAGTTTCTTCACCTCATCTCTGTCGCGTGTCATAACGCGCCATGAGATTATGCCATCTCCTCGAGCGTTCGCTGATACAAGGTGACAGTTAGATCCTGCGAGCGTGGCGCAGACCAAGCATTTGGGAGTCAATACCTCGCCGACTAGTTTCCCTGGTTCGACGAAGTCCAAATCGTAACTCCTGACCCATGGCCCCGACTCCAGAACCTTAAGGACCTCTTCGAGGCCAGACTGGGAGCCTGAGATTTCCACCAGGTCCCTGACACCCTTCTTCCCCGAAGGTTTTCGTCCGAGGATCTTGATCGACACACCGTATCTCTTGGGAAACTCAGTAATCCAGCGCTGAGGCACTCTTAGTAGCAGCTCTGCTTCAATCATGGGTGGTCACCTACCTGAGGAGCGAGGTCGCATATCTGCATTGTCGTCCTGTGACTAGCAGCCGCCCTGAAGAGATCCGTGACTATCAACGGATTCCGCCGGGAGACCCTTGAGATACCTGTCTCAGCACTTTGTAGAGAACCCTCGGGATTTCCTCGAAACCCGCGACCGGATACATGTGGCCTCCGCCATTTCTGGCGACATCTTCGCACACACCAGGTTGGCAGTCGTGGCTCTCGGTCATTATGACGTACAGGCGTCTGTATGATGATGCTGCATCCACAGGATCCGCCCCCACCGTATAGTTCCCGTCTGTGACCAATATGCCGATCTGGTTCTTTGTGCTTGCACGCGCTAGCTCTGCTCTCCCCTTCGTAAGGGCGTTCTCGATGTTCGTGTAGCCGCCCGCGCGAGCTTCTAGCAGATCTGCCACGAGGTCGTCGAGAGACTTGGCCTGTCCGACCCTCTTGAGCATGGCCGGCCTGTCATTGAATGTGATCAACAAGTACTCGACCGTCTTGAGTCGGTACGCGAGAACAGCAATTGCAGCCGTCGCCATCGCCAACTTGTCGCCAGTCATGGACAGGCTAGCATCGAGCATCATGGCAACCGCTAGCTCCCGCGGCTCACGATTCTCGACTATGATGTCAGATTGAGATAGGTGGTTCTTGTCGACAATCTCCTCCAGCGTGGCCTCGACGTCTATCTCGCTATCTTCCCCCACAGTGTACGGTCTTCGGGAGATGTACGTGGGAAGCGACACTGGGCCCAAGAGCTGCAATACCTTCCTTATGGTCGCCCTGATTGCTATCCTCTTGGCCAGCTCTATCAGCGCCTGGTCCTTCAATTGGATCCTCAGCTGAGAGTAGTTCTGAGCAATTGACCAGCCGATGTCGTCACTCCGTACCAGCTCGTAGTCGTCGCTACCCTCTAGTATCGTGACGAGCTCGGCCACATCCCGTCGCCTAGCACGATCTTCCTCATTCGCCCTGCGCTTCTGTTCTTCGCGCTTTCGTTCGTCTTCCAGGGGCTTGCCCCTGGATGGGGGAGGAAGCGCGAAACACTCGTTGACGATCTCATCTATGACTTCATCCACCGTTCGCTTGGACTCCTCGCGCATCTCGATTCGTGTGGGGAGCGCCATATGCGCTGCCTTGCGTATGCCATCCTGCAAATCGGTGGACAACCCGTTCGCCAGCTGCGCGATGCTCATCGCAGCCCGAACGCTTGCGCCGCGCCTGACGTTCGGGTGATCCCGAGTCCTCCGAGCTATCCATGTTGCCCTTGCCCGAGTCTCATCCGGCACCTCGGGGAGGTTCTTGGCGACAATCGCCAGCTCGTCACTCTCGGACTGATAGTCGATCATTAGAAGCTCGAACCGGTCAGAGAGCGCCTCCGATAATGCAGTCGTTGCGACGAACTCACGCGGGTTCTGAGTGGCGATGACCACAAATCCATGTTTGGCGCGTATCGTCCCAACTTTCGGTATCTCGATGACCCCTTCATCCATTGCGGGAAGCAGGATGTTCTGGACCCCTTCAGGCATCCTGTTCATCTCGTTCATGAAAAGCACCCCGCCACTCTCCATGGCGCTGGTCAGAGGCCCCGGGCTGAACGCGTCGAGCACATAGCCCTTCTCCATGACGACTGGGGGGTCGAACCAGCCCGCAAGCTTCTGCTCGGTGTACCTCTCGTCCCCGTCAACGCGAAGAACAGGCCTCCCGAGATACTTGGCCACGGCGACCGCAAGCACCGTCTTTCCGACGCCCACCGGGCCCTCTATCATGAGATGCTTGCCAGACCGGATGGCTGCGAGAGCTTCTTCCAGCTCCCGCTCCCTGCCGACTATGCCGGACTGCTTCTGAATCTTCGGAACATCGCTGGAGTAGGTCATCCCAGTCTCCGCTCGGCTGAATAGAGTCTTCCGTAATAATCGTTTGCCGGCGGTCGACCAATCTTACGGTGTCGGCAACAGGACATTGAACACGCTTCCCCTGGTGTAGTCTTCGTAGACCCTGTTCTCTATCCATATCCTGCCATGATATCGATCTATGAGCGATTTCACAATCGAGAGGCCCATTCCCGCACCCTTCGCCTTGGGCGGGCCAGGACGCTCAGCGCGGGAGATCTTCCTGAAGTCCTTCGAGAAGACCTTCTCCTTGAGGTCATCTGGGATTCCACTCCCTCTGTCCAGGAACTTCACGTGGAAGTAGCTCTTGCCCTCGACATCGACGGGCGTCGCATCCACGTCGATCGAGACCTCCTCGTGCTCGTCGTACTTCACCGAGTTCGTCAGAAGGTTGTAAACGACTTCGTCCAGGAAGCCGTCGGCGACCACCCACATATCCTGCGGTGGAAGATTGAGCCGTATTTTGATCTTCTTCGCCAAGAAGGCGTTCTCCGCGTCAGTCGCACCCTGAGAGAGCACCCTTGTCAGGTTCATTGGCACCAGCTCGACCTGATCGGATTCGATCATCTGAGCCGAGCGACGGACGTTCCTTATCAGGTGCATGATGTTCCTCGTCGTCTCGATTGCGGACCTGACATACTTCTCCTGAGTCGGGGTCAAGCTGGTGGTGGTCAGCACGATCTCGAGGTATGCGTTTATCGGGTTGACGAGATTGCCGATGTCGTGAGCCAGCAGGTCAAGGTACATCTTTACCTGGTCTCTTGCCTGCGTGAGGTCCTCGAATATCGCTGAGTTCTCAATCGCTATTGCGGCGATCGCAGCAAATGCCTCCATGCTCTCCATCGACTCTTTCGCAGGTATCTTCCCATCGACGGGGTAGTCAAGCTGCACATACCCAAGCATCCTGCCCTTTCTGTCATATATCCCGAAGTAGAGAAGGTCCAGCTCGTGCCAGCTATCAGGGGAAGCTCTGGGCATCTTCGCCTTCTTCGAATCCTCGAGGAACACGAAATCCGAAACCGAGGTTTGCGTCTCACCGGGAACGAAGTAGCCGATCTTCGTCACACGGAACTCCTCTTTGAAATCCTCCAGAACCTTGTCGCGCAAGATCGTGCTCGACAGGACTGCGTTTGTCTCTTCCGGAGTGTATCCAGTCAGCGAGTGCACGTCGACCTTGTTTGAATGCTCTGAAAAGAGCGAGACTCCAGCCTTGCGGAACCCGAATGTGAACGCCATCGCATCCGAGACCTTCTGGAGAACAGCGTCAATGTCGTCTATCCTGAGGACGCTCTGAATCAGCTCGAGGATCTTCATCATCCGCTCGGTCTTGATCTCATTCTCCTGAGCGAGTATGATCGAACGCTTGTACGCCTCTGAGTTCTCGATGGCGACGGCTGCGATGCTCGCGTACAGTTCGATCTCCTCTATTGTCTGTCGCGAAGGGACCTTGCCATCAAACGGGTAGTCCGCCTGCATGAATCCGATTACGGAACCTCTTCGGTTGTAGAGCGCGAAGTAGAGCAGGTCAAGCTCGTGCCATGCCTCAGGGGAAGTCCTTGGCTTCATCGCCGCTTCCCTTGATTTCACGGCCACGAAGTTGTCCACGGAAGTCTCCTGCTTCTCGGCGGGGACATAGTATGCGAGCTTAGAGACCTTGCAGTCGTCCCTGAAATCCGCTAGTATCACGTCGAGCTCAAAGGCCTCCCGGTTGTTACGCACGTCGTTCGCCACATCGGGTGGGTAGCCGGCAAGGGCGTGATCCGTGAATATCCCTCTAGTGTCGTCCGCGATCGATATGCTTACCCTGTCAAACCCGAACTGATTCCTGACCGTTTCGACGATCCTCCGTAGGAAGGTGCTCATGTCCTCCACATGAAGCAGGTCTGTGGTGAGCTCGACTATGCTCGAAAGAGTGCGCAATCGCCTCTCGGTGGCGTCGCTAGTACCTACGGTCGGGGGGTCGGCCTGAGTCATCCTTGGCTTTGTATTGGAGCCTCCCGGATTAAAGGTTTTTGACGGGAAAATCACTTCTGATTCGGAGGAACCAGCTGAATTTATCTCCTCATTCGGTGCTTACACGGCCGATACCATGAAGATTTACATCACCGCGGATATGGAAGGGGTGGCAGTTCTGTGCCACGACGTCCAGGTCGACCAGAAGGGACTGGACTACCCGAGGGCCAGGGAGCTGATGACCGAGGAGGTCCAGGCGGCCATAGACGGGGCCAGGTCGGGAGGAGCAGACGAAATCCTTGTCTGTGACGCTCACGACACTGGGAGAAACCTGCTGGTCGAGCACCTTGACCCTGATGTCGAGGTAATTCAGGGGAACCCTTACGATCTTGGCATGATGAGCGGTATCTCGCGCGACTTCGACGCGTGCTTCCAGATAGGCTATCATTCGATGAGGCATACGCACGCCGGCGTACTTGGGCACACATACACTTACGATGTGGCCGAGCTGCGACTGAACGGCGTAGCCGTTGGCGAATCCGGTCTCAGCGCGGCCATCGCGGGCCATTTCGGGGTGCCTGTGATCCTTGTCTCAGGTGACGCCCATGCTGTACGCCAGGCGAAAAGCCTCATCAAGAATCTCGTCGGAGTGCCCACGAAAGAGGGGGTAGGCCTGTATGGCGTGCGCACGCTCACGCCCGCGAGAGCGAGGGAACTCATCAGGAAGGGCGCCAAGGAGGCGCTCGAGAACATCGAGGAGATCCCACCTTACACGTTGAAAAAGCCCGTACTCATGGAGGTCGAATGGACTAGACCCCTTATGGCAGAGTATACTGCGCACATCCCCCTTGTGAGAAGGAAGGATATCAAGTCTGTCTCGTACAAAGCTTCGGACATGATCGACGCGTTCCACGTTTTCGATGTCATGATGAAAGTGGCGGTCATGGCAAAAGAGGAAGGTCCTCTCTGACCGAACCCCACAGCTCGAGGATGACGTTCCGATACGTCTCAATCTAGAAATATCGTGCTCACGCTCGTCGCAGAGGCTGCCACGATAAGATGGCAGGCAGGAGGAACTAGAATGCCGAAGCCGAAGAAGAGGACGGAATATGTCTGCGATGTGTGCGGGACGACACTGCTAGTCACTGAGGATGGCATAGGGATACTCGAGGACGTCATTTGCTGCGATAAGCCCATGAAGACTCGCACAAAGAAGACCAAGAAGAAGCCAGCACCGAAGAGGAAGAAGAAGTAGGTTCACTGGGAAGACCGAACCAGTATCATTCTTCTACCATTTCATTGGAACGCTCCCCCAATCGTTCATATTCAGGAGCAACGTTATCACTCCGTGCGGGAAGCACAGGTGGTGTCGCATGAAGAAGGCCAGAGGCAAGTTGCTGATCCGCCCCCTGACAGCGACCGAGATCCCTGAAATGATCGAGGTCTGGAAAACATCTGGGCTACCCTACAAACCGAGGGGAAGAGACAGCCTCAAGAACCTGAAGGCTCAGCGGAATCACGATCCCGAGCTGTTCTTGGGGGCCTTCTTGGGAACGAAGTTGGTGAGTGTAGTTCTGGCGAGTGACGACGGTCGAAGGGCTTGGATCAACAGATTGGCAGTGATTCCCGAAGCACGAGGGTTAGGGGCTGCGCTAGCTCTAGTGAGACGCGCTGAGAACATCATGAGGAGTCGTGGCAGGCGCTTGTTCTGCGTGCAGATAGAGGAAGGGAACGACGAATCCATCAGGTTCTTCCAACATGCTGGTTACAGACTGGAGCATGAGATTCACTACTACACGAAGCGCGAACTGAAGTCGTACTGAATCAGCCGAGTTCGAAGGCCGCAATACCGAAGATCTGGTCGGTCTGCAGATAGCTTCTGGACTTCCCCAGCACCATCAGCTTCGTGGACCACATCCTGAACAGTGGCAGCCTCTCGGAAATCGCAACCGCTGCCTTGTTGTCCGAGAACAACCCGCTGTAGACCTTCCCCTTGCCCAATGCCGTGAGTGTCGCGTTCATCAGCTCCTCAGCATCTCCGTATGACTCTGGCCTACAAATCCATGGGCCGAAATCGGATCCGGTGGCAGTCTTCCTGCCCATGGAGAAACCCGTCAGCCCTTCGTCGCTCACAAGTTTGAAACATGCCTCCGGAAACTCGTCGTAGAGGATGCTCATCAATTTGAAACGGTTCTCCCCGAACAGCTCTCCGTCAATCTCCGAAACGGCCTTGAGGTCGCTCTTTCGCATCGGCACCGGCTTGCTGTATTGCATTCGAGGTTGCGCGGAGCTCAGCATGTAGTGCTTGCACAGGACCTCCCGCTCCACCCTGAACCCATGCTTCGAGTATAGTGGGCGGCCCTCATCAGTCGCGATTACGATTATGGAATCCGTCCCTCGCGAACGCAGATACTCTATGCCATAGGATAGCAAGGTCTTCCCGATTCCGCGTCCTCTCACTTTTCTCGAGACGACCAGGTGACCGATTACTCCAATGCTGCCGTGCACTACGGTGGTTATTGCCCCTACGGGTTCCTTGCCGACATACAAGAAACTCCCCTGTGGCTCCAACTTGAGCATCCTCTCTATCTCAGGTGGTGTGTATCCCCAACCCTCCTCGTTAATTACGCTGATCGCGATCGGAAGATCCTCAAGCTCCATCTCTCGAATCGACAATATACCACTGACCACTCATGCTTCCAGAGCCCCAGCAGATCAACCCGGCGGCTTCAGGAAGCTGTGCCTCTCGACGGAGCATGCATGGACCCCCCTATTGTCTTTTCGCAGAGGAACGCGCACGGTGATATGGAAAAGAATAAGGCATGGCGCACTCTTCGCCGCGATAGCGATGAAGGCTCAAGAACCGGTTTTGAGGCCAACCGAGGACTACGCCGCAATGAAGAAGCTTGCGGTCGAGTCCGGGCTAGAAGAAGGGACCCTGATCCACATAATCTCGTCGTTCGGCTTCTACGACGGGACCGAGCTTGTTGGATGCGCCGCCCTGCGCCAGGAGAACGATGTGTATTCCCTGGAATGCCTTGCGGTGAGAGACCGCTTCAGGTATCAGGGACTCGGGTCCAGGCTCGTTGCCATAATCGAGAAGGATGCCAAGGCCAGAGGAGCGAGACATCTATGGGCTCTCGCTCGCGCACCGAACTTCTTCAAGAGAATGGGCTACACAGAGGCCAAGAAGGGGGCCACGGGAGGACCTGATATGGCCTCATGCGTGAACTGCCCCCAATACAAGAAGAACTGCGCCCCTGAGATACTGCTGAAGGACCTGTGACCCCTGCAGCTCAGCATCAGGGAATCGACATCATAGTGATGATACGAGAAGGTGACTGAATTGGCACTGAGTGAGAAGGCAATCGAAGCATGCGCGAAGAGCATGATACAAACCTGCAATCTGAAGAAAGGAGATGGAGTCGTAGTGAGAGGAGGCATCCACACAATGGCCCTCCTCGAAGATGTCGCGATGGAGTGCTACAAGAAGGGCGCGATACCGTACATCATCACGACCTCGGACCGTCTCCTGAAGCGCGTGTACGATGAGATACCCGCTTCCACTCTCGAAACGGTCCCGAAGCACTATGTCGCCATGGTCAGGGAGTGCGACATGATCATCGGCATCGAGGAACTCGACAATCCCTCGATCGCAGAGAAGTTCCCCCGGGAGAAACTCCAGGCGAGACAGAGGGCCAGCCTTCCGATACACGACCTTCTGACACACCCAAAGAAGGGGAAGAAATGGCTCTATGCCGGCTGGCCAACGAAGGCGGCGGCCAAACGCTATGGCATAACCTATTCCGACCTCGAGAAGATCATCATCGGCGGCATCTCCGCGTCGCCAAAGGACCTGATGAGGATAGGCAAGAGAATCGATAGCAAGTTCGAAGATGCCTCGTGGGTCCATGTCTGGGACGACAAGGGGACCGATTTCAGGGTCAAGGTTGAGGGGAGAAGGAGGAACATAGATGACGGCATCATCAGCCAGGAGGACTACGACGTCGGAGACAGGGGGGCCAATCTCCCTGCTGGAGAGCTGTTCATCGCTCCTCACGAGACTGTCGGGAGCGGGACGCTCTATTGCCCGATCACGATGGACCGCGTCTCAGACAAGCTCGTCAAGGACGTGCACCTATCGTTCGAGAAGGGAAAGCTGCAACTTGACAAGGTCACTGCAGGCAAGAACCTCGACGCCCTCATCTCGAGCTTCAAGGAGTGCGAAGAGATCGACGAGACGAAATTCGACCCGGTCCGCACAATGAACCTTGCGGAACTCGGAATCGGATACAACCCGAACATCAGGAAAGCAATCGGGTACATACTCACGGACGAGAAGGTCACGGGTACGGTACACGTCGCCTTCGGCCTGAACATGGGGTACGGAGGGAAATCGGACTCGACCATGCACTGGGATTTCGTCACTGCGCCTGGGGTGAACATCGAGGTCGAGAGGCGTGACGGGAAGATCGTCAGGTTGATGGAGAAGGGCAAGTTCCTCTAGAATAACCGGTCCGACTCACTCAGCTTCTTCCCCGCCGATTCGGCTTCCTGAAGCGCTGAGAGCTTGCGAACTGGCAGAGCCTCGTCGTCGGTATGGCTCAAGAGCACCTGTCCCGAATACTGGTAGTCAATAGCAGCGAAGAACGCCTTAACGACATGGATCGCCGGCTCGAAGACCACCCGCTTCGGCGAGCCCGCGCACGAGACGAACAACCCGCGGGGCCGGCGCTTTCCTTCATAGAACCGCACCTTCTCAACGTATTTCTCGACCCAAAAGCACTGGCACCTATCGATCATCGCCTTGGTCTGGGCGGTCACGCCCATGAAGTAGATTGGCGAAGCGAGCACGATCGCGTCAACCTCTCTAATCCGCTTGTAGATGACTGACATGTCGTCCTTGTGCCGCCTACAGGATTTCCCCGAATCGCACTCGTGACAAGCCATGCATGGGCTGATGTCCAGTTTGACAAGGTCCAGCCTCTCCACCTCGGCCCCGGATTCCGAAGCCCCTTTCAGGGTGGCATCAAGCAGGGCTGATGTGTTGCCCTTCAAGCAAGGGCTACCTTGGATGCCTAGGACCTTCATCGTTCAGCCACCGCCTCTGGACAGCTTTGATTCGCCAACGGAAACCACTTATTTCTAGTTGCTGGAATCCCCAGGCACAAGATTAATCGGAGGGGCGGGTATTTCAGCGAGGGTCTGATTCAAGATGTCCCGCAAGAGATTCGTAGGGAAAGGAGTAGTGGTCACCGGAGGCGCTTCTGGCATCGGCAAGGCGACAGCAGAGAGATTTCTTGAAGAAGGAGCCAAGGTCGCGATTGTGGACCTATCTCGCAAGAACGGAGAGGCCACCGTCAAGGAGTTCGAGAAGAAGGGATACCATCCGGTGCTGCTCATCGGTGACGTGACCAACGCCAAGGACGTCAAGAGGATGGTCAAAGAAGCAAGGACCAGATTCGGCTCGATCGACGTCGTGTTCAACAATGCTGGGATACTAGTTGAAGGGACTATTGAGAAGGTTTCCGAAGAAGACTGGGACCGCATAATGTCCGTGAACGTAAAAGGACCATTCCTGATGTCGAAGGAGATCATCCCGATCATGCTGAAGCAGAAGAAAGGAGTGATCGTCAACAACGCGTCCTGCAGCGGTCTGGTCGGGGATCGGAACGCAATCGCCTACAACACTTCGAAGGGGGCGGTCGTCCTGATGACGAAGTGCCTCGCACTCGACTACTGCACCGAGAACATAAGGGTCAACTGCGTATGCCCTGGAGAGATAGACACCCCGATGTTCAGGCAGGAGGCAAAGGCGCGCAACATGCCCGTCGAGAAGTACAGGAAGCAATTGTGCGAATACCACCCGATAGGAAGGCTCGGAGAGCCGGTGGAAGTCGCCAACGCCGTTCTATTCCTGGCATCTGACGAGGCGAGCTTCATAACCGGGACTGCGTTCTCGGTCGACGGCGGGTACACCTGTCAGTGAGCCTTGGCGTCAGGCCCTGGTGACTTCCAGAGGTGTGCCTGGCTTGACCTGCTTCAGGACAGCCGGATTGCCGACAACTCTCCCTAGTATGTTGCACGGGCTAAAAGCCATAGGAGCGAGCCCCTCGCTGATCGGGGTTGGGCCGAAGAAAAGGGCAATCGCATCGCCATCAGGCCAGAAGGCGACCTCACCGACCTCCATCTCCATCCTTGAGTCCTGCTCGCGTGGGGCGTGAAAAGGCACGCTGAAGTAAACCTCATCGCCCCATGTTTGAGCCTTAGATTTGAATGGCAGCTTGTCCACCAGAGCACGGACAGAAGCGGTCTTCTCGTCTCTGATCTCGACTGTGACCTGTGGACCGTCCCTGAAGCTGATCCTTACATGTGCCATCTCCTCACTCCGCATACTCGGATGACCTTCACCAGATATGAGCTCTCTGACGTACCCCGGAAATGAGGGTTCCAAACCTCTACGCCTAAAGATTTATGGGCAACTACCGCATTGGGAAGACCGCCGGATGAGGATAGGACCAGAAGGCGGATTCGAAAGAACCGTCGGGGTCCACGAAGGAGGAATAGGATTGGCGTCAAAGAAATTGAAGGACATGTTGAATGGAGCGATCGCTCGCGAGGTCCAAGTGTCAGTACAGTACATGTGGCAGCACATTCAGTGGTCAGGCGTGGAACACTACGCGGTCAGCGACAAGTTCAAAGACATCGCAGTAGAGGAGATGAAGCACGCAGAGAAGATCGCCGAGAGGCTGTGGTACCTGGGCGGCACACCGACGACCAAGCCCGCACCCATCAACGTCGGCGGAGAGCTCTGGGAGATGATCGACAACAACATCAAGGCCGAGGAAGAGGCGATATCGATGTACAAGGACATCGAGAAACTCGCAGATTCCGAGGGCGACCCAACTACAAGGTTCATCTTCGAGAGCATCCTCGAGGACGAAGAGGA
>MGVW01000062.1:10627-17756 GCA_001800675.1 Euryarchaeota archaeon RBG_13_57_23 | reverse complement strand
TAGAGAATACGTATGGGAATATCCGGTGACACGGATCTCAGGGCGATTCCCCGGAAGGCACCATCTTCAGCCACTGCACAGTCTTCCTCTGCCCATCGTCGCACCGCTCTTGGATTGAGCTGTCGGGCACGACTGCATGGCCATTGGGGCTAAGGGCCTCCTTGACCAGCCATTCGGCACATCTCTCACCATACTCGTGGCACGCGTAGCCCCTGGCCTCGACATTGCCCCGGTACAGCTCGTGTCTTTTCGGGGCGTTCCGCACATATGACTCCAGCATTTCCGTCACCTTCTTTCCATTTCAGATTCGCTTCTTGCGTTCCGTCTTTCGTTCAGATACCGACTACCCGTCTGGAGATCTGGGGAGAGGTCGCTATCAGGGCCGATGTCAGACTAACGCCGACCAGAGCATTTCGCGCGCCCCAGCCGCCATACCGTCTGTTTACTCCGATACCACGCATGTTTTCACCATTCAAACCTGCGTTTCAGTAATACACATCTCCATTATTAAAACTTTCGTTTCAATGAGAGAAATGCTTATATTACTCCCAACCCATTTGTTTTAACGGTGACATTCCAGTGAAAGCAATGAAGCTGATCAGGGACCCTGAGGCGTTCCAACTACTGGCGGACGATACGAGGAGGAGGATCATCCACCTCCTCAGGGCAAAGGAGAGGACCGTAAGCCAAATAGCCGAAGAACTTAGCCTAACGCCACAGGCGATATACCATCACATAAGGAAGATGAAGAGTGCGGACCTGGTCGAGGTTGCGAAGGAGGAGCGCATAGACCATTTCATAGAAACCTATTATCGTGCAACCGCAGAGGTATTCCATCTCTCTCACGGTGAGGGGGGCACGAAGGCAAGTGAGGAGAAGCAGACAAAGGAGACCCTCGCAAGCATGGCAAAGATAGGCATCAAAGTGCCCACTGACGACGAATCCGTCGCCCATCTGGTCAAGGCGGCATCGTCCATGAAGGACTGCACGCACAACTCCAGCTGGTTCGACAGGATATCAGAACTCGAAGACGTTGATTTCTTCACGAAGCAGGGCATGATTGAGTACTCTTGCCTGGCCGTTATGACTGACAAGGAATTCGAGGAGTTCCTGGGCGGGTACAGAGAGATGAGGAAGCTGTTACGTTCTACGGCGGAACCACACTCTGGGAGAAGGAAGACTTAGACCCGGCCCAAGAAGCGGCAACGGAGAGGGCCTATCTCATCTGCGTGGGGGAGATTCTGGCGCCAAAACGGCATATCCCGATAACAACGGATGTCAGTGGGTTGTAGAGATTGTAGAGAGCTTCCGCCCACCGCAACAGACAGGAAAAGACTTGATATACTTGCCAACTGTCTGCCAAGAAGAAGGTGGTACGGGAATGGAAGCGACTACCGACCCAAAATTCGTGAAATTGAAGAAGTTCAATATGGCAATGGGGGTGCTGCATCTTGTCCAGGGCGCGCTAATGCTCTGGCTCAGTAACAGCTTCACTGTGCCTGTGGAGACCACTTTCCTGGCGTATAACGACATCACAGGGGAGTTCTACAAGGTCACCGATGTGATTGTGAACTTGAGGCTCGGACCCATGGTCGCTGCGTTCTTGTTCGTCTCGGCGATAGCCCACTTCTCGCTTTCCACGAGGGCCTACCCCTGGTACGTGAGGAACCTCCAGAAGGGCATCAACTACGCCAGATGGTACGAGTACGCCATCAGCTCATCGATTATGATCGTTGTGATCGCGATGCTGTGCGGCATATACGAGTTCTCCTCGCTGCTACTGATATTCGCGCTGAACGCGACCATGAACCTGTTCGGGCTGATGATGGAGCTGCACAACCAGACGACCCAGAAAACCAACTGGACGGCCTACATATTCGGATGCTTCGCGGGCATCATTCCTTGGATTGTGCTTGGCGTCTACTTCTTCGGGTCTGTGATGCTGGCAGAAGGCAACTTCCCTGAGTTCGTAATAGGCATATTCTTCTCACTTGCGATCTTCTTCAACATCTTCGCCATCAACATGGTGTTGCAGTACCGCAAGAAAGGCAAGTGGGCAGACTACCTGTATGGAGAGAAGGTCTACGTGATCCTGAGCCTGACAGCGAAGACGGCTCTTGCGTGGCAGGTTTTCGCTGGAACTCTCAGATGAACCGTTAGTTCAGGGGTTCTGGGTCCGAAAGACAGGTCAGGGAGAAGACTGCTGAGTTACTGACTACGCACGAGAATCACAACATGTCAACAGTCGGGAAAGCTTTTCTCATGCGCTACAACCCCCCGTTCATACCCGGCATATTCCTGAGGAACGAGGCGGGAATCGAAGTCGCAGAGTGAAGGCTGGTCACAGGCGCCAACCACAGAGGTATCTAATCAGTCCTTCTTTCCCCTCGCAAGTGATGCGAACACACCGAACACGCATAGGGCGGCGAATACATAGAAGGAGACTTGGTAGCTATGCATGAGCTCCCCCGCGAGCTCGGAGCTGAGCGCCTCCTCTCCAACGTAGAGCGCGATGAATATTGTCGCAATGCCCATGCTCAGAACCTGTCCCACCAGCCTCATCGTCCCGACCGAGGCAGACGCGACCCCGTACTGTCTCTTCTGCACAGAGCCCATGATCGCGTTCGTGTTCGGGGACGAGAAGAGGGCGAACCCGAACCCGAGAAACGCCAGCACGACGACCATGACCCATATCTCCGTGTCCTCCGTGAACATGGACAGCATCACAAGGCCAGCTGTGCAGATGGCCATTCCTGCAGAGGCGATGAGGCGCGGCTCCTTCATGTCAGACAACTTTCCAGCTAGAGGCGAGAACACCGCCATGACCACGGGCTGAGCAACAAGGATCGCCCCCGTGCTCTCGTAGCTGAGCCCCTTCACATAGTGCAGGTACAAGCTCATCATGAAAGTGACCGCGAACGTCGCGCTGTAGTTAATCAGAGCCGCAAGGTTAGAGAAGGCGAAGGTACGGTTCTTCAAGAACAGGGCGATGTCCAGGACGGGGCTCCTCTCTCTGATCTCTATGAGGACGAACCCGACAATCCCCAGCGTGCCGAGCACAAGGACCCCAGCCCCAACTAGGCTAGGCAGCAATGAGAATCCGATGATCACACCGGTCAGGGACGCGGCGTACATGACCGAACCCCTTAAATCGAAGGCTTCGCCCACCGCCTCCGCCCACTCTCCCTTCAACCTTGTCTGAGTCACATAGATGACTACCAGGTTCAGGGGAACTATGAGAAGGAACAGACTCCTCCAACCCAAGTACTCGGTCATGAAGCCGCCCAGGAACGGCCCCGCAGACAGGCCGATATACACCGCGGACACCGCGGTCCCCAGGGCTTTTCCGCGCTCGTTTGGAGGGTACACACACGAGAGTATCGCGACAGATGTCCCGAAGATCATCGCGCCGCCAATCCCCTGCACGACCCTGAACGCAATCAGGGACCACTCATCAAAAGCAAGAGCACACAGAGATGAGGCGGCGGCCATGACGAAGGACCCGTAGAGGAACACCCTCTTCCTACCCTTGATGTCCGCTATCCTCCCGAATGGCACGAGAAAGGCCGCTGACGACAGGAGATATGAGGTGGCCACCCAGCTCAGCAGCACAGCCTCCATCGAGAACTCGTCGCCTATGGAGGGGATCGCCACGTTGATCGAAGAGGCCATGAAAGGGGTCACGAAAGAGCTCAGGACAGCGACCGTCATGGCCGACCGCTTGAGCGCCGCGTCAGATCCCGAGGAACATCCGGCTTCCATCCTAGTCCGGCGTGGCTATGCAATACAGCAATATATTAACGCATCCGGACTCAGAGGACCCTGTACCTGTTTGGGTATAAGGCAATCTATTGACTCCCGAATATGACCCTGTTGTTCTAGAGGTGTTATGAATGACTGAGGGAGCTACATTTGCAGCTGGATGCTTCTGGCACGTCGAAGAGGCATTAAGGAGCTTGAAAGGCGTCGTGAGCACCATCGTGGGATATACCGGAGGAGTGACCGAAGACCCAACTTACAAAGATGTATGTTCTGGCAGAACCCATCACGCGGAGGCGGTGCTCGTGGAGTACGACCCCGACCTAACAACTTACGATGAGTTGCTTCAGGCGTTCTGGGGACTTCACGACCCGTCCCAACTGAACAGGCAGGGTCCCGATGTCGGCGAGCAGTACAGATCCGCGGTATTCTACCACAACGAGGCCCAGAGGGCCTCGGCGGAGGCCTCGAAGGAACGGCTCCAGGCAAGCGAGCATTTCAAGAACCGGAAAGTGGTTACTGAGATAAGGCCTGCTGAGGGGTTCTTCCCTGCAGAAGAATACCACCAGAGGTACTTCGAGAAGCGCGGAATGAAAGGGTGCAAGTACTGCTGATAGAAGTCACGAGGCGACATCATGGAAGTGCATGAGGCGATTGAACTCAGAAGGTCGGTGAGGTCGTACCTGCCCAAACCAGTGCCCCCCGATGTTCTCAGAAGAGTGCTAGAGGCTGGTAGGCTCTCGCCATCAGCTGTGAACCACCAACCTTGGCATTTCGTTGTCGTTACCGACCCTGTCAAGAGGAATGGACTGACCGACGGACCTTATGCCAAGTTCCTGGCTGAATCCCCGGTCGTCATAGTGGGCCTTGGCGACAAGGTCAAGTCCCCAAAATGGCACATCGTCGACACCACAATAGCCCTTCAGACAATGGTCCTGGCAGCCACCGCTGAGGGCTTGGGCACCTGTTGGATCGGGAGCTTCTACGAGGATAAGGTCAGGAAGCTGCTGAACGTGCCCGACAATCTCGTCATCGTCGCCATGCTGTCGGTTGGGTACCCGAGGGAGAAAGAGGAGAGCACGTCTAGGCCCCCGAGAATCAAGAACAGAAGACCTCTGGCGGAAATAGCGAGCTACGAAGAGTTCGGGAAACCGAAGGCGTAGACCTATCAGAGGCCGGATCGGCGCAACCCTTATTCGTTTTCGCAGAGTAACGCTACCGGGATGAGCATGGCCGAGAAGGTCAGGAAATCAGAAGAGGAGTGGAGAAAGGAGCTTAGCCCCCGGCAATATCACATTCTCCGTGAGAAGGGCACTGAGCCAGCGTTCGCGGGAGAGCTAAACACGAACGAGAAGAGAGGGGTTTACAGGTGCGCGGCCTGTGGGGAGGACTTGTTCTCGTCAGATACGAAATTCGATTCAGGCAGCGGATGGCCTAGCTTCTACCTGCCGATATCCAAGGAGAATATCGTGGAGAAGACTGATCGAAGCCTCTTCATGACCAGGACGGAGGTGCTCTGCGCGAAGTGCGGAGGCCACCTGGGGCATGTCTTCGATGACGGACCCGATCCAACTGGCCTTCGCTATTGCGTCAACTCTGCCTCTCTCAAATTCGAGGAGACCGACAAGAAGAAAGAGTGAGATCTCAGATGTGCGGTCGATTCGCTATCGCGTACACCATGGGGCTGTTCTCAAGATTTGGCGTGAAAGAGGATGCGCCAGAATTCGTTCCGCGGTTCAACATTGCCCCGACACAATCCGTGCCTGTAATCGTGCGTGATGGCAAGAGAAAGGCTGTTATGATGAATTGGGGGCTCGTACCGTTCTGGGCCAAGGACCCCAAGATCGGCAATAGGCTGATCAACGCCCGAGCGGAGAGCGTGTCCACGAAGCCAGCATTCAGAGGCGCTCTGAAGAAGAGGCGATGCATCGTTCCGACGACGGGATTCTACGAATGGAGAAGAGAAGACAAGGTCAAGACTCCGTTCTATGTGCACATGAAGGATAACTCGTTCTTCGGGCTGGCCGGAATGTACGACAAGTGGCGGAGACCTGACGGATCGACCCTGCAAACGTTCACCATCATCACGACCACGCCGAACTCGGTCCTGGAAAAGATCCACAACCGCATGCCCGTGATCCTCAAACCCGAACAGGAGGAAGACTGGCTCAGTAATGCGGAGCTCTCGGCGAAGGCGCTTGAAGGATTCTTCAAGCCGTATCCATCACGCTCCATGACGGCGTACGAAGTCTCGAGGACGGTCAACAGCCCCGCGAATGATTCTCCAGAACTCATCTTGCCTGCCTAACGAGGCTTCCGAGGCTGCGTTCGCCAGAGCTCATGATTTTCCGAAAGACTTCACTATCTTGTCGATTCTTCTTGACGCATCTCTGTCCAATGGCTCGGGCTTGTGCTCCTTGAGCACAGCATCAGCCTTCTCTTTGGCCACCTCGAGTATATCCTTGCAGCCGCTCTTGCTCCATGCATCGTAGCTCTGGTCAGGCCACAGCGAAGGGACGAAGAACTCCCGAATGTGCCGTAGAGTGTGCATCTCCTTCAGGAACGTACCCCCAATCCCCACTTTCGCAATGACCTCGGCCGCGAGTGTTTCCGGGTTCACAGGTATCTCCCTGAAAGCGCTGAGGGCCATGCCAACCATCTCGTTATCGATCATGAGCTGCTCATAGGAAAGAACGGTCGAGCTGTCGAGGAGGCCCATGCCATTCATGACTTCAGAGCCTGAAATGGCCGCTAGCGTGGTTATAATCGAACTCTCGATGGCCGCTTGCGGACCAGGGACCATCGATCCAGGCCCGGTTCCCATGCACGAGCATGGGAATTTCACGAAGCGAGACATCTCGCTAGCGCACGTGCCCAAGATCATCGCCTCGACCGAGCTCAGATTGACAGAGCCCGTCTTAGGGTTCATGCTCGAAAGAACAGAACCATACAGAACAGGAGCGCCAGGTTCGTGCGCCTGAACGGCACACGCGAGGCCGAGCGTTTCTGCATGATTGAGGGCTATATCGCCCGCTATTGTCGCGGGGCCGGACATACCCATCATCGCCATACCAGTTATGTGAATGGGCACGTGGTTCTCCGCCCAGATCATGGCCGCGTCCGTTGCCGGACCTTCGAGAACTAGCGGAGATATCGTGCATACCATGGCAGATATGTAGTGACGTTTCCTGAGTTCTTCAACCGATCCGACTATCTCGGCTGCCATCTGGACCTCCGCCTTTGCCTCATCAGAGGTAGTGGTTGATTCCGTCTCGATATGCTTGGTGTTGTTGATCATCGCCTCTCTCAGACCAGCAATGACGTGGCTCTCGAGGGGGACGTCGTGTGCGACCACCATAGGTTCGTATAT
>MGVW01000062.1:0-10609 GCA_001800675.1 Euryarchaeota archaeon RBG_13_57_23 | reverse complement strand
GTCAGCGATGATTGCAGTCCTCCTGATGTCCTCGAGGCAAGATTTCCTCCTCGTGCAAGACTTAGCATCCCAGACGCTGACGCCGCAGCCATCGGTTGTGAAGTAGAAGTGCGTTCCATCTAGCGGCAGGTCGAATTCCTTGCTCCTTGCTGCGAGAACTATGCTGGAGGGAACCGACCTGAGCAGATCATCGACAACGTTCCTGGGCATCTTGACAATCATGGAGGCCTCGTCGACTGTTGCTCCGGCCTTCTTCAAGCCCTTGCGCGCAACCGAACTATCGATCCTGATCCCGATGTGTTCAAGCAAGTCCAGCGCCGCATCGTGTATCTTCTTCTTATCCTCCTGAGTCAACGTGTCCAGGCGCTTCCGCACCTTGAATCTAGCTTCGAAGTCCGCCATCTTCTCCACCTCCTCGCACGCTTGCGAGTCTGCCTGGGCCCGGCAACAGCTAACCCTCAGATATCCTTTTCGTCAACCGAAGTAACCGACCAACCACCAAGCCATATGGCCCAGATTCCGAGGTTTCTCCCAGGCCATCGGTTTGTTTAATACAACCAATTCTATCCAGTAGACGATGGCGGAGCAAGAATCGCCCAAGCCCCCCGTCGCGAGGAGAGTGCCCAGGGTACTTGTCGCGCACGGACACGAACGCATCGACGAGTACTACTGGCTGCGCGACAGGAATAACCCTGGTGTCATCGAATACCTCGAGGCGGAGAACAGATACACCTCTGAAATGATGAAGCATACCGAGGACCTTCAGAGGAAGTTGTTCGAGGAGTTGAGAGCTCGGAACAAGGATACTGATACGTCTGTCCCAGAGAGGATTGACGATTTTTTCTACTACTACAGGACCGAAGCCGACAAGCAGTATCAAATCCACTGCCGGAAGAAAGGAAGTCAAGAGGCAGAAGAAGAGATCATCCTAGACCTCAACGTCGTCGCCTCCGGCAACACTTTCTTCAAAGTCAGCATGGTCAAGGTGAGTCCGAACCACAACAGACTGACCTACCTCGCTGACATGGACGGTTCCGAGAGATACACGCTCTTCGTGAAGGACCTGACGACTGGCAAGATGCTCCAAGATCAGATCAGGAACACTCACGATGTCGAGTGGGCGAACGATAGCACGACGATATTCTATTCCACGATGGACAAGGAGTACAGGCCAGACAAGGTTTGGAAACACGTGCTGGGATCGGACCCGAAGAGCGACGTCCTCGTGTTCCACGAGGAGGATCCCGCATTCTACTACCTCGAAGTGACTAAGACCAAGTCAAGGAAATTCCTGCTGATAACCATCGAAAGCGCCACCACCTCCGAGGTCCGCTATCTTCCTGCGGACGCAACTGATGAATCTTTCAGACTGTTCCGTCCTAGGAAGCATATGGTCGAATATTTCGTGCTGCACCTGGGGCACACATTCTATGTGGTGACCAACGAGGATGCAATCAACTTCAAGATAATGACGGTCCCCGATGACAACATCGCAAGAGAGAACTGGAGCGAGCTCATCCCGCACAGGGGCGATGTGGTAATCGACGTCAGCGACCCCAATCCGTGGGTCGAGCCATTCGAGAAATCCCTCGTGGTCTTCGAACGTCAGAACGCGCAGGGGAAGATACGAATCTACTCACTCGATGACATGAGCTTGCACACCATCGACTTCGGAGAGCAGGTGTACTTCGTGATGCCCGTGACCAATCAGAACCCAGATTCGAACAAGTTGAGAGTCAGATACTGGTCGCTGGTCACACCCACGCGCGAGTATGAGTATGACTTGGAATCCCGGAAGCTGCGACTGCTGAAGGAGGACGACATTCCCGGGTACGACCCGGACAAGTACACGGCACATATGACGTGGGCGACATCCGAAGATGGGGTCAAGGTGCCTGTCTCGATCGTGCACATGAAAGGGCTGAGGAAAGATGGCAAGAACCCATGCTACCTCTATGCATATGGTGCCTATGCCACTTTCGAATGGGCAACCTCAGGTTTCAACACTAACCTCGTGTCACTGCTAGAACGTGGCTTCGTGTGCGCGTACGCGCACATAAGGGGCGGAGGGGATATGGGGAGGAAGTGGCACCACGACGGCCGCTTGCTGAGCAAGATCAACACCTTCAACGACTTCATCGCCTGCGCGGAACACCTCGTGAAGGAGGGCTACACATCCCCTAAGAAGCTCGCGATAAGAGGTAGGAGTGCGGGTGGTCTGCTAATGGGAGTGGTTACGAACATGCGTCCCGATCTGTTCAAGGCGGTGGTCGCGGAAGTGCCCTTCGTCGACGGCATCACAACCATGCTGGACCCGACCATCCCTCTGACCGTGGGCGAATTCGAGGAATGGGGCAACCCCGCAGAGAAGGAACACTACGACTACATCAAGAAGTATTCACCGTATGACAATGTGGCCAGAAAAGCATACCCGAACATGCTGGTCACTGCGGGCCTGAACGACTCGAGAGTTGGTTACTGGGAGCCCGCAAAATGGATTGCGAAGCTGAGGGCGATGAGGACCGACGACAATCTATTGCTTTTCCGGGTCGGGATAGTTGAAGGACATGCAGGGGCTTCCGGACGCTATGACCACCTGAAGTGGTTTGCGTGCATGTACGCTTTCATACTAGACCGCCTGGGAGTCACTTGATCTGCTACTCAAGTCGTTCCATCACGGCCTTCACAATGATGGGCCAAGCGATCGTGGCGTCAGCCATGACCTCCACATATTTTCCACCCTCGGATCTCGGCCGTATCTTGCCCCATGAAACTCCCTCGGAGTAGGTGCACCCTGACAGGCCACCCCAATGCACTGGCTCAGGGCAGATCCTCACAGCGTAGTCGAATCGTTTGAATCCTCCACCGACCCCTATGCGCTTGTCGATTATGTCCAGGTACGGGCCAACCTGCTGGGCCCAGTTGCGCGGGACGCCGCCACCAATCGTCAAGATGCCCAGCTTCTTGGAGGACAGCACGCGCGCGGTGTAGTCCTCTAGGTCTGCAAATGCATCGTAGTTCACGTGCTTCTTGCCCGCCAGCTTCATACGCCTGATGTATATGCCGAAATCCAGACCAAGCTCAGAATCAGTGAGGGCAGGGACATAGACCGGAACCTTTCTCAGGAAAGCGGATTTGAGGATCCCTCGCTGGTCCTCCGTTGTAGTCTTCGACAGGTATTCCCCGATCAGCCAATTGAGCTCGAAGCTTCCCAATGACTCCTTGCCCTTGACTCCCTCGATGACCTTCCTGAATATCAGCTCCATATCATCCAGGCTGCGCTCCAGCTCGATCGTGTCATATATCCTGTTATAGCCCATCTTGTAGAGCTGATTGTCGTCCATGAACTCGTTGTGCTTGAAATGAGATCTGCCAGTTGACTCGACCATTCCATGGGCCATGATCGCGCCTGTCGAGATTATTGCGTCCGTCATCCCGAGGTCGATCATGTCGCATATGACGAGGCCCATCTTCGCGGGCGTCATCGCGCCGGACAACGTCAGAACCTTGAAGCAGTCCTTGTCCTTCACCATCGCCTCGACAACATCCGCGGCCTCTCCGACGCTTCTCGCGCCGAAGCTACATCTGCTCATCCCCCTCACGAGATCTGAGACGCTCTTGCACTTGCCCAGATCGAGCGGTTCCAGAGGCGCGAGACCGTCGCTGGTACCGTCGTGGTACTCGCCCAGTTTTCTCATTCCCTTGCCCGTTCTAGACATATCCACACCCTCGTTTTGCCGACAGATGCTCAATCTCAGCAAATGATCATCATGGTTTCGAAGACTGGGCGGATTCATCCTCGGAATCTGGACCGGTGACAAACACCGCCGCAGCGACAACTGTCGTCCACAGGCCGCCCTTGTCACCCTCCGCTGTCTTGGTGACATTGAGTGACTTGACGATCTTTCCGCTCATCTTGTAGATATCCTCACGCTCGTCCCAATCCTTCTCCGAGTCGAACTCGATTCCCAACGTGGTCGCGAGCATTGTGGCGGCTAGATCCTCTGAATGGTGACCCGCGGTCTCCGCGTTCTCGCCGAACGCATGGTGCTCCGACAAGTACCCGTAGTGACTTCCGTCTGCGGGCACCGCGCATCCGATGGACGACGCAACCATTCTGTTGGGCTCGTCGATAGCGTTCCGCGCCATTACGACAAACACTATCTGACCGGGCCTGAGCTCCTTCAGGCCCTCCTCGCGTGGTACTATCTGGCAGCCAGCTGGCAATATGCTCGAGACGGAGACCAGGTTGAACTTCTCGATTCCGGCATCCCGTAATGCGAGCTCGAACGATTGCAGCTGGTACTTGTGCCGCCCTACGCCCTTCGTGAAGAAGAGCTTCTTTGGAATCATGCGCATGAGTGGATACAATGTGCGATTCGAGTTCTTAAAACTGATTCTTCAACCCCGATAAGTCATCTCCGCATCCAACATCCTAGAAACGCCAGAGCCCGGAGCTGTCTCACCACCGCTTGAATCTCACTGCATGAGAAGACTGTATATCATCCCGGCGGCCGCGAGGTACACACCACACGTGAAGATCGTCTTCACAGCCTTCGTCCGAAGCTTCTGAAGGCCCCATGTGGATCCTATGATCGCCATGACCATTATCAACGGCGCGAGAACGAACGCGACGTCATAGTGTATGATGATACTCCCTTCAGCGCCGAGTGCGTAGGCAAGGAACGCCGCAGGAGTCAGAATCGCGCCCATGAGCGCGGAAGTGCCGATCGCCCTCCTCGCCTCCACCCGGAATACGTATATGATAAGAGGCACACTCACAACTCCTCCTCCGATGCCGAAGCTGCCTATCAGCAGGCCCGTCAAGACGCTAATGCCGACGCCCGCCATCTTGCGCTTCCACGTGAACCCGTCAGGACTTATGGTGTTGTCCTGTCTGTTCTTGTACAAATCGTAGATCATCTTGGTGGCGACAATCACCAGAAGAGCAGCGAAACTAGCCTTGACGATCCACTCGTCTGCATTCAATGTGAATAGTGCGCCCGCAACCACTCCGATGAGTCCTCCAAGAGCAAGCGTAAGCCCGAGCTTGAAATCGACAAGCTTCTTCCTGCTGTGCGTTAGCGTCGCGCTGATCATCGTGACGAAGGCGAATGTGAGCGACAGAGGAACGATCTCGCGCATCTCGAGGCTGGTGAAGGCCAAGACCATGATGGGAACATACAGCTGTCCGCCCCCGAGGCCGAGGTTCGAGTAGAAGAACGCAACGATTGCGCAAAGCGCAGCCACGATGAGCAACGACTCTAGGCTGATGCCCTCGAATGCCACACCCTTGTTAAAGAATCCTGCATATTAAACACGTCTTATTGTACAATCGTTCGAACAATCAATCGATTTTGCGTATGTTTTGCGAACAACGTGGGGTCTCAACTGAAGTATCCCAAATCCTTTTATATTCTGTAGCAATTCGTTCGACGGCCTAAGATGGGGGCACCGTTTGATGAGGATTCTGAGAGTCGATCTGACATCAGGCAAGTTCGCGGACCACGAGGTCTTGAAAGAGGACGCAAGGAAATACCTCGGAGGTAGGGGCCTCGCAGCGAAGATTCTCTACCAGGAGAACAAGCCGAAGGTGGATCCATTCGACCCGGAGAACCGGCTAATATTCATGGCCGGACCGTACACGGGCACGTACGGGTCGTTCACCGCATTCTACAATGTCACGACGAAATCGCCCCTTACGGGGGCGATACTATCGGCCCATTCGGGAGGCCACTGGGGGCCGATGTTCAGGAAGACAGGCTATGACGGGATCGTCATCAAGGGAAAAGCTGCGAAGCCGGTATATCTGCTCATCACAGATGGCGGACCTGAGTTGAGAGACGCTTCTGATCTATGGGGCAGAAACGTGTTCGAGACCGTCGACGCGCTGGAGGAAAGGCACGCGAAGGCCAAAGCCACCGTGATTGGACCCGCAGGAGAGAAGCTCGTGCGATATGCCGCGATCATGAACGACCATCACAGGGCAGCTGGAAGGGGAGGTGTCGGCGCTGTCATGGGATCCAAGAACCTCAAGGCCGTCGTCGTACACGGGACGAAGGAGGTCCCACAGGCCGACCCCGAGAAGCTCAAGGAGACTTTCAAGACGGCCACGGCGACCGTGAAGGAGAAGTCAGCCGCGTTCTCGAAGTACGGCACCTCGATGGTCGTCGGAATCACCGGGAAGGCAGGCACGATACCAACAAGGAATTTCCAGACTGGATACTACCCCGAGTACGAGAAGATAGGGGGAGACGCACTCGTCAACAACCATAAGACGAAGGATACGGCATGCGCCAGGTGTCCATTGCACTGCGGCAACATGACCAAGGCGGAAAAGGACTACCAGGCGCTGACCGAGGGCCCGGAATACGAGACCCTGGCGATGTTCGGATCCAACCTTGGGAACTCCAACCTCGAATCGATCATAATGGCGAACCACCTGTGCAACATGTACGGCATGGACACCATATCGTGCGCGGACACAATAGCGTGCGCGTACGAGCTCTACGAGAAGGGCATCATAACGGACAAGGAAACGGACGGCCTGAAGCTGGTGTGGGGAGACCACAGGGCGATGATCAAGCTCGTGGAGATGACCGGCAAGAGAGTAGGTCTTGGCAAGGATATCGGTGAGGGTTCCAACAGGCTAGTGGCAAAGTACGGACCCGAGGCGAAGAAGTACGCGATGAACGTCAAGGGAATGGAATTCCCCGGATACGACCCAAGAGGGATCCAAGGCATGTCGCTCGCATTCGCGACCTCAACAAGAGGCGCTTGTCACCTGAGGGCGACCATGTACGTCCCAGAGCTGTTCCAGGGAGTCCTGGACAGGTTCACCGTCAAGGGAAAGGCGAAGACGCTGAAGGAGCTCCAGGAACTCTTCACTGTGTACGACGCGATGATCCTCTGCAAGTTCGGCGCGAGGAACGCCTTCGCGAACGACTGGAATAATATGGTGATGTTGACAAATGCCGCGACCGGGACGGGCTACACTGTGGACGAGCTCAAGAAGGTGGGCGCGCGAATATGGACGGTCGAGCGATTGTTCAACCTGAGGGAGGGTCTGGGCAGGAAGGATGACACGCTGCCCGAGAGACTGTTCACCACGCCGATCCACGATGGGCCGTCCAAGGGTGCGGTCGTGAACAAGACCGACTTCGAGAACGAACTCACGGAGTACTACAGGCTCTGGGGCTGGTCAGACGACGGTGTTCCCACCAAGCAGGCCCTCGAAGCGCTCGACATCTGACAACCGGTGCGTCTCCAGCACAATGATAATATCGAACCGCTCTTCCCCTCGACGTGAGAATATGGCGGCTGCGAAGCTGGAGAAGAGGAAGGCGGTCACGCTAGCCTACATAGAATATGTTGGCAGCTACGGCACCATTCCCTTCGACAAATACATACCGCGACTCTACGAGTGGGTGAAGAAGCAGAAGAAAGTCATGCCTGGGTTCTATCCCATTTGCATATACTACAGTGACCCGAAGTCGACCCCTCCGGAGAAGTGCAGGACCGACGTCGCGATAACGGTCAAGGGCAAAGCCAACCCCGAGGGAGATATCAGGATGCGAAAACTACCTGCGATGACCGTGGCGACACTTTCGCACAAGGGTCCAGCAAGCGAGTATCAGAAGTCGTACGATATCCTCATGCAGTTCGTGGCGAAGAAGGGCTGTGTCGTTACCGGTCCGTCCATGGAGATCTACGCGAAGAAGCCCGAGATGGTTGACGGGAAGATGATAATCTACGCGAAGATCATGTTTCCCGTCAAGAAGGTCACGCGTAAGAAGTAGACTGGCAGAAATCGCCCTGCGCGCTCCGTCAGACCACCGCCAGTATGTCTCGGACTAGCGTTATCAGACGTGATATCCTCCACGTTTGGGTATTTGAACCCCCTCGCACCTAGTTCAAGGCGGTGTTCTCAGTGATAGAGACCAACGGTCTCGTCAAGGACTACAGGACAGTTCGAGCGCTAGACTCCGTGAGCCTCAATGTGGGCCGCGGGGAGATATTCGGGTTCTTTGGGCCGAACGGCGCGGGAAAGACGACCTGCATCAAGGTTCTTTGCGGTCTGACTCAGGCGAGTGGAGGCGATGCCAGCGTCCTCGGTATCGACGTCTGCAAGAATCCGGTCTGGGTCCGGGACAACATAGCTGTACTCTCGGAGGAGACCCGCTTCTACGAAGAGATGACCCCGAGACGCTACTTGAACATGTTCGGAAAGTTCATGCTAATCAAGAGGAGAGATAGGCTGGCAAGGATCAACGCGGTCGCGGACCTGGCCGACCTGAGAGGATTCATCGACCAGAAGATAGCCTCGCTATCTCAAGGCCAGAGACAGCGGGTCTCACTCGCGCGCGTGCTCATGGCAGACGCGCCCCTGCTGTTCCTGGATGAGCCCTTCGAGGGCATCGACATCATACACAGGAAGAAGCTGAGGGAGCACTTCAGGGGGTACGTCGCCAAGGGGAACACGATATTCTTCACGAGCCACAACCTCATAGAGGCAGAGCACATAGTCGACAGGTTCGCGTTCATACATCGCGGAAAGCTAATCGCATGCGGGACGGCACAGGAGCTCAAGGACAAGTATCTCGTGCCATCTTACATCCTGCACGTATCCGACCCACAGAAGGCGAAGGAGGTCCTCGACCGAGGGCTGCGCCTTCAGTCTATCAAGGTGATTGAAGGCCAGGTTGCGCTCACGCTTCAGAGAAAGGCAGACGCCCCCACAATCTCGAAGATACTCGTCCAGGAGGGTGTTGATCTGTTCGAGATGAGGACCACCGGCACCATGGAAGAGGTGTTCGAGAGGACTGCGAGAGGTGATGTCTGTTGACGCCCCCAGAAGAGCTCCAGGTGCCTCCACCTGATGACGAGCTCCCTCCTCCGCCCAGCGATCTCGCAGATGATGCGAAGTCGTACGGCGAAATCAAGACCAGGAAGTCCGGACCATCGGCGACCTTGAAGCGCGCGTTCACCATCTTTGAGAAGGACTTTCGCACGATGGCGAAGCACGGTCTGATGAGCGCGTTGATACTCTTCGTCTTCTTGGCCATCATCTTCAACATAATGAGCTTCGCGATGTCCGAGGCTATGAGGTTCAACATCGGCGAGATGGGCGATGGAGGCGAAGGTCCGGGCACTCTTCCCAACTCAAACGACCATGTCGACCCAATAGCCATCGCCAGCCCGCCAAGGACAGTGGTCTCCGGCACAACGGTCACTTTCGATGCCTCAGCATCCACCGACAACGTCGCACTGATCTACTACATCTGGATGTTCAGCGAGAACTCCATGGAGATCGAACTTTATGGTGAGATCGTCCATCGCACTTTCTATGCAATCGATAGTTACGACGTCTCCCTTATCGTCGTCGACTCCTCCTGGAACATGAACGAAACTCGCACATCGGTCACGGTGATCCCTTCCGGCTCTGATAACCAGCCTCCCTTCGCCAACGGAGGGCCAGAGCAGTCGGTGTCTGCCGGGTCGTATGTGACACTAGATGGTTCGGGTTCGTCCGACGATGTGCTCGTCACCAATTGGACTTGGGTGTTCCGAGATTATCAATACAGCATGGATAGAGTCCTGTACGGTATCGGGCCAACCTACAGATGTGAGAATGCAGGAGACCTAAACATCCAACTCATCGTGAGAGACGCGGCCGGCAACACAGGCATGGGCGGCACGTCCGTGCATGTCACGCCCACCGGAACGGACAGCAATCCCCCTGAGGCGAACATGGCCATTGACGCTCAAGTTTCGATTGGGGACGATGTCCAGCTAGACGCCTCGGAATCCTTCGACGATCAGGGTATACGCGACTACATATGGTTCGTTGGGCACAACGACACGGTCCGAACACTCCACGGCCAGACAGCCTCATTCACCGCGGATGAGCAGGGAATGTACGAGGTGACCCTGGCGGTAAGGGACAACTCTGGGAATGTCGGAGTCGACGAAGGACAAGTGCTTGTCTTCCCCGCAGGCGTCGACCCGGACACGATCTCTTGGTCCTCGACCCCATTCGGGACCGATATCTCGTTCAATCTGCTCACATACGTATACGGCATCGCTCTGCTTAGCTCCGTCATATTCGTCGGGGGCCTCTTCGCAAAGGGCTTCACGCACGAGATCACCAAGGGCACGATCAAGGTCCTATTCTTCGGACCGATCTCCGTCACCACGATGATCTTCTCGAAGATACTGTACCCCATCTTCGTTGCACCCATCTTCATCTTCCCCTTGGTAGCGGTGTCTCTGACCATGTTCGAACAATCCCTCACGGACATCCTGTTGATAACGCTGGTCGCTTACGTGCTTACCGTCGTCACCATGGTCGCAGCTGCCTATGGCTCCTGCCTCCTGTATGTCGGAGCGAAGCGGATGGTGCTGAAGCCGAGCGTCGTGTCGAGAATGTTCATGTACTTCTCACTGCTCGTGACGTTGACCGTGTTCGAGTGGTTGACATTCGTCCTGGACCAGTGGCAGCGAACAACCACGTGGAACGCGTTGTACCAGGATTTCGGGGTCATCGCGACGCTCTCGCCGTTCCACCAGGGCGGCATGTACCTGTCCGATACGATCCTTGGAACCAGCT
>MGVW01000061.1:12387-29053 GCA_001800675.1 Euryarchaeota archaeon RBG_13_57_23 | reverse complement strand
GTTCCTGTATTGGTGTTGGCGCAGTATAACCCTGTCTGGCAATTGCCTTCAGAAGAGGCTCTATGAGCTTAAGATCTTTGAACATCATTTGTCTCTCTCTCCAATCGTCATCGCCTCCGCAGGAGATAAGGGTTCATCTGGCGTGGAATGCAGACCAGCGGAAGTTTCTACATACCGCTTCGGGCCGCGCGATTAATTGTAGTGTCCGCCTTGATATAGGCTGAACACTCTAACACTTTACACTGGGCAAGCGCTTATATACGGACCCAGCACTAGTATGAGTGGAGCCAGCAATAAGGAGGTGTCTTGAAGCCATGCAAACGAATGACAACTACTTGGGCTACATGACCGCCGACCTGAAGCGCTACCTTGGTGAGTGGGTTGCCATCTGCAACGGCAAGGTGATATCTCACGATCCTAGCTTCAAGAAGGCGTACATCGAGGCAAAAAGACAGTGTCCTAAGAAGAGGCCTCTTCTGACCAGGGTGCCCGATCAGGACACAATGATCTTCTGACGGAATGGCTCGCATGAACTTCAAGTACAAATCTCTGCCACGGAAGGACGGTCCACCGCGCAAGACGCCTACCATTCCGGTGACTTTCATCGGCCCCGAGGACTCAATCGACATCGTGGCAATATTGGACTCTGGGGCAGACATCTCGGTGCTCCCTTTGGAAGTGGGTGAACAACTAGGTCTAGATTTGACCAAGAACAGGAGTCCCTGTGGTGGGATTGGTGGCGAAGTGGACACCGCAGAGGATCATGTTCGAGTCAGAATTGCCCAGGGACACGAGAATTATACCTTCGACATCCCTGTCAAGGTCGTGCTAGATCCAAGGTCCAGTATCCCCGTGCTCATCGGCAGGGAAGGGTTCTTCGAGGAGTTCGAGATTACATTCGACGAGAGCAGGGAGAGGATTTCTCTCAAGAGGATTGCCCGCAGATAGGCGACTAAAACGATCTCCCTCGCCCTGCGCGTCTTCTGACAAGTATGCAAGCAGCGCAAGGAAACCTTGTCGAAGCCCGCATATTGTACTGTGGTACATTAGTTGCATGTCAATCTTATGCATCATGATGCAATATGGGATTCAGCCAGCTCTTCGGAGTTCATATAGGTGTCAACTACGGATTGACACCCTGTTTAAGGATCAGATGCAAGACGCTTGACACCTAGACCTCCGAGGACTCTCTTGGTCAAGTCTGCAAGTAAGGGAATGCAAACCTGGGAGACTGGCCTAGAATCAATCCGTCCTCGGCACTGGATTTTGAATCATCGCGCAAGTGTGAAGCCATCTAGGTGGTTCTTGCATTGGTGCGGCGTTCCGGGTCCAACAAGGAGTTCTTTGCGGGTACGAAATGCTCTTGTGTTCTAAGTAGAAGAATGATCTGGACGCGATTTCTCAGAAACAGCTTCGCGATGTTCAAACTATCCTTGGACATGATAGCGGGAGTCCGCATATCCTGATCTCTCAGGCGAAGGGTCATTCGCGAGCTACCATACGGACGTCGGGGATTCTCGCAAACCAGCGGGGCGCACGATTATATACACACCATGAGGCTTCAGGTTCAATGGAGGAAATGTGTCTATGACTGCGATTAGTAGACTCGTGTGTATGGGATTGGCAGCCGTTCTTGTTTTTCTTGCGATGAGTGTAGTCTGCGCTCAACCTGCGCTGGCGAAACCCGGTGGAACTGGAAAACCGAACATCGTTGCGGCGGAAATATGGACTGACCCCGTACAACCAGTCGGCTATGCTTCCGCCACGATATGGTATGGCATAGCCACAAACACCAAAGTGCCGATAACAACGGGATTCTACACAGACCTGTTCATTGACAACACCTTTGTCCAGAGATCCTATACGGCATCCATGGGGGGCGGGATGTGGCAGGAGTTCTCCTATGAGTGTACACTATCATCAGGCCCTCACACACTGAAAATGGTTACTGATGCGACAAAAGTGATTTCCGAGGTATTGGAAACGGACAACACGCTTAGCACAACGATAAGTTGGCAGTCTCCTGGACCGCCAGATCTGGTTTCGGTTGATATATGGACTAAGCCATTGCATCCGATAGCTGGCTTGCCGGTCACGATCTTCTTCAGCATTGCCAACATAGGAGAGGAGCCCGCCTTCTATCAGAATGGCATTTTGATGGGGCTCTGGGTCGGGGCCTCTTTGTTGTACGGGACGGACATTCAGACTGTCCCGCAACACTCAGAGGTCACCTTCTCTTGCACGACAACCTTTGGCGTGATACCGGCCACCTACACTCTGACATCGAGGGCTGATGCAAGGAACCGCGTCGCCGAGTCTGATGAGTCCAACAACGACAGAATCGAGGAGCGCTACTGGGCCGAGAACACATACGATACAGATGGCGATGGGCTTGTAGACGGTGTTGAATGGCATCTCGGCACTGACACCAACGGATACAAGAAATGGGCAGTACTAGTGGAAGGCGGATGGATCGCCGGTGATTCTAAGATTCAAGCTGCTTTCCGGAACAGCATTTGCGATGTGTACTCGAAGCTCTTGAGCGCCGGATACACTACGAGCAGCATCTACCTCATCAGTAAGGGATCATATGATCTGGACGGTGATGGTGCGAGTGACGTCGATGCAGATGCAACATATGACAATCTCATGAATGCGATATACTCCGTCAATGGTTGGTTGCGATCTCGATGCGATGCTGACGATAGAGTTCTTGTCTACATGATTGATCATGGGCGCGATCCGGATGGCCACTTCCTTGTGAACGGCGTAAGTCAGGACCCCAGTTTTGATGAGTATGTCACAGACGAAGAGCTGGCAACATGGTTGGGTGCAGTTACCTGCCACCGACAGATCGTGGTGGTCGATGCTTGTTTCTCGGGCAATTTCCATGATGATCTCTATGATCTTCATGACCAGGAGAGGATGACCATTACAGCCACTGATTCCATTCATCCTGGTTGGGCAGACGATCCTGATAACGCAGTTGGTTCTGGCGATGAGTTCGTCGTGTTTACTGAGGGATTCCTTGCGACACTTACTGGAGCGTCAATGGAATCTGCATTTGCCCATGCTGACAATTTCGTGTTTGATTGGTGTTTGGTGAAAGGCCTCCAGTACCCATTCCCGCAGCTCCAGGATTACGATACTGCTACGAACTGGTATCTGTGACCAAACCTGTATGAAAGGACAAACCTCTTACCCCTTTTGAATATCTGCTGATACTCCAGTCAGTGATTCCTACTCAGGACTATGCGAGCCTTAGTAGTCGACAGACACATTTGAAGGGTCTCTGGCATACGTCATGCCAGTAGGCATAGCACCTAGATTCAGTTGCCGGCAGAAACCGAGTCAGCATCCGTGCCCTCTCCCTCGTGGGTCTGTTCCTGCATGTCAATGTCCAAACCACAAATTGATTTTGGGCAAGACATTCAGGTCTGCATTCGAAGGCTTCCTGAGGTTTCATCATTATATAGTCGGCATCTCGTACGCAGCGACAGCGGTGAGAAGATGCGACTACTGGGGAAGATGGGACTATGGCTAGTGATGGTTGTTTTAGTGACTGCTACTATTGCCACCCTGGGCTTCTATGCGGCAGTTCCAGCCCAGGCGGCTGGTCCAGGTGCAGTTGACCTTGGAACAGCTGGCGATTTTGTGATCCTGGCAAAGACGGGGATCTCAACCACGGGAACCACCCATATCAAGGGTGATATCGGAGTCAGTCCCGCCGCTGCGTCATACATAACTGGATTTGGATTGACAGCGGATGCCTCGGGTACGTTTGCGACATCATCTGTAGTTGATGGACGTGTGTACGCATCCGATTACACTCCTCCAACGCCGACTGATATGACTACGGCCATAAGCGACATGGAGACCGCGTACACCGACGCGGCTGGACGGACGAACCCTGATGAAACTGAGCTCGGCGCCGGAGATATCACCTCGATGACGCTCGAACCTGGCCTTTACAAGTGGGGTACTGGACTCCTGATATCTGCAGCTGGTGTCACTCTCTCGGGCAATTCAAGCGGTGTCTGGATATTTCAGATTGCGCAGGACCTGGACCTGGCCAGCGGCGCTCACGTCGTCCTGAGCGATGGAGCGCAGGCTTCCAACATCTTCTGGCAGGTCGGCGGACAAACGACTCTCGGAACGACATCTGTCATGAAGGGGATCATATTGTGTAAGACGGCGATAGTGATGGAAACTGGCGCATCGCTGGAGGGCAAGGCTTTGGCGCAGACGGCAGTCACAATGGACGCTAGCCTTGTCAACACATCGGGCACATCGATCATTGACACCTTATCGAGTCCTCTGGTCATTGTCGTTGCTGTCGTTGCTGTCGTTGGGATAGCAGCACTCTATCTTGCCAGAAAGGTCATTTGGAAGAAGTGACGTCAATCGTTGACCAGTCCTCACTCTTCTTGTGAGGCGGACAGCCTGCAGTTGCACATATCGGTCGGGCATCTAGCATCATTGCGGAGGATACCGTCTATCCTTGTCGAGAGATGGTGCAGACCAGCACTGAACGGTATCGTGAGGTTGTAGTCCGTGTAGCTACCGGGAACAATGGCGATCCTCGGGTCAGAAAACAACCAGTCTTCTCGGTTCGCATACGGCTCTACACAGACTGGGGGATTATTGCGCTCGTCGAGGCTGATCCAAGCCTCTACGCGATTTCTTGCCCGTAAAGGACTGTTAGGCGTTCTCAGTCGCTGGAGGATCCCGCAGCCCTCTCGAGGCGCGCGCGGTCTCACGTTCAGACCATCCTTGAGGCGCGCAATCCCGATCGCCATAAGCTGCCTGTAGTCTCCACATTCAAATGGGCCGAGGCGCCTGGTTGGCTCACAAGAGGAAGTGCCTAAATATGAATCCAGCAGTAGTAATATCAGCAGCCTCCGCAAGGGGGTGCTGAGAAGGACATGGCAGCAAGAGACAACTATCTGGGATACATGACCGCCGACCTGAGGCAATACGTCGGCGAGATGATTGCCATCTGCGACGGGAAGGTTGTCTCCCACGATCCGAGCTTCAAGAAGGCGTACGCAGAGGCGAAGACGCTGTGCCCGATCAGGAGACCCCTGCTCACGAGAGTGCCTGATCAGGACACGATGATTTTCCGACGGACCAGCTCTCATGAATTTCAAGTACAAGGCGCTGCCTCGGAAGAATGGCCCGCCCAGGAAGACCCCCACCATTCCTGTGACGTTCATCGGCCCTTCGGACGTCATTGACATCGTCTCGATCCTCGATTCCGGGGCCGACATATCGGTACTTCCCCTGGAGGTCGGCCAGCAACTGGGCCTTGACCTCACCAAGAACAAGGGTCCATGCGGCGGGGTCGGTGGCGAGGTCGATACTGCGGAGGACCACGTCCGCGTGAAGATAGCTCAGGGGCATGAGAACTAATCGTTCGATATCCCGGTCAAGGTCGTTCTTGACCCGAAGTCCAACATACCCGTGCTCATCGGACGGGAAGGGTTCTTCGAGGAGTTCGAGATCACATTCGACGAGAGCAAGGAGAGGATTTCTCTCAAGAGGATAGCCCGCAGATAGGCGACTAAACCGATCTCTCTCGCCCGGCGCGTCTTCCGACATGTATGCAAGCAGCGCAAGGAAACCTTATCGAAGCCTGCATATTGTACTATGGTACATTAGTTGCATGTCAATCTTATGCATCATGATGCAATATGGAATTCAGCCAGCTCTTCGGAGTTCATATAGGTGTCAACTACGGATTGACACCCTATTTAAGGATCAGATGCAAGACGCTTGACACCTAGACCTCCGAGGACTCTCTTGGTCAAGTCTGCATGCAGCGGAATGCAAACCTCCCGAATGCGATGCAGCGAAGGTGAGGAACCTCGATTCACGTCCACGCGGAATCACTTCTTCATTGTGACCCGATACGGTCTCGTCTTCCTGTCCACCCTGATCTCTCCTATCTCCTCGAGGTAGCCAACGCACTTCCTCATGAATGTTGGAGTCTCCTTCATTGCTTCCGTGAGCTTGCCGACAGAGAGATATCCTCTGTCGATCTCCTTCAGTATCCGGTGCGCCCCCATCTTGATCTCTGCCCTGGACTTCAGTGATCTCTTCCATGGGATTCCGATGCCGTACCTCTTCTCCATCTCCTCGATCTTGACAAGCAGGAATGCCTCCCAGATGTGACTCTCTCGAAAGCCAGCTAGTTCGGTCTGCAGATCACATTCCCTCAGGATGATGTCCCTCTGAAGTCCTCTTCTGAAGAGGCTCATCATGTCATCGAGGTCCCTGCTCCTCTCGGTGACGCTCTTCAGGAGAAAGATGTCCTCCCTCGAGCACATGAACAGGGTGACCTTCCCGAACTTGTCAACAAGGGATGCTCGTTTCTTCATCCCCTCGGAGAAGCGCAACTTGCCACAAACCTTGCCGACGAAGATGTCTGCACGCAGCCCTGCCGGTTTCGAGAGTATCGCCGCATCCACTAGTGCGTGACATTCATCTGGCCGCCTTGCATCAACAATGAAGCCAACTCCTTCAAATGCCTTCTTGATGACAGCAGCGTCTTCCTGTGATTCCAGCACGAGGTCCAAATCTCGGGTAGCGTCCTTCTCGCCTCTCAGGGCCATGGCTCCCCCGCCAATGAGATAGACTGAGATCCTTCGCGGGCACAGGTCACCTACCTTCCTCAGGATCGACATGACCTCATCGCGTCCTATCTGCGATAGCTCCATTCAGCTCACCCCGTATTGAGCACTCAGTTCCGTCATGTCGGCCTTGCTCGGGAAGTGGGGGTTCTCGACGGTGCCCCTTCTTAGAAAGTCTACAATCTGGTCGGTGAGCTCGCGAGCGCCCAGGGCGTCGCCTAGCCTCGCAAGGTATGCGGCGTTGTGTCCCTCCTTCATGAGATGCAGCAGGCCATAGGAGATGTTCCTCGTGCTGCTCGGGTCAGCCAGGATCTGATGGAGGGCGATGTCCTCTCTTCTCAACCTCGGTCTCCAGTAGGCGTAGTGATAGTACCTCGCATCAGACATGAACGGAAGCCCCATCTTTGACATCGCGGTTATTCCTGTTTCACTCACACCTCTGGTTTCCACAGGTGATCTCGCTGAGAATATGAACTGGAGACCTTCACTCCAGAGCACTCTTCCCGTAGGTGATATTGATTCTAGCATCGCTTCGCAGGCGCCTTTCGAGAAGTCCAGCGAGAATCTTGTGAGCAGAGTATCTGACTTAGGGACGGCTATGACTCTCTTCTCCTGGCTGATGGCCCCGAAGCCTTTCAGGGCCCAGACGATTCTTCTGACCGATTCGCTAGACAGCCTGACCTCTTCCGCGACCCTTTCAATATCCTTCGAGTTGCTCGAGACCGAAAGTAGTACGAGGAGCCTGGTTCCTACGATTGGGTCGATTGGTCGGCGACTTCCTTCCAAGTAAGCGCATAATGCTCTGGAATGACCATGTGGGCTGATAGCGAGTTGGAGTCTCTTGCCGGTTCTTCTCCTATCAACAAGCTTCTTCGATGAAAGCGAATTGACAGATCTGTAGACAGAGATCGTGGAGATGTCAAGGGCTTCCGCTAGGTCCGCTGTCGACTCAGCACCTTCGCATATCGCCTCGAACACCCTGAGCTCATTCCTATTGAGAGCGTACATCTTGAGCAATAATTGATATTCGTTATATATATGTTTTATCAAGAATTGCACACCACTATGATGGGAAGCTTCTTCTTCCAGAACCAAGCGATTGCCTCGTTGATGACGTCCAGGCGCTTCTCCACGGACTTCTTCAGATTCTGGTTGCTGTCAGGATCGTACAACCAGACATTCTGGATATCCTGGACGAATAGTGCAGGTTTCATGTCCATCCTCGTCTGACCTAATGCGGTTTGGTTTCATATTGATTTTCGATGGAGCGGACAGCTCGCGACTCATCGCCGGCGAGTTCTGGTCGCTAGAGCTTCTAGGAATGGCTCGCGAGGTACGGTGAGAACTCTTCGAATAATGTTCCAAAACACCTATTTAGCGCAATGAGAAGTCAGCGGTCAGGGTAGGGGAAGTCTATGCGGTCATTGTATTCGAGAGTAGCGGGGCTAGTTTTGGTGACAATAACGATGCTGGTGGCTTCGAGCGTGTTCGCGCTCGCAAAGCCTGCAGCCACGAGCGTTCAGGCCGTCGTTTCTGACGAGCCGATCTCGGACGCGGAATGGACCGTGATGGTCTATCTCGATGCCGACAACACCCTGGAGGTCAACGGGTTCCAGGACTTGGCTGAGATGGAAAAGGTCGGGTCTACCGCGGGCGTGAACGTGATCGTGCTCTTCGACGGGTACACGAGCTTCGTCGGCTCGCACTGGTTCTACATCGCGCCGGGAAGCGACCACATACTGGATGACGGCACCATCAAGTGCGACTGCGCGGAGATCGCGCCGGACCACAAGTGTCCAGGAGAGCTCAACATGGGAGACGGGGCGACCCTGGAGTACTTCATCAACACTGCGGTCGACTACTGTCCTGCGGACAACTACATGCTCGACCTGTGGGACCACGGCGGTGGCTGGTGGGCGATATGCGTCGACGACAGCTCGTTCCTTCCCAGCGGCAAAGCGGACCGGATGGAGATGGACGAGGTAAGGTCGGCCATTACCGCGACTGGAGTGCACCTAGGGATCATCGCCTACGACGCATGCTTCATGGGCATGGTCGAGGTCGCTTACGAGAACAGGGGCCTGGCGGACTACATGGTCGCGTCCATCACCACGATGCCAGGAACGGGTTACAACTACACCGCCCTCCTGAATGGGATCACGGGACTCGCGGTCAAGGACGCTAAGGACATTTCCTGCTTGACGGTCGATGCATACATCGATGCCTACACTCCCGACTCGGGCTCCGGCATCGGGGGCTTCCCGTATGTGAGCTCGAGCGTGTTCGATCTCAACAAGGTTGTCGAACTGGTGGGCGTGGGCAACAGTGAATGTGGCCTGGACGCTCTCGGCAAGGCGCTGTTAGGATACGCGGACGATTACACCCTCAGAGGCGCCATTCAGTCCTCGGAGTCTCAGACACCCCAGCTGCAGTTCATGGGCGAGAATTTCGCATTCATCGACATAGGCTATTTCGTGACGCTGCTCGGGGAGAAGATACCCGACATCTCTGCGCTTGCTGAAGGGACCTTCGGGCTCTTGGACGAGGCGGTCGTGTACTGCAAGTCCGTGACGGCTGACTCCGGTGCATGCATCAAGACCTACGGCATGTCCATTTACTACACGATCTGTTGGGAACACCTGTACGAGAGCTACCTCACATCAGGTCTGGACTTCGTCTCGGACACGAGCTGGGACGAGTTCCTGTTCGCCTTCTCGCAGGTGTACGAGGAGTAGGCACATCAGCTCAGTCTCCAAACCAATCAAACCGCGCCCGGGCCGGCCTCGACCTCCCCTTGGCCGACCCTGGGCGACCATTTTTAATCAGAGAGCTGTTGCGCCGCGCTCGTTGTGATCCGTGCTGAATCGTGCAGCTCTGATCATGTCCGACTAATGATCCTCTTCCATGTGTCAATGATTGCCGACTTCGATGGCCCGTCTGACCATTCGATCGGTGTCTTCACGTTTGCCATGGCAATAGGTATCGCGTCGTCGTACGGTATGCGGCCGACGCATCGAATGCCTCTCAGCGTTCCTTCCCGTTCGATCGAATCTGAGATCTCAGAATTGATGTCAAATCTGTTGACCACAAGCACCGCGTCTGCTTTCATGTGATTGCAGAGGTCCGCTATCCTGATGAAGTCGCTCTGGCCTGAGACAGTGGGTTCTGCGACGAGTACGAGAAGGTCGGCCCCAGCTGCTGCCGAGATCACAGGGCAGCTCAAGCCAGGCGGTCCGTCCACGAGCACCATCCGTGCTCCGGATTGGTTCGCGATGACCCTCGCCTTCTGCTTCACCAATGCCACCAGCTTGCCAGAGTTCTCTCCACCTGGCGCCAGGAGCGCGTGAACCATCTGCCCGAAGCGAGTGTTTGAGACGAACCACTCTCCAGACTCTCGCTCGGCCAACTTCACTGCTCCTGACGGGCATATGCGCATGCAGACACCGCACCCTTCGCACGCGTCGGTGTTTATCGCTACCTTCTGCACTGATTTGTTACCGACAGTTGTTATCGCCTCAAATCTGCATGTTGCCAAGCACTCCATGCAGCTGTTGCAGAGGCGTCCGTCAATCACGGCCACCTTGCTAGAACTGAATATGCCCCGGTCCTTCACTTCAGGGCTGAGTAGCAGGTGCAGGTTCGGGGCGTCGACGTCGCAATCAGCAATCACCGGAAGCTGAGCCAAGGAGGCAAAGCTGGCGAGAATGACGGTCTTACCGGTTCCCCCTTTGCCGCTGAGCACGACTATCTCCTTCAACGCCTCTCAGCCTCCTCGAGAAGCTTTCCCAACACGGATTCGAAGTTGCGCCGGTGCTCGGGATTGGACACCAGGAGTCTGCCTTTGGAGTACTCCTCTGCGATCGCCCTTTCGTGAGGGATCTCGCCGATGATTGATATCCTGTTCTCCATGCAGAACTTCTCAACATCAGGGCCAGGAAGCCCTTTCTTATTCAAGAGGACCACACGAGGCAACCTCAACTTCTTGGTCACAGCCAAGGCCAGTTTGAGGTCGTGGAATCCGAAGGTTGTTGGTTCCGTCACGAGCACGCACAGATCAGAGCCTCGCATGCTCTCCACGGCAGGACATGCTGTTCCTGGCGGACAGTCGATGATTGTGAGCCCGTCCTTTGGTATCTCCATCTTGATGCGCTTGATCAATACTGTCGAGGACGCTTCTCCGATCCTCAGGCTCCCGTAGACGAGACCCCTCAAACCGTCCACGCTCGTGCGTACGATGTGTCCTACTGCGTGGTCCCGTTCCCCAATCGCTTGCTCAGGGCAGAACCTGGAGCACGCACCGCAGCCATGGCAAAGCTCGTCGAACACGAGAACGCTCTTCGCAAGGGACGCTATGGCATGGAATTCGCACACCTTCGCGCAGGTGCCGCACACGGTGCACTTCTCCTCATCTATGAATGGAACCTTACGGTTGACCACCTCGCGGGATAGCTCCTTGACTCCGAAGAACAGGTGACAGTTCGGCTCCTCGACATCCAAGTCCACCAGGAGAGCGTTCCCAGCAGCGGCAGCCAGGTTCGTGGCCACTAGGGTCTTCCCAGTACCTCCTTTGCCGCTGGCTATGGAAATCCGTACCATGGTCCCGCCGCTAGTCCTTATGCTGGTCCCCTGATGCAGCTAAGACTCGCACTCACTCGAAGAACTCGCGCTAGTGCCTATGCTCTTTGCAGGCGTTCTGGTCGGAAGCCATTTGGAGCTTGCCCGCTAGCCACATGTCGACAGCCTGCCGTGCGCTGCCTTGGGCGCCGACATAGACCTCTATCCCGTATGACTCGAACATACCGATGGCTCTGGGACCCAGCCCGGAGCACACGAGCACCTGTGCACCAGTCTGAGCTATCTGCTCTGGAGGCTTTCCAGAACCACCCATGTGCTCGCTCTTGTTCGAGATCACGTTCACATTTCCGCTCTCAGTGTCGACGACGGTGTAGGTCGGAGCCCTTCCGAAGTGCTCACTGACCATGTCGTCGTACCCGCCTTGCCCGCTCGTGGGCACACAGACCTTCATCGTGTCATCTCCTTGTTGTCGACGATTCCACTTCAATCCTCTTGCTTCTCTGTTTCCATCCTTCGCGGACGATTTCCGCTGAGCCGCAGCAGAAGCACTTCTCTGGAGGTGTCTCAACTGCCAGCTCAAGACCGCACGCATTGCATCTGTACCTGTGCAGCCTCATTCTGCATCCTTCCTCTCAATTCCTGCACGCTTGTAGTAGTCCCTCAGGGCGTTTCGGAGGGCGATTACCGCGAGAGAAGCGCAGTGCTCGTGATCCGGTGGAAGGCCGCTCAGCAGCGAGACGAGATCGTTCGGCTTCACGGTCATCGCGGCTTCCAAGTCCATCCCCGTCACGAAGCGTGACAGCCTGCTGCCGCTGGCGATCGTGGCGCCACAACCGTCTGTGTAGAACATGCAAGTCTCGATCCTGTCCGACTTGATCTTTACGTAGAACTCCATCGTGTCGCCGCATAGGCCGTCGGCAACGCCACTGCCGTCCGCATCAGCCATCCGTCCGATGTTTTGCGGGTTCCTGAACTCCTCGACCACTTCCCTCGAGTAGAGCTTCTCGTCCTCATGTTCCAGGATTCTCGATATGTTCTCGACCAGGGCGTCCAGCTCCTTGTGGGCCTCGTCCTCGCTGTCCATGGCTATCATCGCTCCGCTGGCCCCCGGTCCAACCATCCAGGGCCGTGTCCTCCCCGTCCGTGGTGTCCGGGTCCCGTCGGGGCCATGATCTCCCGGAGATTGCCGGCCCGGTACTCTGAAAGGACATGGCGAGCATCTCCCCCAGATGCCTGGAACGCCTTGATGCCAGCCGCGTTCAGGACACGGAAAGCATTTGGTCCCAGGTCCCCTGTTATGAGAACAGTGACATTGAAGTTGGCAATCGCCTGGGCCGCCTGAATCCCGGCGCCGTTGCCGAGAGATCTCGCGTAGTTCTCGACGGCCTTGAACTCGTCCGAGAGCCCATCGACTAAGAGAAAGAACGAGCATCTTCCGAATCTCGGGTCGACGGGATCCGACGCTGTGCGGCCCGTTGAAGTGATGCAGATCCTCTGGAGACTTGACGCATGAAGAGAGCTGTCGTTCAGTCAAATCACTCCTTGACTTCCGTGCACTTCCTGCCTTTCATCAGGCTCCCGCAGCTGGGACACCTGGTCTCCGAGCACGGAACTCCTCGCTTCGCGTGCGGGGTCTCCTTGCCACATTTGGGGCATACGCACCTGCTCGAGCCGAAGTCCACGTCATCGAGGTCGACGGTCATGGTTCACCTCTTGGGCCTCTCCCTGGACCCCCGCGACCCCTTCCCTCGCCCGAAGGCCCTCTGGTGCCGTGCCATCCACATGGTGCGGACCTGTGCCCTCTGTCTGAATCGGATCTGTGTATGTTGGCGCTGCCGCACTTGGGGCAGGTCGAGGGCCTGCCGGTACCGTAAGGCACTTGCCATTGGTGTCCGCAGGCGTAGCACTCGAACGATCTCATCGCAGCCACGGCATTTCCTCCTCGATCTACCTCTTGCCAGCTCCTCTGGCATCCTTGAGTTTCTTCTCAAGCTCCTGTACGCGGCTCCTGAGGCTCTCGACCTCTGCCTCCAACTCGTCGTGCGCGGGTTGCGGCTCTGCCTCTTCCGCCTCTTTCGGATATGGCAGGCTTGCAGCGTGGACGACTTCGCCGTCGGCGAGCCTGTAATACGCGTGGGGTCCGTGCCCGCAGCGGCAAGGCCCAACATAGACCGCGTCCTTCGGGATGTCTGCAACCGACGTGTACCCCGCAGGGTACCTCTGCCAGTTCATTCCACGTCCGTGGTGCCACCAGTAGTCCCCTCTTCCGAATCCTCTTGGCATTTCCTCTTTCACCTCTTCTTCTCTATCGAATTAATGATTCTGTCTGTTATCTCCTCGAAAGTCTTGGCGACGCCGTTGTTGATAGCAGACACGAAAGGCCTGCCATCATCTCCGCTCCGCGCCACCGTAGGGCTGAGCGGCAGGCTTCCAAGAAGCGGCACGTCCATGTCTTTCGCGGCCTTCTCCGGTCCGCCGTCGCCAAAGACGTTTATTTCTTTCCCACAATGAGGGCACACGAGTCCCGCCATATTTTCGATGATGCCAATCACGTTAAGCTTGACCGCTTTCGCGAAGTTGATCGATTTCCTGACGCTCAGGAGCGCGACGTCCTGGGGAGTTGTGACTATCACCGCTCCGTCGGGAGAGGGGATCAGCTGCGCGACGCTGAGTGGCTCGTCTCCCGTGCCTGGAGGCAGGTCCACGATGAGATAGTCTAGCCGACCCCACTCGACCTCTTCCAGGAACTGCTTTATGGCCCCCATCTTGACGGGACCGCGCCAGATGACCGGCGCGTCTCTATCGCTCACCAGGAACGCGATGGACATGACCTTCATGCCTGGCGGGACGGTCATGGGCACTATGTGTCCTGCTTCGTTCACGCTCAGCGGCAGGTTGGGAACCCCGAGCAGCTTGGGCACGCTCGGCCCGTGAATGTCCGCATCCAGCAACCCGACTTTCCGTCCTCTCCTCGCGAGGGCGACCGCCAGATTCACGGCTACCGTGGATTTCCCCACACCTCCTTTGCCGCTCATCACAACGATCTTGTGCTTCACGGATGCGAGGTTCTCCTTGACTGCGACCGCTCCTCCTACTCCTGTTTTGGCATCGCCAATGGCGGGTCCTTTGCTGCATGATTCTGCGCTCATTCGCTCCGTCCTCCAAGACGCTTCAGCAGGTTAGGACCCTGTCCGCATCCAACGTCTGCACTGCGAAGTCCATCAGGTTGATGAACTGCGTGCCCTCGATGAAGGACTCCTTCTTGATGCCTCTCGACTCGAGGCACGGAATGCAGACCTGCAGCGTCCCCCCACCTTCTAAGAAAGCAGTCATGAGCTCCTTGATGGACGCCATGCCTTTCACGCTCGGCAACTTGTTTGCGAAACCCTTCTGGGCCAACTTGACGCCGTTCCCCGTCAGGAATATCTTCGTCTTGATGCCCAGGGCACCGGAAGCGCCCGCGCATGCGAAGGCCATTGTCGCCTTCTCAATGTCCTCGTCCCCGTGAGTGCCTATCACAATGAACGACTTGTCCGAGTAACTTTTCGTTCTTGTCTTCTTTGCCATCTAGTCGCCTCTGGATGATACCATGGTAGCGCGGACTAAGCCAATGACGGCGTACAGGTTAGCCGTGGTTCCCCATCACAGGCAAGCGGTTCTGGTCACGAATCCGAGAACGCGGGGTGGGATAAGACGCAAGAATCTGCTATGGATAGCAAGTTCATGGAACCGCACGCATATGGCTCGCGATGATTTTCCTCTGAGCCCTCCGGATTATGACGTCCAGAGTCGCCTTAGACACCTCTAGCATCTTCGCGAGCTTCGCGAGATTGGTCTTCCTCGGTATCTCGAAATAGCCGAGATCGTAAGCCATCTGGAGCACGCGCTCTTGTGTTCGAGTGAGCTCAGAAGCTGTGGTGAGCCTCGAGACTCTTTTGAGTTCCACGGAACAACCCAAGGCTGTGACCTTCTCCACCAGGGCCTTCAGCGACTCGGCATTTGGAGCTAGAATGTTCCATTGCAGCAGACCGTCACTGCGCGAGGCCGCCGAGTCCAGGAAACAGCCCGATTCGGCGAGGAGTCTGCAGACCGCGCACGCTGATGTCTGCGCGGTGCCGATGAACCTGCCGGGTCCCGCCGGAGTGAGCTCAACATGACAACCAGGTTCGATTGACCTGATTCGTTCTGCGATTGCGGTCCCGCTGAAGTCCTGGGGGCTGTCTATCTGAAGAAAACTCATCCCGCCCTTCCCGTTCACGGGCACGCACTTCAGGACCTTGACGGACAGGTCGCACGAGGTGCAAAGATCTCCTATCCAATTGCCCGGGATCTTCACGAGCATGGTCGCCGACCTCATCTTCCATGCCTCCGTCTGCGATGCGCGCACACAACGCTGGCCGGGATGCGCGCACTGGTATCCACCACCGAATTCGATTTCTCCGGAGATACGATTCTCATTGCGAGGCCGCCGACGATGCATTCGGCCAACTTGTGGCGAGCGCATGCCAGAATCCGGTTGAACGTGGGTTGCGAGATGTTCATCATGCGGGCGGCCTCAGCCTGGGAAAGGCCTAGCGCATCGGCAAGCCTTATTGCCTCCAGCTCGTCGAGCCCCAGATCTCTCCTGTCGAGCGAGTCTAACGGGATCCCTTGGGGTTTGAAGAACCTGTACCCTGGTTCGCAGCATACGCGCCTGCAGATTTTGGGGCGGGGCATCGTTATGAATTATAATTCATTACATATATCAATGTGTCGGTTGGGCGATCTCCCGTTGGGCCTGTGCTGGAGTCTCCTCTCATCGACTTGACAAGTCCGAGGGATGAGCGTCCCACCAAGATTCTTATGACCTGGAGGATACGAAGCACAGACACGGTCGTCGGGGGTGCATTTGTCCTTTGCGGAAGACTCCTTGACCATCCCAGCGACAAGGGTGACTGCAGTGCAACGGGAGTCTAGGAAGACCTCGATGCTCTTGCACGTGACCTATGGTACGCGTCAAGGTACGCAATCGTCAGCAGAACGTAGGCCACCGCGTAATAGGACTCGATGCCAGAAATCGATTCGGTGACTGGTCCGAAGTCAAAAGTGCGGTCTTGGATGGCTAGGACGATCGTCCCGAACTCCTTAGCAAGAGCTTGCCCGAGCCAGACGGTAACAACACTGGCCCAACCGAGAGCGATGAACAGAAGGACCTTGCCGAACACCTCTGTTAGGTCAAAGGCAACTAGGACATATATCACAAAATTCAGGACCAGCGCGGTCACGATCGCAGCTCCGAATCCCCATTCCGCCCACGAAGGAATCGATGTGGTCGACCTCGTACCGTAGTAGAACACAGCGACTAGGGCCAGCACAAGGGCCGCAATGTTGAGGCCAAACACTCTTTCAGCGAGTCGGAATCGTCTGTTTTGGTGTTCATCCCACTCGGAGCGGCCGATCCAGAGGATGACAAGCCCGGC
>MGVW01000061.1:0-12331 GCA_001800675.1 Euryarchaeota archaeon RBG_13_57_23 | reverse complement strand
CCTATCGCAAGCGTGCAGCTACGCTATCCAACCTTAGTCAAAGTCAGATTCTTGGCAGAAATCCAGACCCTCGCAAGTTATCATCAAGTATCATCAGATGTCCAAACCACACCCCGAGCAAGCTGTTCTCCGCCGGTGCCAACCAAGGGACAGTCTGGCCCACTTGTCACCGGCTAGATTCTCAGACCTTTTGCCACACGCTTGCCAAACTCGGCATCAGCTTTGGTGAGGTTCCCAACCATGCGCTTCTGGATAGGCTTCTCGGCCTTTTCCAGAGAATCGACTATGTTGCCAACCAGATGGTCCTGATCCACTTTGCCAAGTGAACGATAGCGTTCGCCAGCCTGCTCGAAGTCATTGGTCAGGCTGATCTTCTGACGCATTGCGTTCCCTTCAAGAAGATACCGACTTGCTTTTGCAGCCGGTGCTTCATGCGGCGCTCCACCTGCCAGAGTATTGGGTTCATAGTTGACCGTTCCGCCACCGTAGGGCGCATACTGCATCGCACCGTCGCGCTGATTGTTACTGACTGGTACGCGCGGTCGGTTGATAGGAAGTTGCAGGTAGTTGGCGCCCAGCCGATGCCGCTGGGTATCTGCATATGAGAAGACTCTACCTTGCAGGAGCTTGTCGGCAGACAGCTCGATACCCGGCACGATGGATGCCGGGCAGAAGGCGGCTTGCTCCACCTCGGCGAAGTAGTTCTCAGGGTTGTGATCCAGAACCATCTTTCCCACTGAGATCAACGGGAACTTGTCCTCAGGCCAGGTCTTCGTGGGATCAAGGGGGTCGAAATCTTGCTTCAATTCATCTGCAATATCCATGAGTTGGACTTTCAATTTATATTCTACCGCCTTGCCGGAGGCGATGGTCTCACGCAGGTCGCGGGTGGCGATGTCCGGGTCTTCCCCCGCAAGTCGAGTGGCTTCGTGGCGGTCAATTGTCCCCACCCCTGCCCTTGGCTTCCAGTGATACTTGACATAGAGTTCCTTGCCTTCTGCGTTCACCCACTTGTAGGTGTTGACACCGAACCCTTCCATTCTCCTGAAGCTCTTGACCGTTCCCCGATCCGAAAAGAGCCATGTGATCATGTGGGTGGATTCGGGAGTAAGAGAGATGAAATCCCAGAAACGACTGTTTGCCGAAGAGCTTGTGGGGATGTTCGTGTCTGGAGCGGGTTTGAAGGCGTGCACCATATCAGGGAACTTGATGGCATCCCGAATGAAGAAGACGGGCAAATTGTTCCCCACCAGATCGTAGTTCCCTTCCTCCGTGTAGAATTTCACAGCAAAACCTCTTGGGTCACGAACCGTCTCTGCAGAGCCTCGTGCCCCAACTACCGTAGAGAAGCGAACGAAGACGGGGGTGTGCTTCTTCGGGTCTTGAAGGAATCTCGCGCAAGTGTATTTCGCCATACTCTTGTACACCTGAAAGTAACCGTGGGCGCCAGCGCCCTTGGCGTGTACCACGCGCTCCGGAATACGCTCCCGGTCGAAGTGCGCGAGCTTCTCGATCAGATGCACATCCTGTAGCAGGACTGGGCCACGCTCACCAACTGTAAGTGAGTTCTGGTTGTCGGTTACTGGAACACCCTGGTTCGTAGTCAGAAGTCGGTCTTTCATAATCGTCAGTATCCCCCTTTTCTGTCGTATGGTGCATTGGCGTTTGACGCATTTTAGGATATGCCCGGATGCGCATGTCTGTTAATGAGGCCTGCGCCTCCTGCCTGCGGGAACATCTACCATGTAATTCACAGCATTAGGCTGCAGGTAGATTCCAGACCGATATTCTGGCCCGACGAATACAGAACGATAGTCACGAGGACTCGCCTCTAGGCGCTCTAATCCGGTTGTGCTCACTCCGAGCCACGGCCGAAAATTGACGGATTCTCTGGCTCAACGGCTGTCATCTCATTCCCGCGAGAATGGCTCTCGCGGTCTCTTCCCATGATTGTTTCACCTGGGACTTCGATGCCCCCAGTGAGAGGAATATCGTGTAGCCCCGCTGGAGGGTGATGAAACCGTAGGCGACTGCCTTGGTGTCCACATCTCTTCGTATCTCGCCAGTCTTCTTGCGTTCCTCCAAGAAGCCCATCAGTCTCGTAGCGGTCTCGTCCGTATACTTCCTCATCAATCTCCTTATCTTCGCGCTGTTCGGGGCTTCGTAGGCGAGGTCCAGTACAAGGCTCGGATACCATGACTGGATCATGCGGTATATGGAATCGAAAGCGTTTTTCGAGATTCTCTCCAGCTGCACGCCTTCTTCAAACAGTGACTCGACCTCGTTCGAGATCGTGCTCACCAACCGCTCGCCAAGAGAAACGAGGAGTACCTCCTTGCTGTCGAAGTACAGGTAGAGAGCTCCCTTGCTGACACCGATCCTTCTTGCGATGTCGTCCATCGTGGTCTTCCGGTAGCCCTTCTCTGAGAATTCCGCGGCGGCAGCATCTAGAATGCTGTTTCTCGCCCTCTCTTTGTAGTCTGGGATTACTTTGGGCATGGTATCTTGGCTATGTGCCATGGCCGTGGAACTAAATAAGCTTACCATGTGTAAAGTACATATACTTGGAGTAGAATAGATGACTTTGGAGTCAGTTTTGTGCTTCGCACGCAATTCTGGCAGTAGCTGAGCGGGCGAGGCTTAGAGCGATTCAAACGACGATGAAGCTCTTCCCGTCTCTTCGACATCGATCCGAGCGCTGATCTCCGAAGATGCGGAAACCGAATCCTGAAAGAGAGAGTGGCACAATGGCAAGCATCTTTATCGTGGAAGATGAGGCATTCATAGTGGACCTGTACAGGGATATCCTCACGGTCAGTGGTCACGTCATAGCCGGTGTGGCATATGACGGTGCAGAGGCGCTCGACAAGTACGCAAGAACGAATCCTAAACCCGACGTCATCATCATGGATCACAGGATGCCTATCGTGTCCGGATTGGACGCCCTTAAGGAGATCTTGCGTCTGAGCCCCTCGCAAAAAGTGGTGTTCGTCAGCGCGGATCTCTCAGTAGAGGCAGAAGCTCGGGCCATTGGCGCGCTTGAGTTCATATCAAAACCGTTCAGGTTGGACGATCTGCTTGAGAAACTGAACCATCTTGTCGAAGACGGCAAGAGGAAGCTCCCTTTTCCGGAACGCAGCTAGGCTCTTCCAGGCTCTGAAGAGGATTCTTGCAGCGAGCAGACTCCCATCGGCTATTTCTTCATGATCTGTAGACTATCTCGCTGTCCGAATAGGCCTCGAAGTGATTCCAGAATGCCCCGCTTATGCGGATGTTGACCTTGTGTTTCTCTGTCTCCCCTATGTTGAACGAGATCGTTATCGCATCGATAGCATGACTGATTGGCCGCAGCCCTCTGCCACTCACGATGACTATTGATTGACCCTCGACGAGGATCGCAACCTTCCCCGTCGTCGCGCTGTGGCTGATTCGAATCCTGTGTTTCTCTTCTTTGCCGACCGTGAATTTGTGCTCTACCATTTCTCCCCCAGTCGAATCGCTAGCGATTTCCCACTGAATCCCCTGATAGGAGGCTCAAACCTCTTTCTTCTTTCCTTCTTCAGTCTGAGGGTCAATCCTCGGAGTCCTAGGGATCATACTTCCACAGTCTGAACAGTATCTTCTGCCAGCTGCGTTGTCGAATCCACAATTTGGACACTTCACGAGACCCAATCTCGCCTGAGGCGGCACGTCCAAACTACGGCCGCAACCGCCACAGAACTTCTGGCCTTCAGGGTTCTCGGCCCCACAATTCGAACACTTCCTTGACATTTCTTCACGTGAATCATCTTTCCTTCTTAATGGTCTTTCGTAACGAGGTGGCGTCGCGACCCGTTCTTCTGTTGAGTGCCACGTCCCACATGCTCCATGGATGCAAGTTTGAGGGGCAACGGTTCGAGCCTCTATGAGAGGAAGGAAATGTGTTTTGGAGGGCCCGACATCAATGCTGGCTGTCACGCCCTCGTGTATTCTATGTCGCAAGCATCATTACTTGTAGCTGGACCTGTTAGACTCTCTTGCGGTGAGCGCAATCCGTGCTCACGCAAAAAAGGAGAAAAGCGTAATGAGTTTCGGCACGTATGGAGGCAACAGCCGTAGATATGACTCAGGCCCCAGGGAGATGCACAAGATAAAGTGCGCCGACTGTGGATCTGATTCAGAGGTGCCCTTCAAGCCTACAGAGGGAAGACCTGTCTACTGCCAAACATGCTTCCAGAAGCACAGACCCCCACGAAGAGACGCGTTCTGATCGTTCAGTTCATTTCGATGAATTATTCGTTCAATTCGTATTGATTCGCAAACCCCTTCATGATATTTTCAGCTCTCGTTTATGCCGGTTGGGTGAAGCGACTACCACTTGACACCAGCGCGATATGACGACTCCTTGATTCATCTCAATCGTTTCCTGAGTCTGTTCGGGTTCAAATAGCTAGAACACGATTACATCCTTTGCCCACAGAACGCTGTGGGAATGTATCGAGGGGGGAAGAGAATTAGGAATCAGATAGTAGCATTTTCAGCGATGTTTCTGGTAGCGATCATGGTCTTGTCAGGCCTGTCGTTGTCAGTGGAAGCTGGGAAGAACGGAACGCAGGTCCTCAGCGCGGAGGAACTCGCGTTTGCGGAAGCCGTTGGAGTGGGCGAGTACGCCTACGCAATCGACAAAGTGTACGCCTACGAGTATGGCGAGTTCGAGATGGAGCTGGGCGAGGCGTGGCGGGGCGCGGGGAGTGCGCCGGCACACGAGTACGCTCAGTATCTCGAAGATGAGATGACTCGTATCGGGCTGAAGGATGTCGAACAGGAAGGGTTCCCTGTGCACGCGTACAACTACGGGGGCGCTTCGGTCCAGGTGACGGAGCCTGAACTTGGCGAAGTCTGGCTCGGCGCGGGACATGCTGGTCTTCCCGGGACGCCACCAGAGGGGATCATTGCTGAGATTGTCTATGTCGGTCTTGGTACAAGATTCGACTATCCCGTCGAGGGAGTTGACGGGAAGCTCGTCCTGATCGAGGTGAGCGAGGAGGAGATGTACTGGCTGCAGTATCCTCTGTACGAGGCTGAGCTGCACGGCGCGATCGGGGCCGTCGTTACTTGGATCGAGTACCAGGACGTCGAGGACTCCGTCGTGACCCATGACTCTGAGTCCAGGACCACGATCCCGGCAGTCGATATCAGCCACAAGAACGCCGCCTATCTCAAGGACCTCATCATGAACAGCGACGAGCCCGTCGAGGTCAAGATCTGGTGCGATGCGGAGATAGACTACGACGGGACAGCATACAACGTCTATGGATACATCCCGGGTACAGTGCACCCAGACGAGTACATCGTTATAGGAGACCACTACGACAAGTGGTGGTACGGCGCATCGGACAACGGCGCAGGCGTGGCCCGCTTGCTAGGCATGGCCCAGGCGATGGTCGCCTCAGGGTACAAGCCTGACCGGACGATCGTGTTCATCGCAACCGATGCTGAAGAGTACGGCTGGACGGACACCGAGTTCGACTGGGCATTAGGCGCATGGTGGTCCATATTCGTCCAGCACCCGGATTGGGCCGGAAAGGTCCGCGGATACTTCAACCTGGAAGGCGGAGGCGATGCGGGAGCAACAAGTGTGTACGCCTGGGGAACGCCCGAGACGCAGATGTTCCGTAAGTCGCTTCTCAAGCTCATCGATTCGTGGTTCGTGAGCAACGAGCCGTGGTCCTCCTATTACTACCGCTCGGTCGAGTGGACGGAGAAGTTCTTCAGCACTTGGGCGGACGGATTCAGCTGGGGAGCTGCCGGAGTACCAGTGATGGAGTTCGGGAGCTGGAGGTCGTTAGAGGACTCAGGGTACTCGTACCACACGCAGACCGACACGATGGAGTGGATCACGGCCGAATCGCTCGCGATGAGCATCATATCGAATGGCATTGCAGCGATTGAGCTCGACAGGGCGGTCATCGCGCCGTACAGTTTCCAGAAGAGGGCAGATGATATCCAGAAGAACCTCAACTACGACCAGCTGAGGCTTTCGGGCATCGACACGAGCGCGCTCGACGCGGCCCTGAAGGATCTCTATGGCGTCGGTGACGACATCTGGAGCATGATCCGTTCGACTCGGGATTCCGAGAACGCGGACGAGATAAACGCGCTCTTGATGTCCGCCCAGAAGACGCTTCAGTCCGAGTTGCAGACGGTAGGCGGCTACATCGAGCCGATGTACCCGCAGGAACACTACGAGGACGATGCCTGGTTCATGAGGGAGGGCATTGAGTCGCTCGAAGACGGGAACATCGACAGGGCTCTCATGTGGCTCTCGTGGGTGTACGGAATGTACACCGGAAGGTGGTGCAGCAACGAGAATTACCAGTACCTGCAGGTCGACCGCTGGAATCTGGACAACTTCAACCAGTTCTGGGGAAGGGGCCGAACTGCCCAGATCATAGACATCTGGAACGAGTACGACTCTTTGCTTCAGAAGAAGACCGCGGGGGACTGGAACTTCGATGCCGAGATCGCCTCGCTGTGGGAGAAGTACGGCATGGTGGTCGAAGACCTTCAGAACTCTGTGGACAAGATGACCCAGACCGTTCTCGACACCACAGAGACCCTGAACGAGGCAAAGGCGCTGCTATCTGCTTGAATATCAGGGGCAGCCCGCAAAACCCTTTTGTCTTTCTGTCTTCTTGACATGCTACGATGCTCGCCTCCGTCGGCTCGATGAATTCTATAAGGCAGGCAGGTGTTTCGGGGGGCGAGAACTAGCCGCCACAAGAACACGAATATCCGAGGAGGATGAAGGTGACGATGGATCCAGCTCTGCGCGACGAGATCAAAGCAGCCCTTGTTGCCGCCATTGGTGATAGAAAGGTGCTGTGGAAACCCTCGGATCTTCTTCCTTACGCTGCAGACAATTCCAGAATGAGACCGGATGAAGTGTCCAAGCACCTTCCCGATATCGCGGTCCTACCCGAGTCCACTTCCGACGTACAGGCGGTAGTGGAGGTCGCGGCAGAATACAAGATCCCTCTTATTCCAAAGGGTGGAGGATCCAACAGAACGGGCATGCTGATCCCGATCCACGGCGGTATTGTCATCGACACCATCAGGATGAACAAGGTGCTTGAGGTCAACATCCCGAACCTATATGTGACAGTCCAGCCAGGAATTACTCTCAAGGAACTGGAGGAGCATCTGGCAGGATACGGTCTCGCGTTGAACCAGGAGCAGGGCTCGTTCAAGGTGGCGACAGTCGGAGGTTCGATCTCCACTGCTGGCTTCAGCAGGAAATATCAGAAATATGGGATCATTTCAGACCGGATAATGTCCCTCGAAGTCGTTCTTGCTGATGGGAGAGTGTTGCGAACTGGCCCGAAGGTCCTCTACACTTCCACAGGCTACAGACTTCACCAGCTCTTCGTTGGCGCGGAGGGAACCCTAGGGATAATCACGGAGGCGACCTTGCGGGTCGAGCCCATCCCGGAATCGGCCGAGGTCCTCATGGCATTCTACGATGACATCTGGACGGCCTATAAGGCAGCACTCAGAATGACGGAATCCGGAGTGATGTTCGTGGGCGCTGATCTCAGCGAGCCGGCCGACCCTGAAGCATGTGGCGCGCCTCCAGGAAAGAGAGCGGCTCTCTGCATATCCTTTGAGGGGACGAAAGGAGAGGTGGAAGCTGACGTTGGTTATGTCAAAGGCCTTGTCCGAGGGAGCGGGGGCTTTCTTGCAGGCAAAGACGACGCGATGCTGTTCTATGACGAATTCACCAAGCTATGGTGCGGGGACAGAGCCCTCCTGGGAGCCGAAGATGAGACGACCGCCTATGTTCCTACGGAGAGAGTCCGAGAGTTCTATGACACGCTGTGGGACAAGATAATGCCGAAGTACGGCATGGTCCCGGTCCCCGGAAACAAGTATGGCATCGACGTCGGTCGCTACAGCATGAGCTACTGTCGGTTTTCCATCCCCGAGAGGGAGCGTGGCTGGGAAGACTATAGGATGGCGCTTGCCGAGGTCGCCGGTCTCGCCGTAGCGCTCGGCGGGTCAATCTCCAGCTGCACCGGTGTGGGCCTGAAGAACAAAGACGAGCTCGTTCTTGAGTTCTCAGATGTGGCTATGGAGACGATGTGGAAGATCAAGAATGAGTTCGATCCGGACGATATCATGAACCCTGGAAAGAAGCTGCCGAAACGCAAAGGCGGTCGTCTGGCGAATGGGATAGGCCCGGCAGAGCGTAAGATGTGACCCGGATACGAATCGTCAACTTCAGATAGGTCCTAGTGCGGGCCCCCGCACATTTCCACGGTGATCGCAGAACGTGCTCAGTCACGCGAGTCAGAGGGCTCGCATCAACATCCGTGAGGACTCTGCGATTCCCATGCGGAATTCTAGATTCTCCGCTTCGTTTTGAGCATCAGCAGATGGATCGTCATCACGACAGCTACGGCGAGAAGGCCGATTCGGACCAGCAAGTTCTGTGTAACGAACACCGCGGAAGAAGCGATGACGCCCCAGAGCATCACGATAGCCGAGACCTTCACCCAGAGTGCCACCCCCTTTCCCTCCAGATAGTTCCTCATATATGCTCCAAAGTACCTGTTCGTAATCATCCAGTTGTACATGCGTGTTGAGCCTCTTGAATAACAGGCCACCGCGAGCAAGAGAAAGGGCGTCGTGGGAAGGAGTGGCAACGGGATCCCGATCAGCCCCAGAGCGAGGAAGAATGTGCCAAGCGCATTCCACAGGAGACCAGCGGACCTGCTCCGAACACCCGGTGCCCCTGCCGAGGGACTGCTGGGCTGTGGCTCAGAAGAGTTGCGCATAACAACCGGTGACCCTATCAGAACGAATTCGCTAGGTCTGATAAGTGCTTTTCTGGCACAGATAGACGACGAGGCCGATCGAAGGGCTGTGGAGTGCTGGGCGCTCCCATCCCCGCGTCTATCCTATACCATCATCGGCGGCTACCTTCATATCGTGTAGCAGCAGCATATGGTTGAGCGACGAAGCTCATTAGTTGTATTGCACTGGGTCAAGACGTGATTCTTCTCTGTCTCCTTACGCGGTGGAGATCTCTTGCGCACTTGTTCTTGTGAAAGGAGAAGAGAATATGGAAAAGGAGTTTAGCGTAAAGCTTGCCAACAAGTCAGGAGAGCTGGCGCGGGTCACAGAGGTCCTTCAGAAGGAAGGCGTGAACATCCGCTCAATCTCGACGGAGCCTAAGGCCGAGGTCGTGAGAATCGTCACATCCGACCCCGAGAAGACCCGCAAGAGCCTCAGCCGATCAGACCTGCAGTTTTCCGAGAGGAATCTGCTGGTTGCGAAGCTCGAGGACAAGCCGGGAGAGCTCGCTCGGATCTCGAAAGCGCTCGCCAAGGAAGGCATCAACATCGATGCCGCGTACATGCTGGACAAGGATTCGAAGCATGTGCATGTGGCACTGGCTGTAAGCGACGAGAACAAGGCAAGGAACATACTGAAGCTGTAGTCTGGACTGGCATCTAGCCTACAAAACCCTTTACTTTTAGTATCTTCTCTTGACGGGCCTGAATTGAACTGATGCTTCTAGCCATTGTCAACCGGTTGGTCGTGGTCGGTCGTTGAACCGAGCCATTATCTCTTACTTGTCTCTCGCCTGCCCCGACTTGCTTGACTGTGGGGGCCTAGATATCATGCTGCCGCAGCTCACGCAGAATCTCTTGCCCTCTGGATTGGCGAACCCACAGTTGGGGCATTTCAGCAGGCCCATTCGTGGCAGGGGCGGCTCGCTGAGGCTGAGGCCGCATCCTCCACAGGACTTCTGGCCTTCAGGATTCATGGTCCCACAACTCGGGCATTTCGTTGCCATTCTTTCGATCCCCAGCAACTCCAGCTACTGCTTCTTGCGGGACCTTCCCTTCCGATGCCTTTCGACATGCTCGTTGATCTTGCGGTTCTTGCTTCTCGGCAGCTTAAGTTGGGTCATTGCGCCGGTCCCATAACCCGAATGACTGTCCTTCCATAAGCTGTTTGCCCGAACGAAATGGAACTCAGACCTCCTGACGTGGATGCGAATTCTGTTCCTAAGACTGATTACATAGAGAAGCATATCTGGGGAATCGGAAATCTGGAATGATGAGAGACAATAGGAACGAGTTCGAGCGCTCCGGATTGACTACGTTTGAAGAGCTTGAGCGCGCGGCTTCTCGCCTCGTCCTCAGGGGAATCGACCTCAGACGAATCAGTTTGGACGAGCTCGTCGAAGCCATCAATCTTCGAATTGCCGACCTGAAACTCGCGACGCAGTTAGCCGAGGATATGCTTCGGAACCCCGAGAAGTACCAGTCAACTGAGACCACAGACCGGTTCAGCATCGGATACAGAGGGTCAGGGGTGGTGATCTCGAGCGACCTACCCCATGGCACCGTCCTGATCAGTGACAAACTCTCATCAGTGAGAGGAATGATGTCCGGTCTATCCGGAAGGCTCGAAAACGTCGGAGGATCGATTCGAGTCGAAATTCGGCTTTCGGACAGAATCAAGCCCAGACAGATATGCCTGAGCGAGGATCAGGTACACAGCCTGGGGATTGCAGCTGAATCGCGATTCTACCTTGAATACACTGCCGCCAAACCTCCCTCAGAATTCCCAAAGGTCATCGAAGTATGGCTCAGCGACATAGACAAGAACGGCAACGCTCAGCCACATCCGATGCGTCGCCGCGCTCAGCGGGCAGACTCGGAAGACCCTACGCAGGGGCCTCACAAGGTGATGATACCAAAGAGGCAAAGGATGATGGGAAGATGAGATCTCCTTGCGAATCCTCTGCGAAAAATGAATCGTCGTTCAGATGTAGAGTCCGCCGTTGATGTCGATTACCTGCCCGGTAATATAGCCTGCCTCTGGAGACACCAGATATGTAACCGCAGACGCGATTTCTTCTGGTTTCCCTAGCCTGCCCATAGGTATCTGTGCCAGGATCTTCTCCATGATATTGGCTGGAACAGACTTCAGCATATCGGTCCCGATGAATCCCGGGGCCACGGCATTTACGGTGACGCCTTTGTCAGCGAATTCCTTTGCTAGAGTCTGAGTCAATCCTATTATCCCTGCCTTTGAGGCCGCGTAGTTGGCCTGGCCCCGATTCCCCATCCGGCCAATCACAGATGATATGTTCACTATCCGGCCGTAACGCCGCTCAAGCATTCCTTCAATGACAGCTTTGGTGCAATTGAAGGTTCCCGTGAGGTTGACCGAGATCACATCGTCCCACATCTCGGATGTCATTTTCACGAACGACTTGTCTTTGACTATTCCGGCGTTGTTGACCAAGATATCGATCTTGCCGAACTCAGCAACCGCCTTGTCTCGCATCCTGTTCACTTCGTCCATTTTGCCAACGTTTGCCTGGCATATGATAGCATGTCTTCCCATCGATTCTATCATGTCTCTGATTTCTTTTGCCTGTTCAACAGTGTCCATGATGTCAATCATCTTGATCAGTTCTTCAAGATTGTCCATTCTATCCGTCTTGTTTATGAAGTCGATAACGTCCGCAGCCTGGTCCTTGCTGCTCTGATAGTTCACAGCGACATTGGCTCCCTCTCCCGCGAGCTTGATCGCAATCGCCTGACCGATACCTCTGGAGCCACCTGTGACCAGAGCCGCTTTTCCATCTAGAGTCGCCGTGCTTTTCATGCTTTTCACCTCTTGTCCTGGTGTGAGCTTAGACCACTAGTCCACCATCGACAAACAATACGCACCCGTTCACGTACCTCGCTTCGTCCGACGCTAGATACAGGTTAGCATAGGCAACATCTATCGGGTCACCTAGCATTTTCAGAGGAGTCTTTTCCGTCATTAGGTCGAGGACCTTCTGAGGCACGGTTGCAGTCATTGGGGTCCTTATGAATCCGGGAGAGACGGCATTGACTCTGATCCCCTTCCTTCCCAGTTCCTTGGACAAGGTTTTGGTGATTCCGATTAATCCGGCTTTGGCGGCCGAATAGTTGACCTGGCCAACATTGCCATAGATGCCTGAGACGGAGGACACATTGACGATCGAACCGCTTCCTCTCTGCAGCATATGATCAACGACTGCTTGGATGCAGTTGAACGAGCCCGTGAGGTCGACCTGAATCACATCATCCCACTGCTTCTCCGTCATATTCTGCACCAATGCGTCCCTGATTATGCCCGCGTTATTGATCAGGATGTCAATCTTCCCAAATCTTTGGAGCGTTGCATCGACTGCGCTCCTCACTTCCTCTCTCTTGGTTATGTCTGCCTTCAGGCAAAGCGTGTTCTCGGTTTCCGTGCCTTTGGCAAACCCCATGTCACAATGGCCCTTCTCGACACC
>MGVW01000060.1 GCA_001800675.1 Euryarchaeota archaeon RBG_13_57_23 | reverse complement strand
TCTCTGGCCGGGGACTTTCATGATATCGCCGAAGACGGCGATTGTGAGTCCCGCCTTTGCGAGGGCGAGTATCTCCTCGATCTCCCTCGGAGTCGTCACACATACGGGGCATCCCGGACCCTGTCTTATGTCGACCCCGACACGCTTGAATTCGGTGTCAAGGCCGAATCTGATAAGGGTGTCCTGATGCGTTCCGCACACGTGCATGAGTGTGAGCTTGAGGTTCATGTTCTCGAGTTTGTCGAGGATCGCCCTCGACATCTCCCTGTCTCTGAGCCTAAACATCTGGAACCACCATCCTGATGTTCCTGACGATGCACTCCCGTCCCTCGACGATCTCGGCCGCTCCTTTGCATTTCGGGCATTCGAGAATGGGGGCGATCTTGTGCAGCGTGTCGTCCCCCACGGAGACGTTGCCATCGTAGCCGCACGCGCACTTGACCCGCCCCTTCAGATGTTTGACATTCAGGGCAGCATTGGCGATAATTGTGTCCTTAGTCAGGACTTGAAAAGCGAACCTGAGCTGTTCCTCCCCGAGCATGGTGTAATCCCCGAGCTCGAGGTCAACGCTCTCGACCTTGGTCGCCTGCCTCTTCTTCGCTTCCTCGAGGATGCTGTCCACGATCTGCCCCATCACCGAGAACTCGTGCATCCCTACGCCCCGCTCGGCTCCTGTGCGAGGAGCTGTCTGAAGAGTTCGAGGGTCTTCTCGGCTTCCTCCCTGTCGAGGACCTGGATCGCGTAGCCTGCGTGGACTATCACGAAATCCCCCACCTTTGCCTCGACCAGGGATATGTTCGCGCTCCTCGAGACGCCTCCGTAGTCCACGGTCGCATTGTGACCTTCGATCGATTTGATCTCGGCTGGAACGGCGAGACACATCAAGCAGTGGGTAGACGGAGCGAGTAATAAACCTTTACCCGAGGAGCGCGCCAGCTATGGCGTTCTGCCCCGTCGAGATGCCTCCATCGCCATTGGAGATCCGCTCATGGCCTACGAACTGGAGCCCGCGTCTCTCGACGGTTTCCTTAACCCAAGCGGTTATGGGCCCGCTGAAGGACACGCCTCCCGACAGGCCCACTTGCTTGAGGCCGTTCGATTCGGCATAGGAACATGCCGAGTCCGCAAGACTTCTTACCAGAGTCTTCACAAACGACGCGGCCGCGTCCGCCCTGTCCCTCTCGGTCATTATCTTGAGATCCATGAGCTGGTTGAACATGGGTAGAGTTCTCGCTACCTCGATCTCGCCCTTCCTGGCGAACTCGAGCTCGAACTCGAACCTCGGGTTCCCTGTCTCAAGCCATTTCTCTAGCTTGATCGCGGGCTCGCCCTCGTAGGTCCTCTTGCAGCAGACTCCGATGATGCACGAGACCGCGTCCAGAACCCTCCCCATGCTGGATGCAACAACGCTCCTGTCCAGCATCTTCGAGTAAAGGTCCTCCTCCTCAGAACTAGCCATCGTGGCTTCTCGTCCCAGTTTGAGGTGAAGTGCTGTGACCACCCTCTTGGGGTCGACAACGGCCCTGTCGCCCCCGAGCAACGGGATGCCGTCGAGGCTTCCCAGTCTCTTATATTCGTGGAAGTCCGCTAGGAGGGTCTCTCCGCCCCACGAGGTGCCATCATCCCCGTATCCGGTTCCGTCCCATGTCAGGCACACGAGCGGGCCACTCACTTTCCTGTCGATCTTCAGGGATGCCGCATGACAGTGGTAGTGCTGGGTCTCCACGAGCTCCGCCCCCAGCTCTTTCGCCAGCCTTCGAGCGACGATTCTTGTGGAATACTTCGGGTGCTTGTCGAGGCCTATCGCCTCCACAGACTTCACACCGAGGAGGCCCATGAGATGGTGCACCGCATCGTCCAAGTACTGGAGCGTCGGATACTGTTGCGACTCACCCACATACTGGGTGAGGAATATCTCGCCGCTCCTTGACACGGAACCGGTGACATCCCATTGAGCCCCCACCCCGATCACGGAATGCTTGTGGTTCGCCTCCACAGGTACGGGCACGAACCCTCTCGATTTTCGCGTGAAATTGGTACTCCCTGAATTGACCTTGACAACGGAATCATCACACCTGTGAATGATCCTCCGATTGTGCATCAGGTACAGGTCGAGGCCAAGGTCAAACGCTTTGTCGTTCTCGATGCACATGGGTTCTCCCGGGGGATTCGCGGAGGTCATGATCACGCCGTCCGCCTTCAGATGGTGGAACATGAGCACGTGGGCACCCGAATAGGGGAGCATCACGCCGAGATTGCCGAGCCCAGGGGATACTCTCTCGAGCTCCTCTGCGGCTCTCGCCTTCTTGTGCATTAGGACGATCGGCCTCTGTGGGGAAGTCAGGAGCCGCCGCTCGGGTTCGCTGATATCGACGTACTTCTTCGCGGTCTCCAGGTCGCGCATCATCACCGCGTACGGTTTGTCTCCACGTCTGTAGATCTTACGAAGCTTCGAGGCGTTCTCGAAGGTGCAGATGATGTGCATTCCCCCCCAGCCCTTCAAGAGGCCGACAGCTCCAGAGTCGATGCCAGATGCGAACAGCGTGAACGGATCGCCCTTCAACCGCCTCCTCTGCTTGTCATGGAGCGTGTACCTGGGCCCACATTTGGGGCACGATATGGTCTGCGCATGGAACCTCCTGTCGGAGGGCGAGGTGTATTCGGAGGTGCATTCCTTGCACATGGGGAAATCGGACATGCTCGTCCTGGCTCTATCGAACGGAAGGTCCGAGATCACCGTGAATCGGGCGCCACACTCCGTGCAGTTTGTGAAAGGGAACAGGTGTCTCCTGTTCCCTTGTCTGCCGAAATCTGCGACGCAATTGTCGCATATCGCCGTATCCGTGGGGATCAGGGAGACTCTTCGTCCGTCGTGGCTCTCAACTATCCTGAAATCAACGAAGTTCTCCTCGACCTGCTCGTACTCCGCCCGGTCGATCCTTGCGAGTGCGGGCAAGGCCTTCTTGAGTTCCTTCATGAACTCCTCGGCGTCTCTATCTACGTGTATCTCTACGTTGGAGCCGTTGTTCAGAACGAAACCTTTCAGACCAAGAGACTCGGCCACCCTGTATACGGTTGGCCTGAATCCGACCCCTTGCACGATCCCGTAGACGGTAATCTTCATCGCTCAGCCTCTAGAGCCCGAGGGCGTTGACGAGCTCGTCCATTCCCTTCCCGCGTCTAGCGTCCATCATGATTATCTTCGCGCCTGGGTTCGTTCTCCGCGCATCCCTCTCGAGTATTTTCGGGTCGACCTCCATCGCATCCGAGAGATCCACCTTGTTGATGATCACGACATCCGAGAACGCGAAGATCGGCGGGTGCTTTCGTACCATGTCGTCACCTTCGGTGACGCTGATGACGACCACCCTCTTGTGCGACCCGACTGGGAAGTCGACGGGGCAGACCAGGTTGCCGACGTTCTCTATGAACACATAGTCAAGCTTGTCGAGCGGTAGGTCTTCGAGCGCGTGGTCGACCAGATGCGCATCGAGGTGGCACTCCTTCCCCGTGTTGATGTTCGCGGCCGGCACGCCGTGCTTGATGAACCTCTGGTAATCGTCGTCACCTGAGACGTCGCCTGCGATGACACCGGCCCTTTTCCCCTTCGCTTTCAGAACCTCGATGAGCCTCTCGATGATCAGGGTCTTTCCAGAGCCGATCGCCCCCAGGAAATCGAATGCGGTGATGCCGTGGCTCTTGAGCAGCTCGCTGTTCTCGTTCGCGATTCTCCTGTTCTCAGCGAGTATGTCCTTCTCTAGATCGACCGTGACCACCTTGTGCATGATGTTGGGAATTGGGCATACTCGATTAATCCTTTCGCCCTCGGATCGTGAGTTCCGTTGCTCCTTCGGTCGATGTCCCGTTCTCGACAATCCCTCGGCCCACCCCGCCCTTCTTTAATTCGACATTTAATATAATTAAATGTGGAGGTAATTCCGCCAGAGGGGGAACCCGGGGTCGTTCAGCTCATAAGCCGTTGTCCTTCTGAAGTCATCTAGAAAGGGATATAGGGGGTGCCCTGGATATGCGAACTTGGCATGGGTGTCCCAGGCCTATCGTAGCGCACGTCGGAAGGGAGCATCGGAAGATGTCCAAAGGAATAACTGCAGCAATAATCGGATGCGGCGGAGTAGGTCAAGCGATCGCACAGGATCTCGCTAAGAGCAAGCTCGTCTCAGAGCTGCTGCTCGCTGATATCAATCTCAAGGGTCCTTCTTCTGTGAAGGCGAGGATGAAAAGCGACAAAATCCAGGTCTACGAGATAGACGCGTCGAACCCAAGGGCCGTCGCAAAGATCGCGAAGAAAGCGGACATCGTTGTTAACGGGACTGTTCCAGCACTCAATTTGAAGATCATGGAGGGATGTCTCAGAGGCGGAGCCTCCTACATCGACATGGCAAACGGTGACCACGAGTTCGGCCACCCGATGTTCGACGATCAGGAAGTGTACGGCAAGAAGTTCGAGAATGCCGGGACATTCGCCCTCTGCGCGATGGGAATTGATCCCGGCGCGTCCAACCTGTTCGCCAAGCGGGCAGCGGACCACATGGATTCCGTGGACTATGTGAAGGTCAGGGATGCCGATACTGGCAAGCTCGAAGGTTACTTCTTTGCGACATATTTCTCACCGGACGCGATGCTCGAAGAGTGCATCAGGGATCCGTTGTTCTACGCGGACGGGAAGTGGGGCAGGTCCCCTGCATTGTCGTTGACCGAGGTCTACAACTTCCCGGAGCCAGTGGGTCCACAGAAGTTGTACCGAACGGACCACGAGGAGGCCGAACTGGTCCCTCGCTTCATCGGCAAGAAGATCAGGAATTGTGACTTCATGATCACACTGGATGAGAACTTTGTACAGTCAGTGAAAGTCCTCAAACAGATGGGTCTCGTATCATTCAAGCCGGTCAACATCAAGGGCGTAGAGATTGTACCGTTCGATGTGGTCGTCGGTATGATGCCTCGCCCCGATGCTCTCGGAGGCAAGATCAAGGGATACGCGATGGTCTTGACGGAGGTCGGCGGGAAGATGAAGGGCGAGGATGTCGTCATCAAGACATGGACCTACATATCTCACGAGAAGGTCTATGAGATGACCGGCCTCCAAGCGACATCCTACCAGACCGCGATGCCCGTGGCGGTCGTCGTGGAGATGTTCGCCCGCGGAGAGCTCAAGTTCAAGGGCGTCAAGTCGCCCGAGGCGGTCGACCCGGTCAAGTTCTGCGACTACCTCCCCGCAAAGGCGATTCCAGTCTACGAGGCGATTGTCCACACCAAGGATGCTAGCTCGGCCAAAGCGGTGGAGGCAATCCCCTCATCCATCTGTCCCGAGGTAGCCATTTCGTAGTTCAGCGCAGAGTCCTTGGCAGCAAAGAGACACGCGAGAGGCGTTTCTCGACGATGGCGTACAGCAGCCCCGCGATCGCGATTATGACCGCGATAGCCAGCCAGGTCTTCAGAATGGACTCTGCAGATTCGGGATTGAAGTCGCTTATCGATATCCACAGGCTGACTAGGCTGGTTCCGATTGAGAGGATGACCATAAGGGCAAAGACGATGAAGATGCGCCGCACATTGATGGCTATGGCGACAAGGGACAGATTCATGATGGCGTTCTCATTCCCACGTGTTTCGGGTTCTTCCCTCTGCTTCGCGCTCTCCTTGGAGAATATCCTCTTCGGGTCGACCCCTCTGATCTTGGCAGAACACTGTTCACAGAATATCACGTAGTCGGGGTTCTCCGCACCGCACGATGGGCACTTCATTCCATTCCTCCAGTCGGATATCATCTTACATTGGCTAAAGCCTTGGGCCCTTGGATCATGTCATTTACGGTCCGGATTCAGCAATTCTTATCTAGATTGCGGCAATATGGGTTTACGACGAAAGGGGATGCCCGAGACTGTGGCATTGATCGTGTGGGTCAATAGTAGTTGATGCTGCCAACGGTGCTGGGCTCGCCTGGGTCCTTTTTCGAGATGCGATAGGTGATGCAATTGAAAACAGCGGCAAGCTGCGAGGGGAAGTATAAATCAAGGACCGGCAAGTCGAGAAAGCACATCGAGAAGGCAAAGAAGCACATACCCTGCGGGGTAGAGAGCAATATCCGTGTGTTCGAGCCCTATCCATTCGTCGCCAGAAAAGGTGAGGGACCGTACCTCTATGACATCGACGGCAACAAGATGATCGACTACGCGCTCGGCTACGGGCCGCTCATACTTGGTCACAGACACCCCGATGTCGTGAATGCGGTCAAGGAGCAGGTGGACAGGGGCAGCATGTTCGGCTCACCGACCGAGGCGCCAACTGAATACGTGGAGCTCGTCAAGAAGGCGATGCCCTCGATAGAACTCTTCAGATTCACCAACTCGGGGTGCGAGGCGACGATGAACGCGCTCAGGGTCGCGCGAGGATACTCTGGCAAGGAGAAGATCGCGAAGGCCGAGGGCTCGTATCACGGCGGCTACGACTACATGATGCAGAGCGTGGACATTCCGGAGGACCAATATCAGAAGGGCAAGAAATGCCAGCCGGCGGTCCCATGGGGCAAGGGGCTTCCGCAGTGCATCTCCGATCTGGCGGTGATATATCCGTTCAACGAATGGGATGAGACCGAGAAGATAATCAGGAAGAACGCCGACGAGCTCGCCGCGGTCATATGCGAGCCCGTGCACGCAGGCGCGGGCTGCGTCGCTCCTAGAAACAATTACCTGAAGAAGCTGAGGAAGCTCACGAAGGAGTTGGGACTCATCCTGATATTCGACGAGGTCCTCACGGGGTTCAGGATCGCAAGGGGAGGTGCCCAGGAGAGGTACGACGTCAAGCCGGATATCACCTGCGTCGCAAAGGTGGCGGGCGGAGGTTATCAGCTGGGTGGATTCGGTGGCCGGAAGGAAATTATGGAGGAGATAATGCCATCGGATGAAGGCAACGTGTATCACGGCGGAACATACAATGCGCACGCGGTCTCCGTCGCCGCTGGCCTTGCTACACTGAAGGTGTTGTCGAAGCCGGGCATCTACACGAAGTTGGACAGAACGGGCGACAGGCTCTTCAACGGGCTGGATGACCTGGCCAAGGACAGAGGTGTGGATCTATGGGTCGAGCAAGTCGGCTCCCTCGGTGAGATATTCTTCACGGACAAAGAGATCAAAACCTGGAGGGATGAGCAGGATATCGACGGGGCGAAGTGGGAGAAGTGGTTCCTGAACTCTTTGGCGGAGGGAGTGTTCTTCGGAGTTCCGCATCCGGACGGGCACGCGTTCATATCGACGACTCACACGGACGAAGTGGTCGATAGATCGCTTGAGATATTCGACGGTTCGTTCAAAGCGGTCGCGAAGTGATCCGAGGCCAAACCTGATTCGCGGTGACCTCGCTGGTGCGAGGTCACAAAACCCCTATCGAATCACTGCTCGTGCGCCTCGCCCTTGGAGGTCTGCGAAGCCACTTCCCTGATTCTTTTCCTTCGGGTTTCATCTCTTTTTGCCGATTCGACCCAGAATATGAATGCGTACTTCTTTGACTTGGAGAGCTGCCTGAAGTTGTCCCATGCCTTCCCATTATGCCGCAGGGCAGATATCAGGTCAGGAGGGATGCTCAAGGGTTTCCTCATCGAGTAGGCCTCAGCCCATCGGCCGTTCTTCTTTGCAGCGTTCACAGCAGCAAGGCCGCGCTCAGTCATCTTCCCCTCCCTCAACAGCTTCTCAGCCCGGTCCCTGTTGTATTCGGACCAGAGGCTGTTGGGCTTGCGCGGAGTGAATCTGATCTTGTGCGTCCTGTCGTCGATTCTCTTGAGCTTGCCATCAATCCAGCCAAAACGGATGCCCTCCTCGACAGCATCGCTGTACTCTAGGGCTCTGGTGCTCACATGCTTCTTGTGAAAGAGGAGCCACGCTTCAAGGCTAGTGTTATGGTTCGATTCGAGCCAGTTCCGCCATTCATCCCTGTTCTTGAAGGAAATCGGCTTCTCTGAAGTCACGGTTCGGGAATCGGTTGCATCGCTCAAAATGGTTGCGCGTTGCCGGATGGCTGACCGCATGTCGGGGAATGACGAATTCTGGTCAGCCAGTAGAGGGATTCGAGCGGGAATCCAGAAATTGGTTTAAAAAGGCCTACGTCTATCTGGATGATGAGTCTGGGGGGAATTCGCACGGCTGAGAATGCATACAAGGTCGAGAGCTTCCGAATGGGGAGCAAGAGCCAAGGAGATCAGATAGTTTTCGCTTCCCTGGAAGACATGGAGCAGGCGTACAAGGACATTGACAACGGGAGAGACATCTACATCGAGAAGGACGGCGTCGTGACAAAGCTCCTTCAGCCGATGTTGACGAGCCGGATTTACGATGGCTCGATTGTGCTTAGTGCCAGGGTCTCACCGGGCCAGACGGTCAAGGAGCAGTGACTTCGATGGACATGCTGATAGTCTACCTGATTATCATATTCTCAATACTGCTGCTGATTGTGATATTGGCAAGCCTTTACACAATCGTGCCAGCAGACTACGCGGATGTCGTGATTCAGAAGGGCAAGATGCGCGTGTTCTCGCCTCACAAAGAATACAATGCGATGGGCAGGTCGGCCTATTTCAAGGTACCGAGCTGGTTCTTCATACTCGGGCTCGGAATGACCGTCCACAGGATCCCGCTGAGGATCCTCGCGATCGACGTCCCGAACTTCCTGTCCTTCGATAAGGATAGAGCAAGGTTCCTGTGCGACATCATTGCGTATGTCGCGGTCAAGGACCCTGTCGAGGCAGCCAAGAGATTCGGAGGAGACCTCAACGAGCTGCAGATTCAGATAAACAAGATCGTTCAGGCGACCACGAGAGACGTGTGCACGAAATCGACCGTCAAGGAGATCATCAACGACAGGGCGATGATCATCAGGATGGTCGACCAGCCACTGAAGGAGACAATCGGCCACTGGGGCATAGACCTCAAGGACCTCGAGCTCGTGGACTTCAAGGACCCGACTGAGGCGGAGTACGGCGAGACCGCGCCTCCGCATGTCATACGTGACATATCGTCCATCATCGAGACGCAGATACACAGCGAGGCGAGGCAGAAGAACGCCGAGCAGATCAAATCCGCAAGGTTCAAGGAAGCCGAGGCCGACGAGATCGCTTCGATCAGAGAGATACAGATGCAGGAGGAGGTCTCGAAGAGGGCCCAGGTCAAGGACAAGATGGTCGCCGAGCAGGAGAGGAACGCAAGGGTTCAGCAGCTGGAAGTCACGCGCGTGGAGCAGGTCAAGAACGCAGAGATCCAGAAGGAGA
>MGVW01000059.1 GCA_001800675.1 Euryarchaeota archaeon RBG_13_57_23 | reverse complement strand
GGCCTTTTGCGATCGCGGTCCTGGAAGCCATCGCCTGACCCATTATGCCTCCACCGTTGACATTGATGTCGATGTCCACCTTCGAGACCCTGTCGGCTGCAAGGGTCAGAGGCTCCATAATCATGACGCGCGCGAGATGGGGCTCATGGATCTCGACGGGGACATTGTTAATCCTCACAAGTCCGCGCCCCCTCTTCACGGTGGCCCTGGCCACTGCGCTCTTCCGCTTCCCGCTGGATACAACCACTTTAGGTGCGGTCATGCTCAGACCTCCTTCGCCCCGAGGTAATTGGTGATCTCCCCTAGCAAGACGTATTTGTCGAGATGAGGCTTCTTGGCGGTCTCGATGGTTTCCGCCTTGACGTCTTTGAACTCCTTCGGGACGCCGATATAGACCTTTAGCCGCCTGTAGGCCGCTTTTCCCCAAGGCTTCCTGTACTCTATCATGCCCCTGACGGTCCTCTTGAGGATCCTGTCCGGCGTCCTGGGATATTTCGGGCCCTTGGCCTTGGACTGGCTGCTAGCCCTATGCCTTCTGTGGAGGTAGAACTGCTGGAGTTGCTCCCTCCTCCCAGAGATCACGGCCTTCTCGGCGTTCAGTATGACGACCTCGTCGCCATTCCTGATCTTCTTTGCAACATGGGTGCAGAGGCGCCCTAGAATCAATCCTTCCGCGTTGATCACGATCGCCATCTGTTCACCCCATGATCCTTACTTTGGAGCCTTTCGGATTCAATGCCAGAAGCTCCTCGATTGATACACTCTTCCCGCCCGCCTTCTCGATCTTTTCCCGCGCCTGTCCGGATGACCTGTAGGCGGCTACGGTCAGCCTCTTTGCGATCTCCCCGGCTCCCAGTAGCTTTCCAGGGATGACGACTATCTCGCCCTCGCTCGCATACCTGTGGAGCTTGCCAACATTGACCTCGGCCCAGTGGTTGGCAGCCCCCTCAAGACGCAAAGCGATGTCTCGCCAGACAGGTGCCTCGTTCTCCCTGCTAACGTCCTTGAGACGCTGGATCAGCGAGATGAGGTTGGGATTTGTTTTCTTCGACTTGCTACCCATAATCTGACTCCTCCGACATCAGGAGAGTAGGCGAGCTAATGTGAGAACCGTTTATAAAGATTTGGATGCGCCATGTTCGCTGGCTCAGGACATCTGGCTCGGCCATATCGCACCCCTCCGACCCCGGGACTACTCGTGTGACACGTTGAGGAGGAGTCGCGTACCGCTCACTCAACAGAAGATATATATGGCGAACGTTATTCCGAAATTCCTGGCTCGCCGGGGGTCTAGATGATTCGTTTTGGTCCTGCAGGCATCCCTTTGTCCTGCAAGGGACGTACGTTGAGAGATGGCATCGAGGATGTTCACAACCTCGGCCTGACCGCGATGGAGGCACAGCTGGTAAGAGCACATGTTCAGGAGCGACCGGCCGAGGCCGAAGATATCGGGGTGAAGCCAAGGAATATCGCCTCTGACATGGTCATAGAGATAGTCCGCAGGAAGGGGGACAAGGAAGAGGTCATTTCGAACCTTGACGAACCCGTCAAGAAGGGCGACCACCTGGTGTCTCTCACGAGCGGGATTGCCAAGAGCTACAATGAGCTCAGAGGCCTGAGGGAAATGGCGGACGAACTGGATGTCGCCCTCTCCATTCACACGCCGTACTACATGGATCTCGTTGGAGAAGGAGAACTCTGCTTCCGAAGCATGGACTCGATCAGGTGGGGTGGGCTCATGGCAAAGGAGCTTGGAGCCACCGTGGTCGTCACGCACATGGGGCTGTACGGAGACGCCAGCCCCAAGGTCGCTCAGAAGAAGATTATCGAGCGCATCACCGAGCTGACAAAGTGGTACAAGAAGCATGGGATTGGCGTGCCGATAGGTCTGGAGCTCAGCGGGAGGCAGGAGATCTTCGGAGGCATGAGCGAAGTGAGCAAGATCTGCAAGGAGGTCAGCGGGACGATACCCGTCGTCAACTTCGCCCACTACCATGCGAGGGAGAACGGGATATTGCGAGAGCCCAAAGACTTCAACGACCTCTTGGACGACCTCTGGGAGCAGACAGACGGAGAGTTCTATGCCCACTTCTCTGGGGTAGAACACGAGGCGGGCAATGAGAAGCGTTTCACTTCGATCAAGAAGGGGGACCTGAGATTCGAACCCCTCGCTGAGGCCATCGTCGAACGGAACCAGCCGATCACGATCATATCCGGATCCCCCTTGCTGGAGCACGACGCGATGTATATGAAGGTCATACTCGAGAGGGTGCTGGCCAAGAAGGTTTCGAGAGAGGTCAAGGTCGTACCGAAGAAAGAGAAGGGTTCGAGATGACCCGCACGCTGGTAGCCCAGAGCTCCGAACACATCCTCGAGGCGGTCAAGAAGACCTTCGAAGGCGACGTGGAGAACACGGAGAGGTTCGTCGATTCCATCATCGGTGCCAGAAAGGTTTTCATCTACGGAGTGGGAAGGTCCGGACTGATCAGCAAAGCCTTTGCCATCAGGCTAGTGCAGATGGGGCTCGAAGTGTTCTTCGTCGGCGAGACGATAACACCCATAGTCGAGGAGGGCAACCTCGTCATAATCGTGTCATACAGCGGAGAGACGATGTCCGCGATCCAGACAGCCAATATTGTAAGGAGGGTGGGCGCGAAGGTCGTAACGATCACCGCGCATCCGCACTCGAAGCTCGCGGGAGCGTCCAGTTTCGTCATAGACATCCACCCGCCAAAGACCGATGAATCCAAGAGGCTCGCTCCTCTGGGCACGCTCTTCGAGATCGCGACGATGATCTACTTCGAAGGGATCGTTGTGATGCTAATGGAGAAGCTGGGCCAAAGCGAAGGCTCGCTGAGGAAAAGGCACGCAATCTGGGTCTGAAGTCCGTCAGTTCTTCTTCTCTGGAAGATCCGTGGCCGAGCGCTTCTTGCCCCAGCCCCTGTGTTTTCGCAGAATGAGCACCAGCAGGGCTATCGATATTACAGCAGCTATCGAACCGGCCACTATCATAACCATCGGGAGATTGTCCTTTAGCCAATCGCGGAATCGCGGGGTGAACCCCGACTCGTCAATCCCCACGATGATCTCGTGGGATATCGTCTCGTTCGATTCCGCGGGGAAATATGCGGAGTGGGCCACCAAACCGTTTCCGGTAGTGTAGTACGATATCCCCATTGGTACCTGTGCAATCCCGTAGTCATAGCTGATGTACGGCTCCGAGCAGATTCTGTAATGAGCCTGGACGGTCTGGTCCTCTTTTGCGAATAGGAAGTCTTGGCACGGAAGGAGGGTCTCCCTCATCGGATGGGTGAAGTTGTCGCCGTTGACTGTTTCATCGTCCCTGCTGTCCGCTATGGTGAGCTGCGGCGTCGACAGGCCGACATCTTCTCTGATCATGAACAAGTCAGTGGACCCGCCGCCCGAGAGAATCTGCTCCAACACAATACCAGATGCGTTCACTTGCTGAAGTACCTCCAACTCGAAGTTGATTCGGACATCGACCATACCCTGGACAGCGTAGTTGCCGTACGAATTCGACCTCGTCACCGTCTTCTGGGAGATGCGGAACCAGAATGTGACATTCGCCCACTCGTCAATCATCGGATACTCGTCCTCGGGGCTGTCGAAAAGTCCTATGACTGCATTGGCTCGAAGCCAGGCATACTCCCCGCCCAGCGTGTCGTTACCGAACTCGACGGCCGTCGCGTTCCATGTCACATTGTAGAGGGAAGACAGGTATGCGATGTGTGTCGCCTCAGAGAGGCTGAACACCTTGTCGTCGTTCGTGTCGTTGAACAAGTAGATGGTCGATATGCCGACATCGAATGTCGGGGAAAGAATGTCCGTGGTATGCTTGAAAATGATCCTTGGCCAGTCTCTGGGCGCGATGGTCGCCGGAGTCACGGTGGCCGTGAGGTTACCTGAGATGAAGTTCACAGCGAAATTGTACTCGCTGTACTCCAGAAAGTGTTCCTCCTGCTCGACCCCGGCTACAGGGATGGATATCATGGCCACTACCACTAGCATGGCCAATGAATACCTTGTCAGAGGGCTCAAAAGCATCTCTCCTCCCTTGTTGCCATCCGGAAGGCGGCCGTTCGGGATAAGGCTTTCCGGACACTCATGGTCAATGCGCGAGCATCAGTGAGCAACCACCGGACTGAGTTTCAGCTTCCTTCTCTTTGGCGGATTGGCTGATCTACGCGGCTGGGCGGTGTATATTGCGAATGAGGTTTCCTCGTATCCGACCCCAGCCAACCTGAAGGTCTTGACCTCCCGGTTGAGCGGATCAATGACGAACGCCACGTGGTACGGCTCCCGGAAGCTCGCCCTCTGTGTTTCAACATCTGTCCGAGACATGAAGCACGTGTGGCCGGGGTGTGAATGATACCAGCCCACGATGATGTAGTCGAATCCCGAGTCGTCGAGCTGATGGAAGAGCTTCGGATACGCCTCAGGGGCGAACCTAACGTTCGAGGGGGAACTCCTCAGTTCTGTCGTCACAGCGTCTCTGACGACCGTGTAAGTCCTGCCCTTCCAGCTGCAGACCTCGCCGAGGAGAAATCCCAGCACCTCGAGTCGCCCCGTCGCATGTCGCTCCGCATGGTCCCGTATCTTCCTCTCCGCGGCAGAAGACATGTAGACGTCAAACGGAACCGCCGACCTCACCCTAATATCGAACAGATCCTTCTCCCCCGTGCTAAACCACGGGTGAGGTTTGAGCCTCCGGCCGCCAGGAGGATCCATCTCTGGGATTCCACGCCTGGTCTCCCGGACGATCTTTGGTCTAACCATTGGCATCACCGACTATCCGAATCCGCCTATCGGACTGGTTCATCACCAAGGGAGCTGTGTATCTGTTCCGATTGAAATATGCTGCAGCTCGAGTGCATGTGTCGTTGCCGAACGGGTTTCTGGGATTGGGATTCGTCAGCAGGGATTCGATGCCCTTGATGAACGTCATGAGATTGGAGCTGAAATCCCAATTCTCGAGAAGCTTGGTACACACATATCCCCCGTCTTCAGGGGCCATGATATTCGGGTGGAATATTGGAGTCAGCCACTTCACGATTGGCTTCTCCATCGGATAGTCTTGGCTGATGATGATTGCGAGGCGATGCACAAACCTGTGGACGACCTTGCCCTCTTCCCAATCTGGCCCAGGAATCCGGAGGAGCGTCACGCTCACCATGATGGGGAAATTGGTCAGATTGGGATCGCTGACCAATATGTGATGTTTGAGCTCACGCTGGCACATCTCCACTTCATTCTTAATCCTCAGCCTCAGAACATCCTTTGGCAGAGGCATCCGAGTTAGCCACCCTCGGGGTCCGGGATCAGCTCCAGAACATCTTCCGCGCGAATGCCCGCATCCGATAACGAGCTGCCACCCCTGAGCACCTTCTTCCCCTTCCGCAGCACGTAGGCTCCCATGTCCTTGCTCCAGAAAGTCGCCGCGCTCTCGATGATCTCATCGATAGTGTTCTCGCCCTCTAGTTCCATCTCGACCGCGGCTCCGGTCTCGGCGTTCTTCACCTTGATCCTTATGACCAGAAAAACCACCGCTAATACTGGACAGAACGCGAGGTTAAATGGTTTTCGCATACCTGTAGCATCTCAGCTCCTCCGCGAATGAACAGGACACGAAGGGTCCAAGGGAATCTCGATCACCTCAGAGACATTCCTCTGTCCATCGTAGTAGAATGCATTCGACAGCAGCAGGTCGGTCTTCCCAGATACGACCTTCAAGGCTTCTCTGACCATCACGGCCGAAATCACGCTCGTCGTGGTTATCTCCGCAGCGAGCCTCGGCTCGTGAAAGACAACATCTTTGCCAGTGCAGCTGAAACGCAGAGATGCCACCTTAGCGTGGCTCCTGTTCATCCCGCATTGGAGGCAGGAACCGCTCGGAGGCCTCGCTATAGTCACCTTACCAACCAAGCCGTCCATGCCGCCATCCACATACACCCTACCAGCAGCGTATGAGTGAGAGTTTACGTGAAGCCTGGCGGCGATATTGTCCAGGCAACCAAGGACGATGTCGTGGTCGTCGAAGACCGAAGGACTAACATCTTCAATCCTGCGTGTGACTGCAACGGGTTCCGCTTCGCGCGATAGCCTCTTCATGCCATCAGCAACGACCTGTGATTTGTAGGCTCTCTTGATGGCGTGCTCTTCTGTGAAGAACAAGCATCTGTTGAGATTCGAACCCACGACGTGGTCCATGTCCACTATCGTGATCTTCCTGAACCCGGAGAGTGCGAGATTCTTTGCAACCTCGTTTCCGAGAGCGCCTGCGCCGACCATGAGCACGCGCGCCCTTGAGGCTGATTCAATATCGAGCCAGGACACTCTTCTCGAGCGATCATAGCGGTCATCATCTATCGCGCCAGGCTTGAGTGGCATAGACATCCCTGTTGCAGCTGTCCGACTATTGCTCATGATTCACTCATTTCCAGCAGAGTCTCCCGTCGACCATTATCGGGAGTTCGCCGCCGTTCTTGCGTATCGCAGTGATAGTCGGCGATTTGACGAGGCCGTCGAGATGAATCATCGCTTCCTGGTCCCCGTCATAGTTGCTACCTATGGCGAAGTGGCATGTTCCATAGACCTTCTCGTCCTCGAGCATGTTGGCGACTATCCTCGCCTTCCTGTTGAGGCCTATGCCCAGCTCTCCGATGCCCCACGCATTCCTCGCATACTGCTTGGCGTTTGCTGGCTTCATATCACCCTTCTTGCCGGCCTCGATCGCCTTTCTCTCCCCGGTCCTAATCGAATCCTCGAGCTCCTTCGCATCCGAACCACCCCAAATCCGCGTGATGTAGCCGCTTCTGATGTCCGCGAAGATCGGTTTCTTGATCACGATCTCGCCGTCGTTGGTCACTATCGATCCGTCCCAGACGATTGTTCCGTTCATCCGTCCGAGCTCGGGAGAGATGTACACTTCGCCGGATGGAAGGTTCCCACCTTTGCCCGGCTTTCTGAAATCTCCAGTATCTTCCTTCGCCTTTCTCCCTCGGATCCCGATAGTGACATCGGTGCCTCCGGGAGCGGTCACCTTGATGCTCTCGGCAAGCGCCATCGTCTTACTCATGCGAACGCCATCCCTGCGCATCTGAGCGTAGTCGATAGGGACCGTCCTCGCGAACATTTCTATTGTCACGCCAGGAGACCAAAACGTCCTCACCTTCTTCTCTTCGTAGAGGAAATCGAAGATGTGATTGTACCTTCTTTTCCCTCTGTAGCCGTGCTTCATTCCGTACCGATCCTTTCCCAACCTGTCCTTGCTCACCGAGATTATGACGTCCGGACTCGCTTCCATGGCCTTGACACCCTCAGTCTCCAAGGTATCGAACTGTCCTTTTTCCCTCTGGAACATCAACACCGGAACGGCTCCGACCTCCACGACAACATCATAGAGAGCTTCCGAAATCTCCCTCGAATCCCTGCTGGGATTCGCTATCATGAGCACGCGCTCGCCTTTCCTCACCGCAAGAACGTCGTTCATCACAGCGCGCGCAGCACGAACGAGCGATTTGTCATACGAACCCTTGAATGTGTCCATGGCAGCACCGTTGGTGGGTTGATTCACATAGCCTCATTTCAAGGTTTGTGGCATAGGATGATTGGCTGTCTCCGCGGTCGAGGGGCGAGCCTTCAGCTATATTGGACAACTATAATATCAGCGTACCACAAATTCCGGACCGATGTACTCTCTCGACGTCCCTACCGAGGTTCAGGGAACTGTGGACTGCTGCATCATCGGTGCTGGGCCGGCGGGCATGACGGCCGCAGTATACTTGGCCAGGAAGAAGCTGTCCACAGCGATCGTGAGCAAGGAGATTGGCGGACAAGTCGCATGGACCCTCGGCATCGAGAACTACATGGGCTATCAGTACATAACAGGTCGAGAGTTGACCGCCAAGTTCGAGGAGCAGGTCAAGCAGTTCCCAGTTCCCATCATCGCTGATGAGGTGTCTGGAATCAAAAGCACCGGGGAACAGTTCACTGTCACAACTGCAGGAGGTCGTGAGATCGTTGCCCGTACTGTCATTGTCGCTACGGGGAAGAAACCGAAAGAGCTCGGACTTCCCAATGAGAAAAACCTCATCGGGAGAGGACTGTCGTACTGTGCGACGTGTGACGGACCACTTTTCGCGAACAGCGAAGTCGCAGTGATTGGGGGAGGCAACTCGGCAGTTCAAGCAGTGATCGAGATGTCTCATGTCGCTTCGAAGGTCTACAGCATATCCAGAAGCCCCTGGCGAGCGGATGCTATCATCAAGGAGAAGGCAGAGAACCTTCCGAACCTCGAAAGAAGGATCGGATTCGCCGTGGATGAGCTCCTTGGAGACAAGCTGGTCGAAGGGCTGAGGGTACGGGACAAGACCAGCGGGAGCGTGGAGACTCTCAGGGTCAAGGGGATATTCGTTGAGATTGGCCTGAAACCGAACAGCGAGTTCCTGAAAGGCATTATCGATCTCAACGAGCATGGAGAAGTCGAAGTAGACTGCGCCTGCGAAACGAACGTTCCCGGGATATTCGCGGCAGGAGACGTAACCAATGTCCACGAGAAACAGATCGTGGTGGCAGCCGGCGAGGGCGCTAAGGCTGCATTGAGCGCGCACGAGTACCTGATGAGAAAACCAGGGTTCAGCTCAGATGGTCCAAGTACTTGGTAGGTACAGGCTTCCCATGGAGCTTGGAGTCGTATTCCGCGAGGATCCTCTTCACTTCGCTCCTTGCGCCCTTCTCGATCGGTGAGGGCCTGTGCTCCTTCAAGATGCGCCTGGCCTCATCTCTCGCGGCCTGGCGCATTGGCTCCTCCTTCGCTCCTGGAGCTGACGGCCTCATCGCTATGCGTGGAAGCGTTATCTCGCCCTTGAAGTGCTTCAGAGTGTGGATGTCCTTCATGAAATATCCTCCTGGGCCCACACGAGCGATCGCGTCGAAAGCCATCGCTTCCTTGGACACTGCCACGCCCTCCCAAACACGGATCACATTCCTCCACAACTCGCAGTCCATGACTATCTGTTCCACGGACTCACACCCAGATCTGTCGAAGCCTCCGATACCGACTATCTGATCCGCGCCGGCCAGTGCGGGCAAGAGCCCGCTTATTGCTTTCTGGTAGCCGATCTCATAACCAGGCATTGTCCCCGATGCTGCGATTCCTCCAACCTGGCAGGGCATCCTGTAACGCCTGGCCATCTGACAGCCAGCAGAGTTGATCAGAGCACCCTCGGTCGAACCAGACAGGAACACCCCGGTCCTCATGTCCATGGGACCGCTCTCTGAACTGTACAGGACTGGCGCGCCCGCGGCTGCGGTCTGGCTTATGACGAACCCTGCGAGGTTCTCTGCATTGACAAGCGTGATCGTACCTGCAAGGGTCACTGGTGACACCGACCCCGATATGGCCATGGATAGGTGCACCACGGGGAGTCCTGCCCTGGCGAACACCACCGCGGCCTCGATGTCCCCCTTCTCGTAGCGCAATGGGGTGATCGGCGTATGCGTGATGGAGACAATCGGTCTCCTTCTGAGCTCCTTCTCTGAGCCCATCACCGCTGTCGCCAACTTGACAAGGTATTCCGCGTCCGTGACACTCCCTGCCCCATGTTGAATGTGCTTGGATGTGCCAAAAAGGGCAGCGACATACTCGTGCGAATTACCTACCTCCGGAGGTAGATCCGTTGCGATGACCTCTGGCCAAGTCAGCGCCACCTCTGGCATCGCGTCGCAGACCATCGCGAGGTCGACAATATCCCTAGCCGTCGACTTGCGTTTGCTCTGTGTGTTGATGTCCCAGACCTCGGTAGGGGAACCGTCGTTGCAGGCCTGAACTCGCTCCGCAGGCAGCTTCAGGTCGTTCTTCTTGTCCCTGCCCGCCATCACGAACTCCTTTGGGGATTTGGCCAGCGCCTCCTTGACCAGAGACTCCGATATCCTGACGACCTGGGTCTTCATGTCCACGACAGCGCCCGCGTCTCTCAGCATCTCGAGAACCATCTCGCTGGTCACCTTGATGCCCACCGTCTCGAGTATCCTGATCGACTCCGCGTGAATGGCATCCTCTTGTTCCTTTGCGAGCGGGTTCAGAACGGCCCTAGCCAAGACTTCACCTTCATAGAGGTGAATCCCTACGTCTATAAAAACCGCAACTCCAAGCCTTCGAGAAGGGTTAAATAAACGGGCCCGCCCGTCACCGAGGATTCCTGAGGGAATCCTACTCACTCTTAGTCCTGCGGTGGACCCAGCTGAAGCTGCGGCTCGTATGTGTCCGGTTGCGGAGGCCTTCGCCTCATCATCATAAGGACCAGGGCCAAAACAATTATGGAGGCCACAAGGACAGCTCCTCCGATTGCAACAATCAACATGACGTTGACGGAGTCCTCGTGTCGGTAGTCGGTCAGTACAAGGGATTCTCTGGGGTCAACATCCTCGTCTGAGTATGTGTGGATCCTGACGAAATTACCTACCTCCGCAGACCACCAATAGACCAAGGAATCGCCGCCGCCATTCGTCACCGTGATCATCATGCACTCGAATGTGCCCGCCTCGGTGGTGATGTCGTCGGTTGCGGAATCAACCGAGACATCGTACTGGATGGTCTGGTTCCTCCAGACAGGGTCCCCCCACAGAACGCCGTCCAGCCAAGTTGAATTCACTGCGCGGATCATGACCGTCTCTGACCATTCGTCGCCCAACGCTGTAGTGGAAGGGTCGAATCCCGAGAGGAGGGGAGGGCTGTTGGACGAGGAAATCTCCTCGACAAGCGTGTTCACTTGGGCGAACTGTCCAGTGCCGAATGTCGTATTGACGAAGAATGTCAGTTCCTCCTTCACAAGTGCCGATCCATCCCTGGTCTCGTATACAGTCCCGTCGACTGTAGCGGTGACCAGGTCGATCATCAACACTCCCCCAGAGAGTTCCCCGCTTATGCTCATCACGTTGACCGCGTAATCTGTTCCCTCCAACGAGATGACTTCTGTCTTCTCGAACTCATATCTCAGCTCGCCAGTGACCCGGATCCCCATAAGCTCGGTCTCAAAGTCATATGTGTAGAAATCGCCGCTAGTCCGTTCCACCGCGGCTACATGGAACGACCCTAAAAGCAGCACCGCGGAAAGGCAGACGACCGCAAGAACCATACTAGAGCCCCTCCGCAATCTGATGCCCCCTTGTTCTTCCTTCGAGAATAGGAGCACGGACAAGCCAAATATAACTTTGCCGAACGAGGCAGAAACCGTTCCAGTACATGAACGCGCTGGGAGGGCACGATACCTTTTCTATCACAGTCACGAAAAGTATTAAGATGGGCCATAGAAATGCGGCCCCAGACGACCAGGATGGGGTCGTCAGAGATGAACACAATGCCCGAGGGACTCTCGATGTACGCGGAGAAGGTCTATAACGCAATGAAGAGTGCGGGTATAGACTCTGAGGAGAAGATGGCCAACGCAGAAAGAATCGTTGGGCTCGCGAAGGCGCCGAAGAACTTCGTTCTGAGAGCGCTTGATGAGCTCCAGTCCAAGGGTCTCGTGAAACGTAAGGCGAGAGAGAAGTCGGCCGGCTATTACCTCGTCCAGAAGCAGTAGCTTGTGACTTGTTCTATCGGCTCCTGGAACACCCGGGGGCCTTCAAACCACACCAGTCCGAGGCCAGAGCCTGGAAAAAGACATATAGCATCGTATGGTCTAACCCATCACAAGTGTTTCAATGCCAGAGGAGTTCGTTGTAACGCCTTATCAGGTCACGGGCGAGATAGATTATGACCTCCTCATCCAGAAGTTCGGGACCAAGAAGATCGACGACGGGCTCCTGAAGAGGCTCGGGAAATATGGACCCCTCCACCACATGCTGAGGCGAGGCATCTTCTACTCCCACAGAGACCTGGAATGGATCCTAAACGAGTACGACAAGGGTCACGGGTTCAGCCTGTACACGGGCAGAGGACCGTCCGGGCCCATACACCTCGGCCATCTCATGCCGTGGGTGTTCTGCAAGTATCTACAGGACACCTTCAAGGCGAAGCTGTGGTTCCAGCTGACCGACGACGAGAAGTTCATGTTCTACGACCACCTGACACTCGAGGAGACCAGAAAGTGGGGCTATGACAACGCGCTCGACATCATCGCGCTCGGGTTCGATCCCAAGCTGACCAACATCTTCCTTGACACTGAATACATCAAGACCATGTACCCGACCGCAATCAAGGCGGCCAAGAAGATCAACTTCTCTACCATCAGGGCGGTCTTCGGCTTCGACAACTCGAACAACATCGGGAGCATATTCTTCACCAGCATCCAGACGGTCCCGTGCTTCCTCGAGTCGATGGAGCAGAAGAAGAAGGTCGCGTGCCTCATACCGTGCGGAATAGACCAAGACCCGCACTTCAGAATCACCAGGGACATCGCGGAAGGCCTTGGATACTACAAGCCCGCGCTCATCCACGCCAAACTCATGCCGTCGCTCTCAGGCGGAGAGAAGATGTCCACTTCGAGCAAAGCCGATACTACAGTCTTTACCACGGACGACAAGAAGACTGTCAAGAAGAAGATCGGGAACGCCTTCACCGGGGGAAGAGTGTCGGTCGAGGAGCAGAAGAAGCTCGGAGGGAACCCGGACATCTGCTCGGTCCACGCGTACAACACCTACTTCTTCGAACCCGACGACGAGAAGTTGGCGAAGCTGTACTCGGACTGTAGGGCCGGCAGGATCATGTGCGGCGAGTGCAAGCAGCTCCTGTTCGAGAAGGTGTGGAAGTTCCTCGAGGAGCACCAAAGAAGAAGGGAGAAGGCGGAGGACGTCGTCGAGGATTTCTTCGTGAGGGATTGAGGCCCTTGAAGTTCAGGCCCATAGGCAGAGTTCGCAACGGGGTGAATAAGACACCTGACGACTGGTCCAAGGTCAAGTCGAGGATCATCATTGACCCGAAGTATGCTGAAGGGCTCTACAAACTGGATCACTTCAAGCACGTATGGGTCATCTTCGGATTCCACAGGCTGAGGGAGACTCAGCTCAAAATCCATCCGATGCACGACCCTTCCAAGCCACTCGTTGGAGTGTTCGCGAGTCGGTCCCCCACGCGTCCGAACAAGATCGGCCTCACGCTGGTCAGGCTCGTGAGCGTCAAGAAGAACGTCCTCGTCGTGAAGGACTTGGATGCGTACGACGGCAGTCCGGTATATGACATCAAGCCATTCGAAGACGAAATCGATTACTGACGAGCCAGAGGCCTCGCAAAAGTTCATAAACGGTTCTCCCGATGAGCCTTCGAATGACCGAGCAGGAGATTTTGGACAAGCTCAGCTACCTCGAGAAGAAGGTGCTCAAGGCACTTGGCGGCATTAGGAAGGGCAGCCCCGAGGAGATCCAGAGGCTGGGCTCGTTCTCTCAGCTCGTGGAAGTCATGAACGCTTCGTCGTGGCTGCAGGCAAAGGGGCTGGTCACAATAGATGAGGTGATTAGGAAGAGCTACACACTCAAGAGCCCGGAGGCCGCGAAAAAGCCTCTCCCCGAGAGAGTGGCCATCGACGTGCTTGAGAAGGTTCACGCAGGCAAGGGTTCTATGGCGGATCTCAAGAAGAGCGGCCGGCTCAAGGACGAGGAGATGTCGATAGCCCTCGGCTGGATCAAGAGGAAGGGATGGGGAGATATCTCGAAGCACGGGACAGACACGATCATCACGCTCAATGCCAAAGGAAAGGAGGCGCTGAACAAGAAGGGAGAAGACGAGCTACTGATAGAGAGGATGGCCAAGGGAGAGCTGAAGGAAACCGAGGCCGAGATGGACCTCATCGAGATGCTGAAGCAGCGCAAGGACATCGTGGTCGAGAGGCACACGGCCACGCGGACCATCGGCCTCACGGATCTCGGGGCGAGGATAGCTTCTATGAACTTGGCAATCAAAGAAGAGGTCGCGCAAATCACTCCCGAACTCATCCAATCCGGCAGATGGCGCGAGGTCGAGGTGCGCCAGTACGACGTCCGCGCATTCGCGCCTACCACTCACGGAGGCCGGAAGCATCCGCTCACGACACAGGTCGAGATGGTCCGCTCGATATTCCTCAACATGGGATTCACCGAGGTCAGGGGAGAGTACCTGGAGAGTGCCTTCTGGAACATGGACGTCCTGTTCACGGCGCAGGACCATCCTGCGAGAGAACTCCAAGACACGTTCTACATCAAAGACCCGGAGAGGCTCGACCTATCAGGAGACGAGGAACTCCTGGCGAAGGTGAAGCGCGTTCACGAGAACGGAGGCGACACGGGCTCCCTCGGATGGAGGTACAAGTGGAGCAGGCTCGAGGCGGAGAGAGCGCTCCTGAGAACTCACACGACAGTCAACAGCGTGAGGTACATTGCTGCGCACCCCAAACCGCCGTTCAAGGTGTTCTGCATCGGGAGGGTCTTCAGGAACGAGGCCATGGACTCGACGCACCTTCCGGAATTCACGCAGGTTGAGGGAATCGTCTGCGAGGAGGGCGCGAACTTCGACATGCTCGTCGGCCTCCTGAAGGAGTTCTATAAGCGCATGGGCCTACCTAAGATCAGGGTGAGGCCGGGATATTTCCCGTATACAGAGCCCTCGCTCGAGGTCGAAGTGTACTGGAACGGCCAATGGATGGAGCTCGGGGGCGCTGGCATATTCAGGCCGGAGGTCACCGATCCGCTGGGCGTTAAGGACCCAGTGCTCGCATGGGGGCTCGGCTTTGAGAGGCTCGCGATGCTCCGCTGGGGGCTCAAGGACATAAGGGACATCTACGTCTCCGATGTCGACTGGCTCAAGAGCATGCCCCAGCTGTGATGCGACGAACGACTACTGCCTGAGATCCAGAAGCTCGCTGTCTATGCGGGCGACGAGTTCGTCGGCATGGATGCTGGCCAGAAGATTTCTGGAATCCTCCAACACTTCGAGGCTTCTCTCCCGCTGCCCTGACTCCTTCAGCAACAGGCCGTACTCCATCTTCCGCAGCCCGAGGCTCCTGGGAACCTCTATGCCATCCAGCGCGGATATGCTCTCGAGAAGGTACTCCTCGGATACAGCGTAGTTACGCAACACGCGTTCGGCCAGCCCCAGGTTCGCATACGCTGCTGAGACGGCCAGCTTGTCATCGATCTCCGTCAGGATTGCAAGCGCGCTGAAGCAGAGTTCCTTGGCCGAGTCGATGCTCCCCGATCTGATCTCCACCTCAGCGAGTGACGTGAGCGCATATGCCTTAGTTCTTGGCTGCCCTGTCTCGTCAGCGAGTCTTACGGCATTCTCGAGATTGAGCCTCGCCTCCTGTGTCCTGTTAAGGTAAGCGCACGCGATGCCCATGTTGATGTACACGTTCGCGAGCTCCACAGGTCCGAACCCAGCAGCACACTTGGAGAAATGATCGATCGCCTTGTCGTACATTCCTCTCCCGATGAACACATTGCCAAGCTCCATGTGCGCGAGAAGCATGCCCTTCGAGTCCATCGCGGACATGGAGTCCACCGCGCTGCGCTCGAGCAGCTCCTGAGCCTTCGAATAATCGCCGATCTTGTTCTCGACGACTCCCAGACCTCGCAGCGCTCTCGCGCGCAATGCGGGCGAGCTACCGGCCTGTTCGAGAGCTTCTGAGAACAGCTTGAGGGCAATCTTGAGCTCCCCCCGCTTGCTCTTTATCCTGCCCATCTCGATGAGTGCATCCGCCCTGACCGCCCCGTCACCGTTTGAGGCGTTCTTCTCGAGCAGGGAGAGCGCGGTGTCGTACTCTCCAACAAGGCTCGCGGTCCTTGCCTTTAGGAGGCTCACGGCCTGAGCGTACTTGGGTTTCGTCGGGACGAAATCCGAGAGCACAGCCCATAGCCTCTTTATGTTCCCGACGCTCAGCAGCTCCTCCCCCAGGCGCGCCATCGTCATCTCAGCCTCGAGCAAGCGGTTCGCTCGTATCAGATGATACAGCCGTTCCTGGTGGTCGCCGCATCTCAAGTAGTAGTCCGCGGCGGAGCTGTGCCACTTGATCCGCTCCTCCTTGGTGAGGAGCTCGTAGACGGAGCCTCTCAGGGATGAGTGTATCTCGAACTTGCCCGGCATCACCTCACGCAGCATCGAGCCCTTCCTCGTCTGGCGAAGTTCCTTCGGAATGGCGTCCGTTGGAAAGGGCTTCTGAAAAACAGAAGAGAGCTGGAGCAACGCCTTCTCACTATCTCCCAGGCCTGAGTAGAACTTGTCCTCGAAGAATCTTGAGACCTGATACTTGGCCTCTATCTGACCCGGCTCCGTGACCATCTCGAGGGAGAGCGGGTGACCGTTCGTCACGCGTGCGAGCTCCTCCGCGACGGAGCCTTCAATGCCCCGAGATCTCAGCAGCTCGAGGGCGGCTTGCTTGTCCAGGCCCTCCAGCTCCATCTCAAGAACCTCCTTCTTCGCCACCACGTCAGAGGGTTCGTAGAAAGTAGGCTGAGATTCGGAAACTACCATCATCTTGGCGTTGCCGCTGCTGTGCCTGAACATCTTCAGGAACTCGCTGAGTCCGCTGGCAAGATCCACGTCGTCGAACACGAAAAGATAACCGTTCTCCGAGAGTTCCTCGTTCAGCAGGTAACTGAGCTCGCTCAATTCCGATTTGCCAGATGACAGGAAGGCCGATAGCTTCCTGGCGCCGTTGTCCATAAAGAACTTGCCCAACGCGTCGGCGAGGCTCTTCGAGGAATCCCATGGCCTCACTGTGTACCAGAAGATCCTTTGGCCCGAAAGTTCGGAACAAGCCTTGGCGGCCAGGGTCGTCTTTCCTATTCCAGCGATGCCTCGGATGGACAGTATCTTGGACCGGCCTGATGACAGAGAGTCTTTGATCGAGCTGAGCTCTCGGTCTCTGCCATAGAAGATCTTAATCGAAGGCAGAGGAGTGGAACGCTTTGCGCCCTTCGTCTTCTGTGGGAGTTCCGGGGTGATCTTGGAGACATCGACTTCGGGAACGATGCCGTTGTTCTTGATGTACTGGAGGACGTCCGCCGCCTTGGACTTGCCGGCGAAGGTCAGGAAGTAAACCTTGCGCCTCGTCTTTCCGCGCCGGACATGCGCGAGGCGCTCGTCCACTATTCCAGCCGCTTTCAGCTTCTTCAGTTCGATAGCGGCATGCGCGCGCGATATTGCGCACGCCTGTGATATCCCATCCTGGGTTACATCGAATGGCGATTCATACTTGTCCTCGTGCTTCACGTAGTTGCTCAGATGATACAGAATGCGCTCAGAGACAGTGATATCACCGGCCATGCCTCCACCCTTACGCGCAGAGAAACCTGGCTGCGATTATTTAAAGGCAATTGCTACATCCAACCTCGGCGCAGCTCATTTTGGAGATCCTGAGTGCACGCGCCGTTCCCGAACAAGGAACAGCACGAGGGTCACGGTGAATATTCCCAATAACCCTGAAACGATGAACGGGATCATAGTGCCGTCAGTGAACGGGAGGATCCCGCGATCAGACGTGTGGTAGTGATCCCACAGAAGACCGCCCACGGGCGCCCCCAAGACAGACCCGAAGTTCGCCATCGACTCCAGCATGCCTATCAGGCGCCCTCTGATCTCCTCTGGCACATTGTCCGCCTGGAGAGCGCGAAGCGCGGGACTCGCAACCTGGAACGCCATGCTCCGCATGGTCAGGAAGAGTATCACAGGCGCGAGGGCCCAACCGTATGGGATCATGATCGTCCCTATGAACGAAACATAACCACCGACTACGAACATCTTCTTCTTGCCGACGCGGTCCGCGAGGCGCCCCGACGGATACGCGACCAACACCCCCAGGCCCATGGCCAGGCCGATGATCAGAGGGATGCTCGCTACCTCCAGTTCAGGGAACTTGAACGTGAGGAAAAGGACCATCAGAGGTCCAATCCCGGCAAATGCGAATCCTTCCATCGCAGCGTTCGCGTATAGCACCCTGAGGTTCCTCAGACCCTGGGCGTCCACGCCCTGCGGTTTGAGCAGAGCGCTGAATGACAGCTTCGTCTTGTGCTTCTGAGGCGCGACCGCGTCCGTGACGTATTTCCAGGTCAGGAAAGCGCCGATGAGCGCGAGGACCGAGGTGAAATAGAACGGGAACCGGTAACTGTCCCCCTCGGAGAAGCCCAGTGTGTAATAGGCAATGGCGTAGAGCGCACCTCCCGCGAACGGCCCGATGACCATGCCGAGGTTGGCTCCCATGACCAGCTTGCCCATCGACGCTCCCCGCATCCGCGGCGGAGTGGAATCGATGACCAACGCCTCGCTCACAGGCCACACCATCGCGCTCGCGACACCCTGGAAAGCCCGGACTAAGACCAGCCCGTACCAGTCCTCCGGGATCGTGAAGAGAATCGCCAGAACCGCATAGAGGATCGATCCGATCAGGATGATCCTCTTCCGCCCCAACCTGTCCGACAAGTTCCCGAAGGGTGCGGCGAGGAGGGCCCGAGTCAACACGAACGACGAGAAGAGTATCCCGACCTGTAGCCCGACCTCCGCCGTGCCTCCCGCCAGGTACTTCAGGTACAGAGGGAACAGAGGCATTATGAGTCCAAAGCCCAAGCTGATGATCATATCGAGTGTGGCCAGGAGGTTCACGTTGCGCCTGGCCTGGCGTTCGTCTACAAGGCCCGAAACCAAGTGATCCTGCCTCTAGCCCAGGTCATCCGAACAGGTCGACCCCGGCGCGCATGTTGCGTAGGATGATTGGAACCAGGGATTTGTCGGTAGCTCTCATACCACAGTCGGGGTGCGCATATGCGATATTCTCACGGCCGACCTTCCCGGCGATTTCCTTGAGCTTCGCAGCGACCGTCTCGGGGGAATTGACCTGGTTCTCCGAGAGCGGGGTGACCGCGACGCAGCCCGCTCCGAGTTTCTTGCCATGGTCCTGAAAGCCCGCTCTCGACACGTGTTCTATGTTTCTCCTCTCGAGAGTGCCCGAGAACGCGAAGCTCAGGACCGATACGTTGTCGAGCTGCTGGAGATGGTTTACCACTCCGTGCCCCCCGACGAATCCGCAAACGTGAACGCTGATACGCTCGGCCGGGAGCCCCTCGGCCATTCCGTCGATCAGTCTTACTCTGGCCTCCAAGTCCTTGTACCCCTGCGATAGGAACGGTTCGTCGATCTGCACGTTTGCGCCTCGGTCCACGAGCGCCTTCGCGATCTGAGCGAGTGCTGCAGCGAGGTCCTCGTAGAGCGAGAAATCCATGATGTTCTTGTAGTGCGACCGTATCTTTCGGCTGCCACAGGTCATCCCGAGTGTCGTGGGACCCGTGATAGCCACCTTGATCTTCAGGTCAGGGAACTTAGATCTCACATACTCGAGATCCTTGACTTTGGAGAAATCTCCCGGGTCGCTTCTGAGCTGTATCTTCCCTGTCACGACCGGAGCCCAGTGCTCGATCGCCAGGCCATCGAACGATTCCGCGAAGTATGAGACCATGTCCGCTCTCTGCTCGCCGTCCGAGACTAGATCGACCCCCAGCTCTCGCTGGAACCTGATGGCCTCATCTATGGACTCGTTGAGGTCTTCCTTGAACCTGTACAGGCTGCCGATGGTCGTGGTGGTAAGGGCGGGCATCTCGCGCCAAAGAACGCTAGTCCTGATATAATCCTTTCCAGACGAGTGCTTTCGAGAAAGCGTTATGTCGCGCCTGAACAGTCAGGTGTCTATGAAGCTCATAGTGACTTCCGCGGAGGACAACGCTTCTATGAATATCCGCGCGAGGCTGCTCGAGCGCGGGGCCTGGATTGAGAACGGAGTCTTCGAGAACCAACCCGTGCTTATGACAGGCGATTTCGTCATGGTCCAAGTCTCGAAAATCCATCTGGAGGAGGATCTCGTTGACGAGAGGGCCGCGCATGCGCTTGGCGAACCGGTAGAGGTCGTCATATTCGCCTCCCGACACCGGTCGGAGAAAAGGATACCCACTCTTACGGTGCATCCTATCGGAAACTACTCGTCAGCTGATTTCGGTGGGAAGCCAGGTACCCTGTGCCCTACCGCTCCGAACCTGATGACTTCCGCGTTGAGGAACCTGAGCAGAAACGCAGAAGGACTGGACTGGGACGTCTCATTCGAGACGACTCACCACGGGCCACTAGTCAACTCTCCCGCGTTCTACATAGAGATTGGCAGCTACGAGGAGCTCTGGGACAGAAAGGATGCCGCCGAGGCCATAGCGAAGTCGATACTCGAAATCAAGGACGAAGGGAATCCTGTTGTAGTCTGCGTCGGAGGAGGGCACTATGCTCCTAGGTTCACCGAGGTCGCACTCAAGAGGAAGGTTGCGATCGGGCACATGGCTGCTAACTACGCCCTCGAGACCCTGTCTTCTGAGATAATCTTGCAGATGTCGGCGAAGAGCGGCGGCGCAAATAAGGTGTACTTCCACAGAAAGGGCATGCCGAAACCGGCCTACAGAGGACTCAGGGAACGGTTCGCGTCATGTGGCATCGCAGAGATAAGCAGCGAAGATCTGGAACAGAGATAGGAAGCGGACTGCTCAATCACAATCGGGCACACCAAACGCCAGCAGCGGCGAACGATTATATACTCTGAATGAATAAGAATCCTATTCGGAGGAGGGGGAAATGCGACTCATTCGAGCCTACCATGAGCTGCTGCTGCCATTGACGGTCGTGCTTGCGATTAGTTTTGTGCTGGTGTGCCCTGCAAAGGCTGGAAGTTGGACCTCCTCGGGTGTATCCTATCAAGAATTGCCGGACACCCTGAGAATCGGCTTCCTCCAGCAGATAGACAGCCTCAACCCGTATCTGGGGCTGAACGACGCCTCCTACATATTCTACGGTCTGATATACGACATGCTCCAGTCAGTCGACGAGGACATGAAGTCGGTACCGAACCTCGCTTTGGAATCCAAAATAGTAGACGTAGCAGGAGCACCACACGGGTCCGTCTGGGAATACGACCTGACACACAATGCGACTTGGCACGATGGTCAGCCATTCGGGGCTGCCGACGTAGCATGGAACATCAACCTCAACTGTTTGGGCTCGAACTACTCAGACATGTGGGCGTATCAGCCGTATACATTCTTTGCCAAATACGCAGAGATCATAGACTCGGACACTGTGAGGGTGACCTACTACGATAGATCCAACGGATCCCTCATCCCTTGTGCATATGGGGATTTCTTACCAATCCACATGCTTCCGAGTCATCTTCTTAGCACGTACTCGACAAGCTTCCTGTCATTCCAGTGGCTGGGTTATTTCACGGGAACCTCTCCACCGATAGTAGGAACTGGGCCGTTCATGGTGACTCCCTCGATTGCAGAGGAGTTCCTAGCTGGGTCGCAGATAACCCTCGTGAGAAACCCAGACTACCATGCACTGCCTGACAGAGGAGAGATCATTCACTTCCAGAATCTCGTCATGAAGTTCTACGACGACGCGACCGCAATGAAAATCGCGCTCGAGCAGAAGCGGCTCGATATCGCGCAGTTCCCGCAGAACACATTCAAATCGATTGAGCATGACATCGCAGCTGGAAGTTTGCAGAATGTCAAAACCTACAGCGGCTTGAAGTGCACACAATACTGGACTGAGATCGGATTTAACATGAATAACGCGGGACCGAACAAGTGGAGGCTCGACCCCGAAGCTAGACACGCACTCGCCCAGGCGGTCAACAAGAGCTACATCGTCAACAATTTCTACTATGGGTGCGGCGGGGAGGGAACTGGTCTCATATCGCCTATCACACCCTACTGGCACTGGGAGCCTAGCGCTGCGGAGCATTGGGATTACGATCTAGCGGCCGCCGCTGGCGCACTGCAGGCAGCTGGATATGTCGATACGAATGGCGATGGCTGGAGGGAATGCACAGCCTCTAGCGCCGCAGTTCAGAACGGCTGGTCCCTGGAGGGTGCGAAGCTCAATCTGGAAATGCTCACGAGGCACGAGCATCCCGAGGAGAAGGAGATTACGATGTATCTTCAGGAGCAGTGGGCTCAGATAGGAATCGACATGACATGGCAAGTGGTGACCGAGGACAATCTTGCCATGGTGGTATACTCCTACAGTTATGACTCTATGATATGGTACTGGAGCTCAGACCCAGACCCCAACTTCATGCTCTTCTGCCAGTCGGAAAAGTCCATCAACGGTTGGTCGGACAACATGTACTACAACCCAGCATATGAGGAGAATTACACCAATTCGGTTCGTGAGCTCGACCCGGTGAAACGACAAGAGTATGTCCACAACTGCCAGAAGATCAGCTACGAAGATGCCGCCTACATCGTTCTAACATATGTGTATGGTACCTATGCATGGAGAACTGACACCTTCACCGGTTGGGGGAACTGGTCTTATCATCCGGGAAGAAGCATCGATGCCTACTGGGGGGCGAACCCCCTGTTCTTCGACTTGGAGAGTGCGAACCTAGGCTTGGTCATCCGAGAGCACGCGGGGGATTTCAGGATACCATTGCCGGAGACTTGGACCGTGGAGGAAAACGCGACAGTAGATGGCGAGGAACTCGACATGATCGTCAGAGGGCCGGTGTACAATGACTTCATGACCAATATCGTGGTCACATCCGAGAGAGACCGTTCCGCGTCTGAATCCTCAAGCTATCTATTCGCTTCCATGAACGAAACAGTCGAAGAGCTGCAGGCAGAGGGGGAACAAGTGTCTACATCTGGCACCCCGTTCTTATGGGAGACGGACAACTACTCCGCTATTGGATTCTATTTGTCCTGGAGTGACCCACAATTCACGCAACTGATCGCCCTCTATTCGAGCGAGGAGCACAACAGAGTCTGGGCAGTGGTCTGCAGTGCTGATGATGATGCGTTCTTGGCGGACATGGCCATGTTCCAGGACATAGTGACGGGCTTCGAGGTCATAAGGACCTCCGACAACGGAACAAGCACTCTCCTGATCGCCGTCCTGGTTGTGACGGGAGCGGTAGCAGCCGCGGTCGTCGTGCTGGTACTCTTGCTCCTGCGAAGAAAGCCTTCACCGCAATCCCCTGTGCCGCCAACGCAGCCGACCGTCCCGGGACAAATGGCTCCGATGTCAGGGTACTGTCCCATCTGCGGAAATGTGCAGACCTTCACGAACAGAATGTGCGCGAGGTGTGGCAACGCTCTGCCAAGTCCACCATTCGGAAGATCGGGCGTGCCGCCCGTGACCTAAACGCTCCTCGGACTCAGAGGAACATCAATGACGGACAGAACAACAGGAGTCAGCATCTCTCCGAAGTCATCCGCGGATGAAATACTGAGATTCCTCAAATCCAGAGGGAGCCGAAGGAACGTCGTTGGCATGGCCAGATTTGGCATCAAACCTGAGAACAACTACGGAGTGTGCACGCCCGTTCTGTTTGCCGTTGCCAAGAAGGTGAAGAACGACCACCGACTTGCACAACGCCTCTGGGACTCGGGAATCAGAGATGCCCGGCTCGTCGCCTGCATCATGGATGATCC
>MGVW01000058.1:34081-55090 GCA_001800675.1 Euryarchaeota archaeon RBG_13_57_23 | reverse complement strand
GACTCGTTCATGAGGCTCATCGAATCCAGGATCGGGCACGGAAGCTTGATGTGATGGAGAATTGCAGTGCCTGGGTGGAGTGTTTTGGCGAGCGCCTTATGGCACTCATATACCCCCCAGGCCTTACCTGCAGGCGATCATACTCCGTCCTCTAGCATAAACGTTGCGCGTGGACGTAGAGTGAGAGTCCGCGTCCAGGGTAGTCGTCGTTTCCGGTGAGACCATCTCGCAAGTGCTGGAATCGTCGAATGTGTTCTATGTCGGCGGGCCGTTGGGCGGTCAAATCGTCGGGTTCAGGACGAGATGATTCGGGCTACCTCTATGCGGAAGCCTTATTACTCATGGCGTGCCTGAATCAACCGCAGGTAAGTCCTGGCTGGTCATGGTGCGCCATGAGGTGCACGGGTAATAATCCGGCCAGGGTCTGCGCTTCTCTCTCAGCTGAAGAAGAGTCGTTTCTCGATCATGACCTTGTGGGCGATTATGTCGTAGTAGCTCGAATCCCTCAATTCGAACTTCCTATGAATCGCTCCGGCAACATAGTCCGCGACCTGAAGTCCTCTTGAGTTCTGGGAATCGAATCTAGAAATGCGCGCCCTCGGAGGAATCGCTCCTAGCTCGTCGCAGCGATGACGGATCGCGCCCTCTAAGTATCTGTCGAATCCATGCCCAATTGAGCGGTCGAGCGGTCTTGCATCGAAGACAATGTCATAGTGACGGACAGACCTGTCCAACCAAACCACATCGCAGACCAGTTGCCCTGCGAGATGACAGTAGAACTCATGGCCTCTCCCGATCCGTCTTCGGCCAGCGCACGCCTTGTCCACGGTGAGGCTTGCGACTGCAAGGTCTTGAATCGCTGCAGTTTCAGTCAGCACTGCCTTTCTGATCTCGGGGCTGGTGCTGTAGAACTTGAGCTCAGGCTTCCTTAAGAGACTCTTCTTCAGCCTTCTTCTGCGGATCCTCTTCGGGATACGGTCGAGCAACTCGGGCTGTCGAGTAATCACGGCGCAGAGAGTGATGTATCTCGACGAACCTGTGCCAAATCCGAAATCGCCCGACTCATCTACAAAGACGGAGCATCTGTACACAGACAAGAGTCGGGACTGATGGTCAAATGGCTTGCCTCTACCTGTAGGCTTGTTGGGAGGATATCTTCCACCTAGGAGGGGTTCAACGGATTCTAAGGGGAGACGGGCGCGAGGCTGTTCGATTTGAACGGTTCTAGGGGCTTGCCGTACGACCTCAGAGAGGGAATCGCCTTGAACGAATCGGCTTTCTTCGTTCTCGATATAGATTGGAGCACTTCGGGGGCGCAGGAGTTCCCGTTCGGGGTTGTCATTGTTGAAACCGCGACGATGGAAGCGACTCTCGAAGAATCGAATGTGTTCTATGTCGGCGGGTCTGTAGGCGACCAAATCGTCGGATTCAGGACGAAATGATTCGAGCTACGTCCAAGGAGAAACCTTATTACTGACGGCGCACATGAGAAGATCGCAGGTAAGTCCTGGCTGGTCAGGGTGCGCCCTGAGGCGCATGAGTAATAATCCGGCCAGGGGCTGCATTTTCTCCAGCCTCTTCACAATAGCATCGTCTTCTCTGCGGATATTCCATCGTGGATGATGTCATAATAGCTCGGGTCACCGGACTCATGTCTCCTGTTGATCGCCCCTGCCACGAAATCCGCGACCTGCAATCCTCTGGAGTTCAGCGAGTCGAGCCTGGAGACCGACACGTCAGGCGCAATCCTGCCCATTCTCCTGCATTCGTCCCCTATCATTGTCCTGATGTATTCATCAAATATGCTGCCCAGGGAGCTTTCGAAAGGTCTGTGATCGAAGACCAGATGCAACTCTCTGAGATTCGGCTCGAGCCGAAGAACTTCACTGATGAGTTGTCCCGCCATGTCGGGATAGAGCCATTTTCTCTGGCGCTTTTGGCAGTCGACCCCGTGAGCCTTCTCTACCGTGACGCTAGCTATCCGCGAATCCTCCAGATCCATCAGCATCTCAAGTACGGCCTTCCTTATCGCTGGGCTCGAGTTATGGAACTTGAGTTCCCCCACTCTCTTGATGCTCTTCTTCAATCGCCTCCTACGGATTCTGTGAGGGATGCGCTCCAATCGCTCGGGATAATGCGTCAACACCGCCGCAAGCGTCACGAATCGAGACGAGTGCTTCGTGAATCCCAAATCGCCCGATTCGTCCACGAACACAAAGCATCTGCTCACGGAGATGAGTCTGAGTGGCATGCGAAATCGGTTCGCACTACAGGTAGGTTATCATGACATTCCATCAGCCCTATCTGTAAAGGTTCCGGATCCAAAGGGGAGACTAGCATCGGCGAGGGCATCCTGCATGGGGAGTTGTGGTGAACATGTGTGCAGCCCCCGGGTGGATTCTTGCAGCGTGCACCGCCGGGTGCACTATACCCCCCGGGACTTACCTGCACTGTTTCCAACGAGGCTCTGCGACATAAACCTTTCGTGCGGAAGTAGCCTGAACCAGGACTGCGGCCCCCGGGTGGATTCCTGGCCTGGTCCGCCACACGGCAAACCACATACCCCCGGACTTACCTGCGATGATTGCATTGTTCTCCGGGAGATGAAGACTGTGCACAGATGCAGTCCACAGGAGTTCCCGTTCGGGGTCGTCGGCGTTTCGAATGAGACGATATCAGAGGAATTGCGCTCGTCCAAAGTCCTGTACGTCGGTGGCCCGGTCGGAGAACAGCTGGTGTTGTTCCGATCCCAGCCGTGAGCCCTTGCCCGCTCGACCCAGCTGCTACATGCAGTCAGAACCGTGAATGCTGTTGTCCCCCAGTTTCTCGTCGGTGTACGACCAAGTCGATGTCTATATTGACGAGAGCGGGGACCTAGGCTTCTCCGAGCGTAGCTCAGGGCATTTCATTGTGGTATCGGTGACGACGGACCAGCCAAGGATGCTTTCGAGGATAGTCCGAAAGGCATATCGCAGATATGGGCTGAAGGGGGAGGATCTGGCGGAGTTCAAGTTCAACCGCAGTGGCGAGTCTGTGCGCCGTCTATTTCTGGAAGGCATCGCTAGGACCAATTCGATTGTGGACTGGTATGGGATTAGGAAGTCCAGCCTTCCGATCGGACTGCGGTCGGAGAAAGATGAGGTATGGCAGCTCGTGGCAGCGAAGACCGTTTCGGATCTCGTCTCAAGAGTCCATGCCAAGCGTTTGCATATCGTGATCGACAGGCGCTCTCTGAAGGCAAGCGTCAGAGGCGCTCTAACCCGTCGGCTGGAGCGTGAAGTGTCGCTTTGTTACGCAGGGTATTTTCCTCCTGCAGTAAGGGTGACCCACCTGGACTCGCAACATTGTGACGGGTTGAAGGTGGCCGACCATGTCGCTGGAGCCGTGTTCCAGTGCGTTGAGCGAGGAGATGACCACTACCTCGAGCTGATTAGGAACAACGTGATCCATGGCGGACTTTTCCGATGAGAAGATGCAGCCCCCAGGGGGAGTCTTGCGGCGAGCACCGTCCGGTACTCATATACCCCCCGGGATTTACCTGCACTGTTTCTAACGAGGCGCAGCGACATAAACCTTTCGCGCGAAAGTAGTCGTGAGAAGAGTTGCAGCGCCTGGGCGGAGTCTTGCGACGAGCACCTCGCCTTGCCCTGTCACAGCTCGCATCAGCGTATCGTCTATGTCATCCCGCCTCCGAATCGTATTAATAACCCGGACAGCCCTAGCCAGACCAGCGGAATTGGTGTTCGGAGGTCATGGTATGCGTTCGCATTCTGTCCTTGCTTCGGTCATGGCCTTGTCGATGTTGTTGTCTCTCCTCTGTTTCGTGCCCTCGACGGGCTCGGCGCAGCCGGGCGCGGCCCTTCTGCCCCCCTCGAACGACTACGGGGAAGACACCGATACGGACGGGTTTTTCGAGATCCTTGTTGTCGAGGTAACGGTGGAGGTCTACGAGGCTGCCGACTACATGGTGAGCGTTTGGCTCAACGACAGCGAAGGAGTCCCCATCCACTCGGTCGGAGTGGGCGGGTTCCTGAGCGTGGGGACCCACGTGGTCCCGGTACCCCTGGAGGGCATCAAGATATGGGCTCACGGGATCGACGGACCTTACGTCGTCTGGGCCCAGCTGCAGTCATACCCGCTCACGCTCATCGACGAGTTCCTCGACCTGACGGACGCGTACACCTACGACCAGTTCGAGCCGCTGCCGGCGATGTTCGGCGCCGTGACCGCGGAGTGGGCCGTCGACTTTGACAGCAACTTGCGATTCGAGTTCCTCGCTACGGATTTCACGGTTGACGTGAGCGAGACGAACGACTACCGAGTTGTATGCCTGCTGATCAAGTACGTGGGCTCAGAGTCGGTCCAATTGGCAGAGGTCGAGGAGAGCGCGTACCTGATGACGGGAACGCAATCATTGTCGATATCGGTGAGGGGAAGCATCATCAATGCTGCTGAGCTCGACGGCCCCTACCACGTGCTGCTGATGCTTTACGACGCCCCGGGGGGCATCCCAAGATTCCTGGACGATATCTGGCATGAGACAGGTTCCTACAGCTATACGGAGTTCGAGGCGGGCTCGCTCGGTTCCCCGCTTTCCGCGGCGGCTCCCGTCATCGACGGGGTCTACGATGGGGGCGAGTGGGAGGATGCGGTCTTCTCGGACCTCGGTCGGCCGGACATGGAGAATCCCTTCGGCGCGGTGATTCTCGTCAAGAACAGCCTGACTCACCTGTACGTGTGCATCGATGCATTAGGAGATCTCACCGAAGACCTGGGAGACTATGCGGCGATAGCCTTCGACTCCGGCAACGACAACAATGCGACCGATGCCAGCGAGGACCAGTTCATCATCGGCCCCGCGGTCGGCCAGACGATCCATTTTGTCTATTCCGACGCTGCTTTGGACTGGGTAGTCCACTGCGCTCCGTTTGACGGGACGATACCGGACCACGAAGGGGTAGCCGCGGCTGCTGGTTTCGGGACGAGCGACGGTCTGGGAGCGGAACACAGGATTTACGAGCTCGCCATCCCGCTCGACCTGATAGGTGCAGTGCCAGGTTCCGTTGTGGGCTTCGCGACCAACGGCAACCAGTTCTATGGCATATACGACGGCAGTATCAACAACGGCACCTCATGGCCGTACTTCATGGAGAAGAACGCCTCGATGGTCGACTATGGCGACCTTACGATTGGCTGGCCGCCCATTTCGACGAGCGTGTCCTTGTTGGGTACGATGGGAATCGGGGGATGGTATGTGTCCGAGGTCAACATCAGCCTCACGGCGTCGGGAGGCCAGCTCGGGACTGCAACGATAGGGTACCGGCTGGATGCAGGCCTCTGGAACACGTACTATTCTCCTTTCGAGTTCGTCTTGGAAGGATCTCATACCCTAAGCTACCGGTCGTGCGACCTCGGCGGCAACTGGGAGGCGACGAAGTCCCTCGAGTTCAAGCTGGACCTCACCGCCCCTGCCACCAACGCGTCGATGTCCGATAGGAACCTCACGCTCACCGCGACCGAAGGTATGAGCGGCGTGCAGTCTATCTGGTACCGTGTGGACGGAGGGCCATGGCAGAACTACACGGGCCCGGTGGAGCTCTCAGGCGACACGAACCACACGGTGCAGTACTACTCGGTCGACAACGCAGGCAACACGGAGGAGACCAAGACCCTGGAAGTCGAGAAGGAGGAGGAAGGAGGAACTGCCGGGTTCTTCGGATTGAGCTTCTGGCTAGTCCTCCTGATAATCGCTCTCCTGATCCTTATCGGCGTCCCGAAGCTGTTCGGAATGAGGAGGAAGGCCAAGGAGTCCGATGCGAAGGCCGCCAACAAGGACATCGGCACGGCAATGGCGCAGTTCATGGACGACTCTGGTGCGAAGAAAGGGCCCCCTCCGAAAGAGGAGCCGCCCCCGCAGAAACCTGGAGGATGATGCCGTATGGGGGCACTTGGAACCCCGCCCGTCCTGGAACATCAACTCCGATGGGAGCCGCCGTCTACCGCAATCGCCTGCGCATGCCGCCCATCAACGCCACCGCAGCGATGACGGAAAGGACTGGCACAAGCAGCGTCCCGAACTCCGGGATAGTGGTGAAGTCCTCGGCCAACCACGGGTATCTATCGACTCCGCTCCCGTTCGTGATGAACGGGGTGTCCCCCATGCCGTCCGCCCCGAGCACATCCTGATCTGGACCGCTGTAGTCGTCCAAGCCAGTGTAGTTGGACCAGTAGTTGCCTCCGGTCGGATACCCCGCGTCCCAGGCCACATTCGTCGAGTTGCCCATCTCCGCCTGGACGCCGTTCCCTATGAACCTGTTGTGGTAGATCGTCACGTCGGTCGAGGAGTTCAGGTAGAGCCCGTACATCTGGTTCATCGTGAAGTTGTTGTCGCGCACGAGCGTGTCGTTGGCCATCTCGAGGTAGAGCCCCATGCCCGGGCTGTCGGAGGCGTTGTTGCCGACGATGGTCGTGTAGTTCGACTCCAGGACTATCATGCCGGTCGCGTTCGTCCTCAGGATGGTGTTCGAGCTTATCGTGCCGTTGTCGACGTTCAGGAGCGCGACGGAGGAGATGTTGTTGTCAGCGAACTGGTTCCCGGTGATGTTCGTCCATTCGCTATTTGCGACCTCCACCGCGATCAGGTCCTGGTTCTCGATGATGTTGCCCGTGATGTTGAAGTCGTCGGAATCCACTGCGATTATCCCGATGTCGCCGTCGTCCAACAGGCAGCCCTCGACGGTGCCGTGAGGGGCGTTGTATGTTTGGATGCCGATGGATCCCGGGCCGAAGACATGGACGTTCCTGATGACATAGTACTCGGTCGTTTCCATGATGACTATTCCGAATACGGCCGTGCTAGCATCTATCTCCCAGTCCTCGATGATGTACGGGTCTGAGGCTGTTCCCGTGCCAGCCGAGACCCCGTTGCCGCTCGTGAATTCGGTGTCGCCTAATATCATAATCACCACGTGAGAGGTGTAGGAAGCCCTCGCTCTCGATCCGTCCCAATCTATATCGGTCGCCAGCGGCGCCAGAAGAGCCGCCGACAGGAATGAACCTATGAGCGCGATGATGACCAGGTACGACAGGTGCGACCTCGTGAGCCGAGGAGGCTTGTCCTCCAAGACGGAGGGGACGAAGTCCTTCCTGACCGTCCCCGCACCCTTCTTCAGGTGCATCCTCAGCAGGGCGGACCCTACATATCCCGGTCTCTTGGTAGTCGATGTATTGGTTACCCTCAGTCCGATGCCCCCCATCTTGCGGATGGTGACGACCCTTCGCATCCCCTCTGCGGGGTTGCATCCCTGAGGTCTCATTTGTTGCTTTCGGGTCGTTCTGCGTTCGGTGGTTAGCCTGCAGGAAATTGTTGTCAAAAAGTGCTTTATGAATAGTATATGTATTGTATTTCGCAATAAAAGGGGTATTTTCATGCGTGAAGACGCGCGCTCTCCTCCTGCATGCTGACTGCGTCCTCCCAGTCTTCTCGCTCGATATCAGTCCTGGTAACGGCGGCTTCAGGCTTCTTATAGGCTCCTTTCCAGTCTAAATCCCAGTGTTTACCGGAAGGGGTATCCAAATGCGTTCAGCATCGCTAATAGCAGCAGCAATAGTGCTAGCCATGGTCGGCGCCTCCTTTGGCGCCATCCTAGGGAATGTGACCGCGGCCCAGAGCGGGGTCGACAGCTTCGGGTATGTCTACACTGACAGCAAGGCGCCGTTGCCGTCTGTCGGGGTCCAATGGATCGACATAAGCACGACAGGCACAGACACGACCTGCGCTGGAGACGACGATGTGACGGGGCCGTTCCCGATCGGGTTCGACTTCACCTTCTACGGCAACAGGTACTCGGCGTTCAACGTGACCACGAACGGGTACATCATGTTCGGCACTTGGAACACTGACTGGGGTAACGACGATATTCCGAACACGAACACTCCGAACAACTTCATCGCGGCCTACTGGGACGATATGTATGCGGACTCGGGCGAGATCATCTACCAGACAGTCGGGGTAGCTCCTGACCGGCAGTTGGTCGTGGAGTACATGAACGTCACGAGATTGGGCTACGGCAACCTGATGACCTTCGAGATAGTCCTGAACGAGACGAGAGGGGACATCTGGGTCAACTACCTCACGGTTACCGGGATGACTGGCAGCGCTGCCACCGAGGGCATCGAGAACATCGACGGCACCACCGGAGTCCAGTACGGATACAACGCTGCGGTCATCACGGACAGCATGTCGATCAGATACTCCCTCCCGGAGGTCATGATAGGGCCTTCGCAGACCTTGGAAGGCGGTCCGGGAGCCACGGTCAGCTACACTCTCGTCGCGACGAACAACCAGGCTGTGAGCGATTCGCTGGCGATAACATACACTTCCTTCGATGGTTGGGCAGTTGGTCTCTACGACGATGTCATGAACCCCTTGACGGACACTGACGCCGACGGCATCGTCGATACGGGAACGCTCGCACCCGCGGGCACCAAGACCATCATCGTCACGGTGACCGTACCTGGTTCCCCAGCGGTCGCTGAGGAGTACACATATGTGAGCGCGACCGCGTACTCGAATCCCCTTAACTACTTCACCTGCACGCTAACGACCGATGTCCTCCCCGGATGGCTCGAGCCTCCGCACAGTGACTACGGGGACGACGCGAACAGCGACGGCCTCTACGACTACCTGATCGTCGATGTGTCCGTGGGCATCTTCACCCCTGGATGGTTCACGATCGAGGCGTACCTGCGCACGACGGGCGGGTCATACATCAGCTATGACGGGGTCCAGCTGGAGCTTGGCTCTGGCATGCAGACGATGCAGCTGCAGTTCTACGGCTGGGACATCAACGAGTTCGGTGCGGACGGCCCCTATAACGTGCATCTCACCTTGTACGACGGCTCATGGAACGTCATCGACACCGACATCCACGCCACTCAATCGTACACCTATGACGAGTTCATGCTGATCCCGGGCGAGTTCGCGCCTCCGCACAGCGACTACGGCGTGGACACCGACTCGGACGGCCTCTACGACCTGTTGCAGGTCGATGTGAACTTGAACATCAACTGCGCGGGCAGGTTCCTGTTGACGAGCTATCTCTTTGACGACAACTGGAACAACTTGGCGTACCAGTTTGATGACATCACGCTTTCCGTGGGCTCGAACACGATAGCGCTCCTGTTCGATGCGTGGGACGTGTCCGAGGCGACCGTCGAAGGCGCCTTCTATGTGAGCATGACCCTCCAAGGAGAAGTCGACGGGAGCATCATTTGGTTGCAGAACGACTGGCACACCACTGCCGACTACCTCCTCTCGGAGTTCGAGCGGCCGGATGCGATCTTCTTCTCATGGTTCAGCGACTGGGGACTTGATTTGGACAGCGACTTCCTGTTCGACTTCCTCATCGTGGAGGTCGGCGTGAACGTCACCGTCGAAGGGGACTACGTCATATCCGCCGAGCTCGAGGACTGGTGGGGAGATGTGTTCCTGGAGACCACCAATGTCACTCATCTCACGGTCGGGGACCATTATGTCCAGGTGAGCTTCCCTGGCTGGCCCATACGGTACCATGGTGAGTCGGACAGCTTCGACATCCACATGACGATCACGAGCGGCTCGTTGCTCCTCGACGAGTGGGACACGAGCACCAACTTCTACTGGTGGTCCGACTTCGAGACCGCTCCCGGCTGGATCGAGCCACCGCACAGCGACACCACAGTCGATGCGGATGCGGACCTACTGTATGACTATCTCATCGTCAACATCGGGGTCAACGTGACCGAGGACGGCGCTTACAGGCTCGACGCGACCCTGTACGACGATTGGTGGAACGAAGTCGAGCAGGTCAGCAACACGACCGCGCTCACTGCCGGCTGGAACTCCATCGAACTGCGGTTCACCGGGTGGCTCATCAACCAGCAGGGCAACGACGGCGTCTTCTATGTGGACCTCGAATTCTATGATTCCGGCGCGAGGCTCATGTCCACTGATACGTACACCACGGCGTCGTATCTGTACACCGACTTCGAGGGCGTCCCGGCACTGTTCGGGTCACCGCATGACAGTTCTCCGATCAACGACGACGCGGACGTGGCCTACGAGAGGCTGGTCATCTACGTCGCAGTCGAAGTCTACACCGCGGGCAAGTATCTCATCGACGGCACCCTGCTCGATTCCGGATGGAGCTGGGTGAGTGAGGTGGGTGTCTGGGCGGACCTTGACGTCGGCACACAGACCGTCGAGCTTTCCTTCCCTGGCTGGCTCATCTACGAATACGGTGTGACCGGTGTGTTCCACGTGAATCTCGAGCTCATGGACGCCAACATGCACTATCTGGACTGGGACAGTCACACGACTGCCAGCCTGGAACCCACTGAATTCGACACGACCCCGCCGAGCGTCAACTCCAACTGGGCCTCTTCCGCGCCTGCTATCAACGGGATGGTAGGAGCCGGCGAGTGGGCCGACGCGGCGGTCATCGACATCGACGCAGCCGTCCCGATATTCGGCTTCGACGCCGAGATGCGCATAATGAACGATGCGGATTCGCTGTACATCCTGATCGACGCTTTTGGAGACATGACTCCAGATGAGTACGACTACGCCTCCATAGCCTTCGATACTGGAAACGACGCGGTCACATCAGTCGACCACGAGGATCAGTTCGTCCTGAGAGACACCTCCTGGTGGGAGCAGGCGCACTATGTCTACGACACCGGAGGTTGGGTGGACCACTGCAGCCCGTTCGATCATGACGGGCTCTACGGAGGCGAGGGCTTCAGCACCAGCCCGACCCTGGCTATTGACCATAGGATCTACGAGTTCGCCATCCCGCTCGCCCTGCTCGGCGCGACCCAGGGAGACACGCTCGGATTCGTCCTCAGGAGCTCGTACGGGTACGGCCTGTATGACGACTTCAGCAGCGCCCGCAGCGACTGGCCGACGGTCTTCTTGTGGACTCCGGAGCTGGTCCAGTATGCTGACCTGGTTCTCGCGGAGAACCTGCCAGTTCCGCCTCCCGTGACGACAGCGGCTGTCTCTGGCACGGCGGGCTCCGCAGGCTGGTACAAGTCCGCAACGACCGTGACCCTGTCCGCTACGGGCGGCGACGGAGGCGTGGACTATACCGAGTACAGGATCGCCGGAGGCTCGTGGGTGACCTACACCGCGCCATTTGTTGTATCAGGTGACGGGACGCACACCTACGAGTTCAGGTCCGTGGACAATGCTGCCCAGATAGAGGCCACCAAGACCCTGATCATCAAGATCGACACAGTCGCTCCTGTGAGCGCCAGCGAGGTTTCAGACGCAACCGTTTGGCTGAATGCGACTGACGGAACGAGCGGCGTAGGGAGCGTGATGTATCGCATAGACGGCGGTTCATGGGCGACCTTCGGCAGCTCCCTGTCATTTGCGGAGGCCGGCACATACGTGATCGACTTCTATGCGCTCGATGTGGCAGGCAACCAGGAGGCGACGAAGTCCGTGACCGTGGTTGTCGAGGAGGAAGACCTGACGGAAGACGATCCCTCAGCCTCCAACCTGATGATCTATATCGGCATCGGGGCTATCGTGGCGATCGTGGCCGTTCTGCTTGTGGTCATGCTGCTCATGAAGCGCAGGAAGGGCCAGCAACCAGATGCTGTGTCTCCTGAGCCTCCGCCACCCGCTTAGGGCGGCCCCAAACCTCTCAAATGTGGGCCCATCGCGGTCCACAACTGTTCTCATTTTTCTCATACTGATAGGCGACATGCTGTCAGTGGATTGGTCGAGGCACGCTGGACCACCCGCTCACGCACAAGGTGCTGTCATCAATGCCAAAAATAACATCAGATGGAGCTGGGCCGCACCTGAGCGGATGCCTGCGCTCGTCCTGCAGAATGCCCCAATGAGAGCGTGATCGGCTGCAACTCAGAGGTGATGTGTCTTCTGCCGAGAGTTGCCGAGATAAGATGGGCGCCTTACGGGCCCTTCTTCTCCGCAGTTGCGGGTTTCTCGCCGGCTTGCTCTCCGGATATCATGTCGACCTGGACCTTCTTCGGCTTTACCTTCTTCTTAGGCTCTCGGGTCTGCCAGATAGCTGTGTCCCCGTTGCTTCCCTTCTTCGAGTGCTCCTTGACCCACGCTCCCATCAGCACTTCCATGCCGGCGAAGTCCGTGTCGATGTCCCCGGTCCACTGCGCGAGCTTCTTCCTGTAGATCCTGTCGACCGTGCCCAGGAATCCGCTCAGTGACTTCCCGAGGTCCTCAGGGGCGTCTCCCTCGTAGACGACGGCGGCGAAACACCTCTCGCCCCTCTCGACGGCGACGCGGTAGTCCCTGAACCCGAACGACTTCAGGCCATCGTGTTGAGAGCTCATCGAGTCCTCGACGAAGCCAAGGACCGCCGTGAGCATGCCGCTCAATATGTTCTCGTCGATCTCGCCTTCGTGGTGGTGGGAGTAACGGCTTATGAGGAATCCGTCGTTGTGAATGAGCATCAGGTCCTGGACGACGAAAGGCTCCTTTCTCCTCACCCAGGCGACCCCTATCATGCCTGAGGCGCCTCCCACAATCGCGACGGCGGTCGCCAGCCAAAGCCACGAGTCGTCCTGTCCCGGCGGGCTGGGTGCTTTGTCGATGAGAATGCGCAAGTCGTCTCTCGCGACCTTGCCGCTCTGGTCCGTCACGCTCACTTCTATGACGATCTCCCCGACGTGATCGCTGAGGAACCCGGTTGGGTATTGGAGCACGAGCGCTCCGGGCAAGAGGCTGATGCAGACTGTGTAGTCCTGCATGTTCACGAGCGCGGAAACCATTCGGAGCTCGAACGTGAAATCGCCGCTCTCGAAGAACGAGTCGGGGTCGGTCACGAACTGCTCTATGTTGAGTATCATCTGCTGGCCCTCGACGGCTCTGTATGAATCCGGCAGGTCCAACAACGGTGCGTCGGCCACTGGAATTATCTCGAGCGTGACCATCTCTTCCACGATGGCCCCGTCGCTGTCCAGACCACGCAGCACGAGGTCGCACGTACCGAAGTAGTTGGGGGTCGTCGTGAACTCGACCTTCCAGACATTCGATTCCGTCTTGAAAGCGCTGGCATTGACTTCGGGGGACAGGGTGAACGCCTCGAAGCCGGCCATCTCAAGGTCCTCCGCGTCTGTGAAGTAATAGTCCAGACCTTGTGTCAGGGGGTACTGCATCGGTAGATCTTCCTGGAACGAGTGGTCCGGGAGCGGGTAGCCTGAGCGCACCCGCGGAGGAGAGTTGTCGGAGACTGTGATGTTGATCCGGCATGAGATGCTCACGTTCTCCCCGGTCACCGTGATGACCACGGGGTTCACCGTGTTCATCATCGCAGACGGATAGAGCACGACCATGACGCTACCCATGAAGGTGCAGTGCGGGTCGTCTGCGGTGATTATGAGCTCTTCGACCGGGTCGTCCGGGTCGTATACATACGGGTAAATGTCGAACTCGTAACGCTCGTCGTACTTGACCATCAGGTCGGGCACGTCTCCGATTGTCGGCGGCAGGTCAACCCAGAGCACGGTGACCTGAAGGATCCCTTCGGCCCTGGCGCCATCTGGGTCAGTGGCCTGGATGATGATGTACTCGACTCCGAACCAATCGCTGGGAGCAGTGACATTGACATAGCGGTCCGGCTTGATCTCGATGGTCACGTGGGCGTGTCCGGACGCGTAGTAGAGGATGTCTCCTTCAGGGTCAATGAAGTAGTCGGGCAGGTAGACGCAGTCCGCCAGGGTCGCGCCCTGGTTCAGGACCAATTTCGGGAGCGCATCCAGTTGCGTGGGGACGAAATCGTCCGTGATCCTGACGACTACCTGCACGGTGTCCGACAGCAGCCCGGGATCCGTCACGATGACGACGACGGTATGGTTGCTGCCCATCATCGATTGAGGGAAATTGAACCTTGCTAGGAAGCCGGTTACGGTCGTGTACGGAACGCTCGCGTCATCGACGCTGAGCTCCAAATCCTCTAGAACGTCATCCGGGTCATGGATGTAGTAAGTGAAATCATAGGTGTAGGGGACTTCGTAGTGCACCACAATGGGCTCTATGTGTGCGATCATCGGGGCGTCATTTATGGACTCGATCTCCACACTCAGCGGTGCGGAAGTCCTCATGCCGTCCGAGTCGACCACAAAGAGGTTCAGGATGTTAATACCAAATGCGTTCTCTATCGTCGAGAATGTCATGATCAGGTTACCCGTCCTGTTCTCGCCTCGGACGTCTATCACCGATTCGTTCGTTGCGTACCATCTCAGCATCGAGTCCGTGTCCTCGGCGTCGGAGACATAGTTCGTGATGTCCAGGGTCCACTCCCCATAGTCTTCGGGCCTTGTCTGGTCGGGAAGGGCGGCGTCGAAGACGGGTGCGAGCCTGGACGGAAGCACTTGGATCATCCTCAAGACGGTCACACCGGCGCTCGAGACGCTCAGAATGCCTCCGGTGTCATACTCTCCGACCGTGAGGAGGACTGTGCTGCCCGTTGCGCTGTTCAGGACACCGAGAGATTGCTCAGCCGTCCACGCGAACTGCGCTGTTGGGATGACGTTGCCCGTGGAGTCAAACGCTGTGGCCGTGAACGCTAGGCTGGTGTGCTCGAGCATCGTATCGTTGTCCGGCTCCAAGACTATGCTCGCCACAGGCCCTGGCTGGACCGTGATCGGATCGCTCAAGCCCCAGGCGCCGCCTGCGTTGGCGCTTATTCGGATGATTTCGGCGACATCGTACCGTTGGTTAGTGACCGTACACACACCAGATGACACGCTTGCCAAGGTCGTGTAGACTTCACTCGTTGAAGGCAGGCTACCGGTCTCATCAAGTGCGTGCAGGGTCACGTCTCCGCTCCACGAAGTGGCTATGTTGTTCGATGGGTCGCGTGCCTCGATGTCGACCAGGAACGGAAGTCCGGCGGTCACCGTGGCTGGAGCTGATACGTAGAACCATGACACGGAGACTGCATACATCAGCTCGATGGTGTCGATCATGGGCGATTTGAGCGTGTCGTACGAGCGCAGCACTGCCTGCAGCATGAGCGACGACTCTGTGAGCGTCAATGGGAAACTCGAGCCGAACCCGAGGGTCGACCACGAGTTACCGTGGTCCGTCGAATAGAGGTACTCGACGGTGCCATTGTCGATGACCTGGGTGACCTCCATCGACTGCCAGACCAGCAGGTCGACTGGGTTGACTTCAGGTATCGTTATGGTCCCGTAGTCGAGAAACCTCTCTTCGTAACATGTGAAGCTGGAGAACAGGGGCGAGAGCCACCCCCACTGTGTTCCCAATGTGGCTTGATACTGGATGTACCTGCCCGTCTCTCCGATAGAGGCTCCTGAACTCGGACCTACCGGCGACCCCCACGGACCCCAAGACGGATCCGTGAGCAGGGTGGAGTTTCCGGTGCGTACCCTCATCTCGAGCCCCGTGACCTGTCCATCAGGCAAGACCCTGAGAAAGTCAAACTCCGCAATCGGGCTTGAGGAGGCCCCTCCAGAGAAGACGCATAGTCCTACGAGCAGTCGTTCCATGAATCCGTAAGGCGGGTCGTAGACTGAGACCAGGGTCCATGACTGCCCATCCGTGCTCGCGAACATCTGGAACGAGGTCGCGTTCCTCTCGATACGCAGATGGGCGCCGTCGAGGCCGCCCCAGTATGTGTTCGTCAATACCCTGCTCACGCCGCCCTCCGACACCATGGCCATGATGGAGCCATCGACACCGTACCCGGATTTGATCAACGCGAGCCAGCTGAGGCGGTCCCCGTACACTAGAAGACCAGCACCCATGGTGTTCGCGGTGAATCTCTCCTGCAGGCTGGTGGATGCGCTGAAGTTGCCTGCGATGCTCTGGTAGAGGAGGTTGCCCGTCACGTTCGTGTCTTCGAGGATTGTTGAGGGACTCCCAGTGATGTTGAGCCATCCTGTCCTGTCGAAGTTGTAGCTCCCTCCAAACAGCAACGGATCATTCATCCAGCTCCATCTGCTCGACAGCGCAGGCTCGGAGAACTCATCGGCGGCCAATGAAGTGGAGTTGTGAGACCAACTCGCGTAAGTGAAAGTGGCATTCGTGCCAGCCCCAAGGACTCGCGATTCAAAGACGCCCACAGCCTCGCCAATCGTGTAGTTGACGGCGAGCTTCGGTCTGCGTTCGGGGTCATTCTTGTCGTGACAGCTATTGAAGGTCTTCTCGGCATCCCCTACCGACGGCACTGGGACAAATACGACCCCGTTGTTCGGGATTACCCCGCGGACCCAGAGGTCGACAAGCCTGGATACATCCATGGTGTGCCAGCCCACCCTGTCCTCCAACAGGCCTCTGTAGAACGCCTCCGTGACGTAGTCACCGCCTGGGTGCATCCAGTAGTGGGTCGCATCGATCCTGGACCAGCTGGCGGAGCTGACATTCCAGGACGCGTTCAGGGGATAGATCCCGTAGTCAACAATCATCGGTTTGCCAGCGGTCATCCACAGTCCGATTGTCGCGTTCTTGATGATGGCGTTCGTCGGTATCGCTGAGAGATTGAACCGTAGGAAGATCCTCATCTCTCTCGTACTCTCTGAGTCGATGCTCAGCGTGCCCCCCTCGGTGTTCCAAGCAGGCCATTCCATCTCCACGCGCAGGTCCTCACCTTCGTCCAGTCCAGGCTGAATGACCAAGTTCGTGATGGGCACCGAAGGATCTTCGATTGCCAGCGAGTCTTCGAATGATGTCGAATCGATGTTCACCATGGTCCCGAGGCTGAACATCGCGCTCGTGTTGTCAATCATCGACTCGTTGACGAACTCGAGCATTCCATAGCCTCCGGATACGGAGGCATCGGTCACGATGTAGTCGGCGGGGTCCGTGAAGTTCCAGAGATAGCTTCTGGTGTCGTCGCCGTTGTTAACATACCCCGGATCGGACGAGACCGGCCCGAGAAGGGGAGAGAAGGGTGATAGGAAAAGGAATGAAGCTATCGCGATCAATGCGACGGTGCGCACAAAGCTCTTGCTGCTCTCGAATGGATCAACAGAAGAGACATTCGACATAGGTACCGGAGCCCTGTCTAGCTGGTATGAGGAATCTACTCGCCCCGTGGCTATATAAACCGAGAAGTCCTCGTTCTCGAATGTGATTTCACTACTGGCTTGAAGGGGTCCGCAATGGCCAGCATTCTTCGAAAATCCAACTATTCAAAATTCTGAAAGAGTTTAAATATCTCCCATGTGCCACGCCCCGCCCTCTACCACCTAGCGTCTCAGACGCGAGAGAGTGTCACCGATGATTCTCCAGGCTCCACGGGCCGCACCGAGTGCCTCCTTTCTGAAGACGACGACCATCAATGCCCCGAGGAAGATGAGCGCGAAACCGCTCTCGGAAATGAATTGAGTGGTCGTCATCGGCTCGTACGGTTTCCAGCCGTACTCGACGTCGATGTCGAAGTTCACGCCGCCTTGGAGGTTGAACGTAACGATGGGTTCGAAGTACATCTGGTCCTCGACTAAGGGCCAAAGGAATGCGACGCCACCCAGGTCTAGCACGACGTGGGATGCGAGATAGAATTGGACGAGCAGCGCCCCAAGCATCCACTCGGGTCGCTTCAGTTTCGAGTAGATGATCAGCGCGACCGGGAGAATCACGATTGGCACGAAGCTGTGGAACAGTGCTCTGTGGAGCCCGAACGCCGCATCGAAATCAGGCAGGATCGTGAACGGCGCGAGCAGGATGACCATTTTCGGGTCCAGCCTGATCGCCAGAAGGAACAGCGTCGGCAGCAGTATGTGCATCAGCGGGTCCATGTGAGCGGCTGATTGCTATCTGGGTATGAAACCGTTGCTCTCCTCCGGGCCCAGCCACACAACACGGCGAAATCTCTTTAAGAGTCCCGTCTATTGAGAATGTCGACTTCCTAGAGTTGAGAGGAGAAATCATGCGCAAGATGACCGAGAAGAACTTGAACGATGCCTATGCCGGAGAGAGTATGGCCCACATGAAGTACAGCATCTGGGCCGATCAGGCTGATAAGGAGGGGAAACCCCAGGTCGCGAGGATGTTCCGTGCCATTTCATACGCCGAGAGGGTTCACGCGACGAACCACTGGCGCACGCTCGGCCAGATACAGAAGACGACCGAGAACCTTCAGCACGCAATCGACGGGGAGAACTACGAGGTCGACGAGATGTACCCCGCGTTCAAAGCGGTCGCGGAGCTGCAGGACGAGAAGGGCGCGATACGATCCACCTTCTGGGCGCTCGAGACTGAGAAGGTCCACGCCAAGATGTACGCAGAGGCCAAGAAGGCCGTGGAAGATGGGAAGGACGCGAGCACTGCGCAGATCTGGGTGTGCCCAGTTTGCGGCTACACTGGCGAGGGCGAAGGTCCCGACCTATGTCCGATCTGCAACGCCAAGAAGTCCACTTACAAGAGGTTCTGAAACCCAAAGGGCACAGGTGACGCGCTCCTGTGCTCCCGGCCATTTCTATCACGCACGTGAGCTGCCCCCCTCGATCCGACGTGATTCCGTCTGAATATGAAAGATAAGTGTAAGTGGTTTGTGAGCGAGCGCGTTTCTACCGCGGTATGTTCGCCTCAGCCTCGGCCAAGATCTGACCGAGCTCCTTCTTCAGGTCGGCTGCCAGAGGCTCCGGGGTATGCGTCCTCAGGATCTCCTTGGCCTTGTCCTTCGCGTGGTCGACCGCGTTCTTCGAGCCCATGGCCTTCCAGGTCGTGTAGGTCTGACCGTCCGTGACCATTGGCTGCCACATCCGCCTGAAGTGGTCGAGGGTGTGCTTCTTCCCCATGAAGTGGCCCTCGTGCCCTACCTCTATGATAACATCCATGGGCACCGTGTCGTCATCGACCTTGAACCCCTGGAGCATATCGGCCATCATCGTGAACATCTCGTGGTCGATGATGAGCTGCTCGTAACTCAGTACGGTCCAGTTCTCCAGCAGACCAGGACCGGAGGTCATGTCCGCGCCCGAGAGATAGCAGATGAACGCGGAGAACGCCTTCTCGTAACCAGCCTGAACATCAGGTGCTTTCGAGCATGTCCCCCACCCTCCGACGAATATCGGGATCTTGTAGTACTTGGCCATCTGCACATGCGCGGCCCTCACCATGTCCGCCGCGGGGAACAGTCCTTCGAACAGGCCGCTCTGGACGTCCATCGCCATCGGCTCAGTGCTGTAGCATAGCGGAGAACCTGGAGCTGCTAGCTGCAGGACCGTCGCGAGAGCGATTATCTGTGCGTTGCCCAGTACCACTGCTCCTGCGACAGTCATCGGAGCGGTCGCACCGATCAAAGGCATCGCCATCAAATGAGGAGGACATCCGGCCCTTGAGAACTCGATCGCTGCATCGGTGGTCTGCCCGAGGTCCATCGGGCTCGTAGTGCAGGTGAGGGTCGAGATTATCGGCCTCCTCTTGAGCTGCTTCATGCCACCCGCGACTGCAGCGGCCATCTTGATCTCGTACACGGCCTCCTCGCGCCTGTAGGTCGAGCCGGTCGTGAAGTGCTTCTCGCAGTTCTCCAACGAGGCCAAGAACTCGTAAACCGTGTGAGCGTGCTTCGGCACCTCAAGAGGCGTCACGAGCGGGTTGTACATGTGCATCATGGGCAGGTAGTCGACGATCCTGGCCGTGTCGGCCACATCTTTGAGCGTCGAGGGCCTCCTCTCTCCTGAATCCAGGTCGATCGTGGCGACTCCCACTCCGTCCGTGCATGTGTAGCAGTGCTTCCCGTCGAGGACGAAATCGTTCTTCTTGTTCCTCGCTCCCATCTTGATCCGGTGAGGACATTTCGCCATCATCTCCTCGACCAGGCGGCCCGGGATCTTGACGATCTTAGTGTTGTCGTTGACGTCCGCTCCCGCCTCCTTGAGGAGCCTCCTTCCTTCGCCGCTGGAGACTTTGATCCCCATCCTCTCCAGCAACTGGAGTGACCTGTCATGGACGGCGTCTGCGTCCTTTGGGTCCATCACCTTGAATCTCTTCATTCCGAGCGACCCGATCTTCATGCTCTCCGCCATGCCCATCACCTCTTCCCCAGGAGCTGCTTCGCGATAACGACTGCGCTGTTCGCGTCGGATGCGTAGTTCGCGCCGATCTCCCTCGCCCACTCGTCCGTGACCGCTGCTCCGCCGACCATCATCGGCGCCCTGATGCCCCTTGCCCGGAGCGCATCCACGAGCTCCTTCTGCACCTGGACCGTGGTGGTCATGAGCGACGAGGCGCCCACGAGAGACGCGTTCACTTCCTTGGATTTCCCAACGAAGTTCTCCGTCGGGACGTCCTTTCCGATATCGTGGACCTCGAAGCCCCCAGCTTCCAGCATGATTCTCACGAGGTTCTTGCCGATGTCGTGGATATCCCCTGCCACTGTCCCGAGGACGACCGCTCCAGCTGAACTCCGCTTCTCCTTGCTCGTCTTCAGCGCCGGTTCCAGCACCTTGATGGCCTCTTCCATGATCGTCGCTGCGTAGATCAGCTCGACCACGAACATCTCCTTCCGGGCGAACTTCTCGCCCACTTCCCGGATGCCCTTCGAGAGCCCATGTTCTATCGCCTCGACTGGGCTCACGCCTGCAGCGATGGCCTTCCTCGCAGCTTCCACAGCCACTTCCTGCTGCAGGTTCTTCACACCATTCTCCAGCTCGTTCAAGATCGATTGTTTATCTTGCATGATCCTCACCTTCTTCGTTCGCGGACTTGAGGGAAAAGCGCTCAAGCATCAATCAAGAGGTTTACAGCTAGTCAATTTGCAAAGAATCAAGAAAGGTCCTTTCCGACCTGTACGCCCGCTCCACCATGCAACAGGAGGAGTGCGAGAGGCGAACTGCATTCAGATAAGTCCAAGCGCCTCATCATTCTCTCCACCTTCGGTGTCGACTGACCTGATTGGTATTGACGGATTCGTACTTAAGATTTGATGGCGCCGTTCCCTCGGTTCTCTTACGTCATAATCTAGATAAGCGCGGAGTCCGTGCGACATTCCCGGAGGACATGATATGGAG
>MGVW01000058.1:33754-34058 GCA_001800675.1 Euryarchaeota archaeon RBG_13_57_23 | reverse complement strand
GAAACTGCCGTATGAATACACTGCGCTGGCACCGTACATATCCGAGACGCAGCTCAGGATACACCATGAGAAGCACCACAACGCCTACGTAACTGGCGCGAACAACCTGCTCGCGAAGGTCGACAAGGCGCGTGCCGAGAACGCCGACTACGACGTGAAGGCGGCCCTCAAGGAACTCTCTTGGAATCTGGGTGGACACGTCTTGCACTCGCTCTTCTGGGGCAACTTGGCGCCGAAGGGCAAGAGCCCGGAGAAGCCAGGCGGAGTGCTCGGCGATTGGCTGAACAAGGAGTTCGGCTCGTTC
>MGVW01000058.1:29917-33734 GCA_001800675.1 Euryarchaeota archaeon RBG_13_57_23 | reverse complement strand
CACACAGGCCGCGAGTTCGGTCGAAGGCTCCGGTTGGGCGGCGCTCGTCAAGCCGCCGCTCGTCACGAGGCCTTTCATCATGCAACTCGAGAAGCACAATGTCAACGGGATGCCCGGCTCGGCCATCCTTATGGTCGTGGACGTCTTCGAGCACGCGTACTACATCGACTACAAGAACGACCGGGGCAAGTTCCTCGAGGCGTTCTGGAACATAGTCAACTGGGACGAGGTCGCCAAGAGGCTAGAGGCGCAACTCTAGAGCGCTTCGGACCCACTGGACGCTCGGAAAACCCACTACGAAACCATTTTAGACACCTTTTGCATGCACCGTCTGGAGACCGCGCTCCGGAGGATGTGTGCATGGCTGTCGCTCGATTGAGATTCTTGGACACGGACGAGGAAGAACTTCTGCACGAGCAGAGTATCAGATGCCTTGAGAAGATCGGCGTCATGGTGAAGAGCGAGGCCGTTCTGAAAAGCCTCGAGCTCGCAGGTGCCAAGGTGGACTACAGAAAGGAGATTGCCAGGCTCCCCGAAAGCCTCGTGATGGAGTGTGTCAAGAAGGCTCCAAAGGAGATTGCGATGGGCGCGCGCAACCCAGAGCACGACAAGAAGCTTCCAGTCCAGGAGTACCCTCTTCTTTCGACCACAGGCCTCGCTGTCTACACCAAAGACATTGATACGGGCGAGCAGCGACCGACCACGAACAAGGACCTCGCGAACTTCTCCAGGATTGCCGATGCCATGGACGGGATCGACATCTGCTGGACAACTGTCACCGCCCACGATGTCGTTCAGAAGGCGCTTGCAGTCAACTCTCTCTGGACAGCCCTGCAGAACAACTCGAAGCATGTCCAAGTCGTTCCAGCGACCCACGGAGCAGCCGACGCGAGGAAGCAGGTCGAGCTGGCCTCTCTGATCGTAGGCAGTCCGGCGAAACTCAAGAAGAAACCGATATTCTCAGTCATCAGCTGTTCGATCGCCCCACTCTGTTTCGAGAAGGCGGAGATCGAGGCCCAGGCGGAGTTCGCGAAGGCAGGGATCCCGGTGGTCTCGATGTCAATGTCCATCTCAGGTCTCTCGTCCCCGGTGACGATGGCCGGCACGCTGGAGAACATAAACGCGGAGAACCTCGCGAGCAACGTCATCACTCAGATCGCTTCTCCGGGAGCACCGTTCATCTACAGCTCGGAGTCCGCTCCGATGGATATGAAGACGGGCGCCATGGATTACAACGCGTACCAGCTAACACTCATCGCCGCTGGAGCGGGACAGATGTCGAAGCGTTATGGGTTCCCTTCTCACACGAGCAGCTGGGGTTTCGAGACCGTCGAACCAGGCATCGAGAGTTCCTTGAGCGAGGCGGTGAATGTCGTGCTCAACACCTTCTCGGGCACGGACGAGATGTCAGGCGCTGGCGCCTTGGACCACGCGAAGGGCGCCGCTCTGGAGCAGGTCGTTCTCGACTCGCACATCTGGGAAGATGTCAGGACATACATGCACAAGTTCGTCGTGAAGAAGGAGACGATAGCCCTCGATGTAATCGAGGCCGTCGGTCACGGAGGTACCTTCCTGAGGCACCCGCACACTTTGAAGAACTTCAAGACCGAAATGCTCGTCCGCGACACCAGACGGAAGCATTGGCAGGCGACCCTGTCCACGAAGATGGCCGAGGAAGCTAGACACGAGGCCCGGAAGACCCTCAAAGAGCATGCGGTCCCCGAACTGCCGAGGGATGTGCTTAAGGAAGGGGCCGAGCTCATTCGGACTTACGAGCGTCTGGTGTCTGGTTGACGACTATTTGGGAATCAGTTTATTAGGCATGCATGGCAATCCCGTATCAACTCGGATGGGACATGAGCGGGGGGAGTCACGGGATGGATGTTCACTACTACGCACGCAGGATGCACGCTATCAGTGCTCATGCGGCGAACAAGACGGCAAGATCCTCCGAGCGCGATGCGCCTAGACCCCCAGTGCTTTCTTGGCACGGGTTCCCCTTCGCGTCGATTTCTGTTCTCGTCGTGCTTCTGACGTTGTTCGTGATGTCGATGGAGCGCGGGGGATGGACGTGGTCCAGCTGGACCTATGCGTTCTCGTTCACGATCATGGTCCCGCTAGTCGCCCTTGAGATCAAAAGGAAGGCCATCATCACGGGCGGAGCGCTCATGATGCTGTTCTTCATGGTCGTCGTGGATGCGGGTATGCCCGGCATGTTCGGCTACAGCCCGTCAAACTTCAACTGGTATGACAACCTAGCGCACTTGCTGGGGACGATGGTCATGACCTTCTTCTTGTGGTCCATCACTTGCTGGACCCTGAGCCCAACCGGGCCTCCGACCACAAACGGCAGAAGGAAGTTCTGGGCGGCCATCGTCACGATGCTCGTGATATCGTTCTTCTTCGAGTTCACGGAGTTCTTCACGGACATCATATTCGGCTGGACCAATTTCCATCCGGGGATAGACACCGCGGGCGACCTGATATTCGACGTCGCGGGCGTCTTGGCCGCCGGGTTTGTGATCGCGCGGCACAGAGTCAGCGTTCTGAGAATACCGTTCTGGCACGCAGAGGCCTCAGCTGCTTGAACCTTAAACCCCTCTCTCCACCCTATCGATCGCTATCATCAGCTCTGAGGGTTTCATCTTGTTGGGCATGTTCCGGCTGTTGGAATCCTTCTCGGCGGCATAGTCCGTTGCCGTCCTGAGCGCGGCCTTCGAGGGTTCTCCGAGCATCTTCAATCTGGTCGGCAGACCGACCTTCTCGCACCACCCTGCGACTTCTCTGATCTCGTCGACGGGCCGCTTCTCGAACATCATCTGGACGATTGTGCAGTACGCAACTATCTCGCCGTGTTCTCCCTTGATCTGTCCGGTCCTCGTAAGGCCGTTGTGCAATGCGTGCGCTAGCGCACAGCCCGTGTTCTCGAATGCCATGGCACTTGCGAGTTTCACAGCCTCGATGACATCGTCCACATCGACCGAGTGATTCCCGTTCTTCAGGTCCGCAATGGCCTTCTGTCCATGCTCCTTGAGGCTCCGGTAGCATGAGTCCCCGAGAGCGAGCGCCGCAGCGGGAGGCAACTCCCCGTCCTGCTTGAGCGCCCTCGTCTTGGCGTACGCCTCACCCTCGAATTTGCATGCGAGGGCGTCCCCCATGCCCCAGACCATGTACTTCGGAGGGGCCTTCGCGATGATCTCGGTGTCCTCTATGACTAGTACTGGATTCCTGGGAAGAGACAGGACCTCGAGGAACTTGTGGTCCTCGGTGTAGACGACGGATTCAGCGCTACCGTCCGCGTTGCTCGCGCACTGGGTACCGATGGAAATCACCGGTACTTTGAGCTTCCATGCGGTCGCCTTGGCGGTGTCTATCGCCCTTCCCCCACCAACGCCGACAACGAAGTGCGCCTTCGCGTGCTTGCCTTCTTCTGCTAGTTTGGTGATTGCAGCGTGCGTGCACTCTTTGACCTTGTCGTTCCAACCGACGGCCTCGATGCCGCTCGAAGCCAATGATTTCTTCACGCGCTCTCCCGCCGCCTGAAGCGCAGTGCTACCTCCGATCACGAACGCCTTATCCCCGAACGGAAGCGCTTTCTGGCCGAGGTAGTAGATCGCTCCTTTTCCCTGGATGTATAGCGACGGCGTGAGCATCTTGCGGACGGTGATGGGTCTGAGCGCTGCCATGAGGTATCCTAGCTCCGTAACTGACAGAATCCTGCTGAGAGCGCAACGAAGTGCGATATAAAATAGATATGCAATATGCGCGATGCACTAGAGGTAGGGGTCAACGGATTTGGAGAACAAGTGCGGCTCGT
>MGVW01000058.1:0-29837 GCA_001800675.1 Euryarchaeota archaeon RBG_13_57_23 | reverse complement strand
CTCCCGTCCGGGCCTCTGCGTTGCGAAGAACATCTCGAATCATATGCGGTTCAAAGACATGGTCTTCGACGGGGTCATGGCCGACCTCGAGAGACTTCCGATCACCAGCAAGTCCATCGATGTGGTCATGAGCCAAGCGACGATCAATCTCCTTCCGGACAAGTGCTCTGCGCTGGCGGAGATCGCGCGCATCGCCAAATCGGGTGCGAAGGTCGCAATTTCAGATGCGTTCAAGACCACGAGGACTGGTGAGCAGGGCTCCTGGGAGCAATGCATAGGCGGGGCGGTGACGGTCGCGGAGTTCTCCGCGCTGTGCATGAACGCGGGGCTCATCATAGCTCAGCAAGTGAACCTCACGCAACAGGTCAAGACACTCGTGTCCGCGAAGAAATGGGATTGGCCGGAATTTATTCAGCACAATATGGACTACCGCGGGTTCTTGTTGATTAAGAGCTAGTCGAGGTCCAGGCACCTGTTCACTGCAGTTCGCGCACACTCATTATCACGGCGCAGTCATTTCTGATTCTGCTGCAACATAACTGGACCGTCGGGCGGCGGAGTGATAATTTCAAGGAAAAGGCTATTACCACTTCATTCTGTTACCATTCTCGATAACACTTGGCAGTGCCTGGCCAGGAGGAATGGAATTGAACTCGCGGTCCGCCGTTATAGCTTTTGTCATAACATTCGCGATGGTCGTCCCCCTTGGAATCTTTGTCGTTCAAATTGGCGACGCACGTGCATCTCCCGGATCGACCATCCTTAGAATGGGTTTCACGGAGCGCATCGACAGCCTCAACCCGTATCTCGGTCTGACGGAGACTTCGCAGTTGTTCTACAGTTTGGTGTATGACAGTCTCCAGGGAGTCGGTCAAGACCTTGACCCGGTCCCATGTCTAGCTGAGGAATGGAGGATCGTCCCCGGAGAGACTCCTTACGGGTCCGTCTGGGAGTACAACGTCTCATCGGGCGCCGTGTGGTCCGATGGTGTTCCTGTCACAGCCGCGGATGTTGCGTGGAACATCAACCTGAACTCCGGCGTCAACTACACGACGATGTGGACCTACCAGCCATATGCATACTTCATGCAGTACGCGGAGGCCATCGACAGCGACACTGTCTGGATCCACTTCTATGACAGGATCAACAACACGGCGATGCCAGTTTCCTTCGGCGACAACATCTTGATATCGATCCTTCCGAGGCACATCCTGGAAGGCATGAGCGCGAGCGACATCTCGTTCAGCTGGTCCGGGACGCCGGTTGTCGGAACCGGACCGTTCATAGCGACTCCCAGCCTGTATGATGACTGGAGCTCCGGCGGCGTCATCACGCTGGTTGCGAACCCGAACTACCATGGCGGACCGAACTACGGCAGGTACGTCCAGTTCGACAAGATGGAATTCCACTTCTATGATGACCCAGCTGCGCTGAGCCTGGCTTTGGAGAACAACGAGATCGACATCGCGAAGCTCCCGTTCGATGAATTCATGGATCTGAAGGGCAGAATCGACCTCGGTCTGGTGCCGAATGTCCAAGCATATGACGGTCCGAGGCCTGATGGTTACCGGGAGAACGTTCTGATAAACATGAAGAAGGCAGGACCCAACCCTTCGAGGCTCGATCCTGTCATCCGACACGCAATGGCGATGGCCACGGACAAGGCCCAGATCCTGAGCCAGTTCTATATGGGTGAGGGCGTGCTAGGGTCGACCTTGATCTCGCCGGTCTCGGATTGGCATTATGACCTCGGGGTCGGTGAGGAGTTCCTCTACGATATCAACACCGCAAATGCTCTTCTGAACGTCTCAGGCTATCTGGACTCCAATTTGGACGGTGTTCGGGAATGCAACGCGACGAGCTATGCCGTCCTGCAGGGGTACGTCCCCGTCGGGACGAGGCTGTCGTACCAGATGCTCGTGAGGATGGAGCACCCCGAAGAGGCGGACATCGCCCAATTCCTGGCGAGCGAGTGGGCGAAGATCGGCATAGAACTCACATACACGGTCGTGGACCAGGCGTGGCTTGCGACGGTCGTGTACTCATACACATACGACACCGCCATCTGGTCATGGAGCATGGACCCGGACCCTAACATGATTCTGTTCACGCAGAGCAAACGTTCATGGAACGGATGGAGCGACACACGGTACAGCAATCCATCGTTCGAGGAGAACTACAACGGTAGCGTTCGAGAGACCGACGCGTTGGCAAGGCACACCTACGTGGACAGCTGCCAGAGCATCAACTATCAGGACACTCCGTACATCATATTCGCTTATCTGAATCACACGTACGCTTGGCGCACGGATACGTTCTCCGGATGGGGCGATTGGGATTCCTATCCGGGGCGGAGCTTGACCGCTACATGGAGTGGGAACCCTCTGTTCTTCGAGCTGACGCCATCCGTCGAGTACAATTCCCCGCCGACCGATGTGTCTCTAGCCGCTGACCCTGTTTTCATAGCCCTCGGCGCTTCGGTGGATTTCACGGGGAGGGCAATGGACGCTGATGGCGACAATCTCACCTTCACGATCGATTTCGGCGACGGAACGGTCTCCTCTGTGGTCTCCGCTGAGGCTATGTATTCGGAGCATGTGGTCAGCTTCGCGCACAGTTACGCCTCCGAGGGCACTTTCGAGGCGACCCTGTGGGTCGACGATGAATCAGGAATACCAGGGGCTAACGTCAGTGTCGTCGCGGAAGTGTATGTTATCTCTGCGGGCGACAGGAGCCTATCCTCCTCCTGGTACGACCTTTTCAATGTCACGACTGGCGAGTGGTGGGGCCTCAGGTGGAGCATATACGGCCTCGACGAACCAGTGACGAGTTCGTACCCCTACATCATCAAGAGGCATGGGTCACCCGTGGGTAACGATGTCTACTATTCGAGCATGAGGCTCGATGCCGAGGGCCTGGAGATGTCCGAGATCAACATGGACTCCAGCCCAGAGTTCCTGCCTCTCCTCGGGTCCGAACGAGGGGGCAATGCATCGATTGATTGGTACCTTCAGTACTTGACCAGCGTCGATGCGGCGAGATACCCGCTCGTCATCCAGACGAACATGGACGGATGGCTGAACGTGCTGAACGGCACGGTCACGCTTGATAGGCAGGCCGCCAAAGCCGTCATGAACATGAATGATGCGGACCTCGACGACTTCTCTGCTTGGTGGGCGGCCAACGGACTCACTTTTGTCACTGAGTACATGGATTGGCTGAACTACGAGGGCAATGAGCGCTTGGACATCTACAACATGTACGAATATCCACTGACGATCCTGTACTCGACAATCGATGCGGAGAAGATAGGTGAGACGGTGGTGCTCACCTATGACATCGTCAGCTGGGGCATGGAGGTTCTGATGGCCAGATGGCTTCACGAATCGTTCCTGCCGACGGAGTCGATGTACGAGGATCTCAGCCTCAAGGCGACGATCAGCCCGACCTCGGCTGATGTCAACATCAGCACCGCGGTCGAGTACGCCGCGTACGCTTGGGAGACGGCGCTCATACCGGAAGGGTTGCTTACTGGAGAACCTTGCTGGATCTGGGAGCCGGTCCTTGGTGATGTGTTGGCATCGGTGGCTCAGCATCCGTATTCGGAATATGATTCGTACGATGGGTTGACCAGAATGTGCAGGGCGCCGGGCAACTGGTATTACGGGAACCAGATCCCGTACACATATCCACCGGCCGCCTGGAACCTGTCATTCAATGAGACGCTGACGGTCTCTTGGCCGGCTGGAGATCAGACATTCTTCCGGCACCTGAGTCTTGGCATGGTCGACACCGTGACAGGGTCAATGGCCATCAGGTACAGTGAGCCCATGGCGATGGACTTGCCGGGCCTCATCAACCTGGATCAGACGGCCAGGACCTTGACGTTCACCGGGCCGATTGACATGTGGTCTTGGTCCAAGGATCAGATCAAGCATGAGCGGCTTGCCAGCGAGTGGGAGCGTCTGGGAATCCTGCCATACGGGATGCCGTGGGTCGAGTTCAAGATCGATTCAGGATTGAACACGCCCCCCACAGCACTGTTCGCGTTCGACCCAGAATTCGGAGATACGTCCACAGACTACACGTTCGACGCATCAGAAGCATGGGATGTCGAGGACTCCGCCGACGATCTCGAAGTCCGTTGGGACTGGAACGGCGACGGGACCTATGACACAGGCTGGTCCGCCGACAGGGTCGCGCATCATCAGTTCAGCACGCCCGGGACCTACGACGTGACGGTCGAGGTGCGAGATTCGTTGGGCCTGACCGACACGAAGACCATTCAGGTCGTGATCGTGGTCATCCCGGAATTCCCGACAATTGTGCTACCCATCATCGCGGTAGTAGTGCTCCTGTTCATTCCGTGGAGGCGTCGCCGGTAGGCTTCTGCAATTCCGCGGTCCGCTTCGGAGCTGCTAGCGAGACCAGCACAAGCGCGGCCACAGCCACAAGTACCACGGGGATCACCGGGAGGAATCCTCCGGTGAGGCTGCTCGGCAGTATCTCGTAGTAGAATCCCGCGTAGATGAGCTCGCCCGCTGCTATCGATGCGATGCAGCCCCACTTGGTCGCTCGACTCCAATAGAGCGCGGCGATCACCGTCGGGAACAATACGGCGAGCCCTGTGAAGGTCGTCTTCGTGAGGGTCTCGAAGAGCGTCTCCACCGAGGTGAGCGCGAGTCCAAGACTGAGCAGTGCGAGGACGACCACGAGCAGCTTCCCCACAACGAACTCGTGCTTCTGGCTCGCTTCCTTCTTGAGCCACTTCCTGTAGACGTCCCTGGTCAACATCGAGCTCATCACGAGCAGTTGAGAGTCTGCAGTGGACATGAGCGCGGCGAATGCGCCCGAGAGCATTATGCCGAGAACCCACGAGGGCGCGAACGCGTCGACCATCATCGGCAATATGTTGTCCGGTTCCTTGCCTGTAAGGCCCGGGAATTCCAGCCTCCCCCAGGCCCCGAGAAGGACAGGGCACAGGAACAGGATCGCCGTGATTGGTGCGTACAAGACCATCGAGAATTTGATGGACTTCTCGTCCCTGGCAGAGTAGAACCTCTGGAACAGCTGCGGGAACATCGGGTCGCACATGATCCACAGCGCCATGTAGCTGATCCAGACCTGCGGTGTGAAGAAATCCGCGCCCCCAGGTCTCGAGACCAGGTCGGGCCATTCCGTCGCCAGCCTTTCGTTGGCGGTCGTGAATCCCCCGAGCCCTGATGACACGATCCCAACTGCTGCAAGCATCGTGACGATCATCAGCACGCCCTGAAGCACGTCCGTGTACGCGTCCGCTCTCATGCCACCGATCGTCACATACAACAGGATCACGACAGTGACAACCACCGCGCCCATCTCGTAGGAGACTTCTCCTTCCGTGAGCTGATTGATCGCAATGCCTCCGCCGATGGCCTGAGTCGCGAGGTACGGCAGAGTGAAGACGACCATCACAATGAGGAACAGGGTCCTGAGCGCATCCGACTTGAATCTGTCACCTATCAGCTCGGGCGGCGTGATGTACCCGTTCTTCTTGCCGAGATACCAGACCTTCTTGCCGATGAAGTAGAACGAGAGTGCCATGAAGCCGGTCCCGAAGGCCATGATGCCATAGTACGCGAGCCCGAACTTGTACGCCGCACCGGCGAACCCGAAGAACGTGAACGCGCTGAAGTTCGTCGCAGCCAGCGAAAGGAACAGCACGATTGGCCCGATGCTCCTCGAAGCAACGAAGTAGTCCTCCGAGGTCCTCTTGGACCGTCTCCATGCGTAGACGCCTATCGCGAGCAGGCTGGCGAGGTAGACTGCGAACAGGCCGACAGAAAGAGCGTTCATTCGGAACCCTCCTCGGTCCAGTAGTATCTCGCGAACAGCAGGAAGAGGACGAACAGGACCGCCTCGAGGCAGAGGATGTACATGATCACATACGGCAGCCCGAACACCGAGGGCTCGGTCCAATCCCATGCCCACAGGTCCAGCGAGGCGAGGAATAGCAGCCCGAACGCGGTGATCCAGAACCACTTGCTCTTGAGCAGCCTCAACTGTCCAGCCTCCTGGTCCAGTTTCCTGGATTGCGAGGCTGGAAACTGCGAAAACAATGCCTCTAAGCGGGCGAATACAAGCGTGCAATATCAATCTTTGTCGAGCAATGCGTCGAGTGTCCTGCGAAGGCGCGTTCGGGTTCTGTCGCGCCCATCGCTTGAATCGAATAAGGTTGTATCAGATGGCTTTTTCTGAGTGAATTGTGTACATTGTAGTGCAATCAAGTTATTAATAGTACATCAGGCATCATCTTTTCCACAATGTCATCAAGGGGGTGTCGTCTTTGGGCGCGCTTCGCAGTGATTCAGAGATGCCCACGCTCAGGGACGTGCAGTTGCCCACGAGCGTATCGCTAGAACAGCGGACCAAGCTCGACCCCGTTTCCGTCTTCTCTTCGCTTCGCGAGCGGTTCCCAGGCGAGTGCTTCCTTCTCGAGTCGGTGGAAGGTCCCAAGAAGGTCGCTCGGTACTCGTTCATAGGCGTCGACCCGATGTCCGTGTTCCGGTCGAGGGGACGCTTGGTCGAGATCGACGGACAGGCGTACGAGAGCGACAACCCGTACGACGCCCTTAGAGCGCATTTCGGGTCCTTCTCCTGTGGTGCCTCCGATGTCGCGCCCTTCTCGGGCGGGATGGTCGGATACGTCGGCTACGGCATGGTGGGTTTCTTCGATGGAGTCGAGCAGCCGCGGTCGATCGATGACCATTCACCGGATCTCTACTTCGTACTACCGAAGCACCTAGTCTGCTTGGACCACCTGAACGACACGACCTTCCTGATATCGCACGGCAAGGTGACCGAGCTTCGCGAGGCGCTTGCCGAAGCCAAACCCTTGTCGGCCCCGGAGCTCACCGTGGGCGAGAGCCGATCCGATGTGACCCAGAAGGCGTACGAATCCATGGTGTCGCAGGCGAAAGAGAAGATCCTAGAAGGGGAGATATTCCAGGTGGTGCTCTCGCGGAAGAGCGAGTTCCGTCTCAGAGGCGACCCGCTCGGCATGTATTCGGTCCTCCGTTCGCTCAACCCGTCGCCGTACCTTTTCTTCCTCGACTACAACAATGTCCAGCTCCTCGGCTCGTCCCCGGAGATGCTTGTCAGGCTGGAAGGGTCGAAGCTCACCACAAGGCCGCTGGCGGGCACCCGGCCGCGGTCCTCTGACGTTGAGGAGGACGAGAAGCTCAAGATCGAGATGCTCCTGGACGAGAAGGAACGCGCAGAGCATCTGATGCTCGTGGACCTCCACAGGAACGACATGGGGAGAGTCTCCAACTTCGGCTCTGTGAAGGTCACGGAGCTGATGGCGGTGGAGAAGTTCTCTCATGTCCAGCACATAGTGAGCAACATCGAGAGCGAGCTGAGAGCCGATCTCGATGGATTCGATGCGCTTCGATCATGCTTCCCGGCTGGGACGGTCACGGGCGCTCCAAAGATACGAGCCATGGAGATCATAAGCGAGCTTGAGCGAACGCCCAGAGGACCGTATGCGGGCGCGGTCGGATACTTCGACTTCACCGGGAACATGGACTTCGCAATCACGATAAGGTCAATAGTCGTCTCAGGGAACAAGGCCTCGCTCCAGGCGGGCGCGGGCATAGTCGCCGACTCGGTTCCTGAGCGGGAGTACGCGGAGACCGAACACAAGCTGGGTGCGACGCTGAAAGCAATCGCGTCGCAGGCGGGTGGCCGGAGATGACGCCCAGGATCCTTCTAATCGACAACTACGACTCGTTCGTCTACAACATCGCCCAGTATCTCGGCGAGATGGGCGCTGAGGTCATCGTCGAGAGGAACGACTCGCCTGCGCTCGATTCGTATTTCGGTACCATGGACGGGTACATCATCTCCCCGGGACCAGGTCACCCCAGGGAGTCTGGGCGAAGCCTCGACGTAATCTCGAACCACGGATTCGGCAGGCCCGTTCTGGGAGTGTGTCTCGGTCACCAGGCGATCGGCATGGTCCACGGCGGCACGATCACGCGCGCTCCCCAGGTCGTCCATGGCAAGGTCAGCAGGATCAGCCATTCGAACGATGCGCTGTTCGACAATGTGCCGTCTCCCTTCAGCGCGACCAGGTACCATTCTCTGATAGTCAGCCGCGAAGGACTTCCCGAGTCCCTCGAGGTAATCGCACAATTGGATACGGGAGAGGTCATGGCGCTCAAGGTCGATGGGCACAGAACCTATGGTGTCCAGTTCCACCCTGAATCGGTCATGACCTCCCATGGCAGGGCAATCCTGTCCAACTTCCTGGAGATGTGCAAGCGATGATCCGGGACGCTCTAGGACAGGTCGTCGAGGGAAGGGATCTTTCGTCCGAGGCAGCGCGAGAAGTGATGCGGGAGATGATCTCCGGGACGGCGACACAGAGCCAGATGGGCGCGTTCCTCACAGCCATGCGCATGAAGGGCGAGACGGAGGACGAGCTCCGCGGATTCGTCATCGCAATGCGAGAGACCTGTTCGAGGATTGAAGCGCCTGCGGGCGCTGTCGATCTCTGCGGCACTGGTGGAGACGGCTCCAACACGTTCAACATATCGACCGCAGCATCCTTCGTCGTCGCCGCAGCTGGAGTGCCGGTCGCGAAACACGGCAACAGATCCGTATCCAGCAAGTGCGGGTCGGCCGATCTGCTCGCGTCTCTCGGGATACCGTTCAGCCTTCCCCCGCAGATGGTGCAGGAATCGCTCAGGACGTGTGGTCTCGGATTCATGTTTGCGCCGGTGTTCCACCAATCGATGAAGAACGTCATTGTCCCGAGAAGGGAGATCGGTCTCAGGACCGTGTTCAACTTGCTCGGGCCGATGACGAACCCAGCCGGAGTCAAGAATCAGTTGATCGGCGTCTACGACGGCTCGCTCGCCCCCGCTGTAGTTCGCGTCCTCAAGGATCTCGGCACAGAGAGGGCAGTCGTCGTTAACAGTGCTGGCATGGATGAAATCACAAACACAGGTTCGACACGCATCCATGATCTCAGGGACGGGCACATCGACGCGTTCGACTTCGAACCAGGCGATTTGGGGTTCGACCTCGCAGAGCCTAACGAGATAAGAGGTGGCGACGCTGCGGAGAATGCCAGGATCGTGTATTCGATTCTCAAGGGGGAACGCTCTCCCCGAAGCGATGTCGTCGTGCTCAACGCGGCGGCCGGCATCTACGCTTCGGGCAAAGCGTCCACATTGGCCGAGGGTCGCGACATGGCAGTCGTCGCACTCAACAGTGGCCGTGCACTTCAGAAGGCGAGGCAATTCTCTTCAGTCTCGTGGGCGCTCGAAGGTCGGAGGCAGAGCGAATCGGGAGTGGCCACCTTCTCCACCGGGCGCATTCATCCGACCATGTTGGTTGACCGCGCGGGGGAGATAACGGCGCATCTGCAGAGCGAGATCAGTCGGCATCAGAGTGGCGCTGAGATGCTATCATGTTTGGATCCTAAGCTGCTCACTCATCCTAACGCGCTGAGTGTCCTCGTCCTGCGCAGGATCCTGTCCATCATGTCGAGCGGAGCTGAGGATGGAGCCAAGCCCTCAACCCTTTCGCGCAGCAAGATGAAGCTTTCAGACTCAATCGCATCCTCGGAAGGCATCGCGGTCATCGCAGAGTACAAGCCGCGGTCTCCGTCGTGCGTGTCGTTGACCGTTCCTCCTGATCCGGATCGCGTGGCCAGTGCATACTCATCAGCAGGAGTAGCTGGCGCATCGGTCCTGGTCGAGCCAGATTTCTTCTCGGGTGGCGAGGACCTGTTCGCCAAGATGAGGTCCGGGCTGGAAGTTCCGATGCTGTTCAAGGACTTCGTAGTGAGCGGTTCTCAGGTTGAGGCAGCTCATCGACTAGGTGCTGATGCCCTACTCCTGATGGCCAAAGCGTTGAGTTCTGAGTCGCTGGCTCATTTCGTCGACGAGAGCCTCTCTTCTGGCATCGAGCCATTGGTCGAGATACACGACGAGGAAGACCTCGCCAAGTTGCGGTGTTGTGAGCGCATGGACTCAGTGCGAATGGTTGGTATCAATAGCAGGGATCTTCGCACGCTCAAGACGGACCTGAACGGTCTCGAAGGACTTAGGCAGTCGATCGGGGAAGGGAAGATCGTCATTGCTGAGAGCGGAATCTCCACTCCCGACGATCTGGGGCTCATCGCCGATTTTGATGCGGTCCTGATCGGCTCTGCGTTCATGAGAGCGGAGGATCTGGACGCGAAGGTGCGCGAGATCGTTCTTGCATGCAGGAGTGGGAAGAGATGAAGGTCAAGATATGCGGCCTCATGTGTCCGGAGGATGCCGCGATGTGTGAGGACCTCGGAGCGGATGCTCTTGGCTTCGTGCATGTACCCGGAAGATCCAGAAGCCTTCCTCTTGAGTCGATCTCGGAAATGTGTTCATCGCTCGGCTCCGTCACATCAAGGGTGCTAGTGTGCAAGCCCCCTACTGTTGACTCATCGCTTGCGATGCTGGCTGATAGCGGTGCAGATACTCTTCAACTGTACTCGTTGGAGCCCGATGAGTTGCTCGAACTCCGAGACCACGGAGTCAAGGTCCTGCGTGTCGTGAAACCATCGGACGGTGAGGCTGAGAGATACGCATCGGTGGTTGATGCGCTTGTTTTCGAGAACGGCATGCCAGGGACAGGTGCTGCATATGACTATTCGAGCATCCCCGCTGGGCTCCGCGGCCGTTCGTTCATCGCCGGCGGCCTCACCCCGGAGAACGTCCATATCGCGAGAGCACTGAAGCCCTACGGCGTAGATGTGTCCAGCGGAGTGGAAGTCGAATTCGGAAGGAAGGACCCGGAAAAGGTGGAGCGCTTCATCAGGGGGTGCAGGTCGTGAAACAGAAAGGCTACTTCGGGGAATTCGGGGGCTTCTATGTCCCAGAAATATTGGTGAACGCACTTACTGAACTACAGAAGGAATACGAACGACTCAAGGAGGACGAGCAGTTCAGGACGGAGTTGGACGGTCTTCTGAAGACATACGCTGGCAGACCAACTCCTCTCTACTTCTGCAGGCGTCTTACTGAGCGGTTGGGCGGGCCCAGGATCTACCTCAAACGGGAAGACCTCGCACACACCGGGTCTCACAAGATCAACAACGCGCTCGGGCAGGCACTGATGGCCAAGCGGCTGGGCAAGCGCCGTGTGATTGCGGAGACGGGAGCAGGCCAGCACGGAGTCGCGACGGCCACCGCATGCGCCCTCCTCGGGCTCGAATGCGAAGTGTTCATGGGCGAGGTCGATGTGAAGCGGCAACGGCTGAACTGCTTCAGGATGAATCTCCTGGGCGCGAAGGTGAATGTGGTCAAGACAGGTTCAAAGACTCTTAAGGATGCCATCAATGAGGCGATGAGGGAATACGCGGCGACCAGCGATGACACGCACTACTTGATCGGAAGCGTTGTCGGGCCACATCCGTATCCGACCATCGTGAGAGACCTTCAGTGCGTGATCGGCCGGGAAGCCAGAGAGCAATTCCTCGCGGTGGAAGGGAGATTGCCGGATGCACTGGTTGCATGCGTGGGTGGCGGAAGCAATTCCATAGGCCTGTTCCACCCGTTCGTCGGAGATCCGGGCGTCGCGATGTACGGGGTCGAGGCTGGAGGCGAAGGGATCGAGACCGGACTGCACTCCGCAAGCGTCTGCGCTGGCACACAAGGCGTGCTGCACGGATTCAAATCCCTCGTGCTCCAGAACGGTGACGGACAGATCAACGAGACGCATTCGGTGGCTGCAGGCCTGGATTATCCAGCGGTCGGTCCAGAGCACGCCTTCCTCGGGGCGTCCGGCCGCGTCAAGTACGTCTATGCGACGGACTCGGAAGCGCTCGCAGCCTTCCATCTGCTTTCGGAGACCGAAGGCATCATCCCAGCTCTCGAGAGCGCGCATGCCGTTGCCTACGCGGCCAAGCTGTGTCGGGAAATCTCGTCCGATAGGGCAATGATCGTCAATCTCTCAGGCCGCGGCGACAAGGACGTGAACCAAGTTGCGGAGATGGAGGGGAGCCTGTGAGCAGGATACACAAGGTCTTCCAAGACGTCCTCTCGAAGGGTGACGGCGCTTTCATAGCGTACGTCTGCGTCGGAGATCCAGATGCTCACTTCACAGTGGAGCAAGCGGTAAGGTTGTCTGAAGCCGGCGCGGACATACTGGAGCTCGGGTTACCCTTCTCAGACCCTGTAGCTGACGGGCCAGTCATTCAGGGCGCCATGAATCGGGCGTTGTCCGGAGGCTTCACCACCGAGAACATCTTCGAGGTATTGCGCTCGGTGAGAGGCCGCGCTGTCAACAAACCGATCGTCATTATGACTTACTACAACCCGGTCCTTCAGTATGGTCAGGACAAGTTCTGCAAGGCAGCGGCGGAGGCGGGAGCGGATGGGCTGTTGGTCGTGGACCTTCCGCCAGAGGAGTCTGCGGATCTCGATAGATTGGCCTCGTCCTATGGACTCGACGTCATAAGATTGGTCGCTCCGTCAACTTCTTCGCAACGACTAGATGAGATACTATCGAGCGCCTCCGGATTTGTATATGCGGTGTCTGTGGCAGGGACCACGGGCGCTAGAGCGGGACTGCCGTCATCAGCGGGTGATCTGGTGAGAAGGACTGCGGCGAGGACCAGACTCCCTGTAGCCCTCGGGTTCGGCATTTCGACCCCGGAGCATGTTCGTGCAGCGCTGTCGATGGGTGCCGCAGGTGTGGTCGAGGGCTCAGGCCTGATCGCGGCCTACTCAACTGTTCTCCATCAGAGATCGAACGCGCTGGACAGCATCGAGCACCATGCGCGCGAGATGAAGCGTGCGACAGTGGGAGGCACAGTCGCGAACCTATCGGCGCAACGTTGATATCTGCTGATGTTGTGGGTCCTCCCCAGAGGCGGTTGAGGCTTGGCATTCGTTAAGTTGCCCGCTGAAGTCGAGAAGGACATCCACGCTTGCCTTCAGTGTGGATACTGCAATTTCGTCTGCCCGATCCAACTGAACCCAGATCGTGGTTTCGAATCGTGGCGGGTCCGCGGGAAGATGTATCATCTCAAGAGATACGCGCACCCGGGGACGTTCGACAGGCTCATGAGACGCCGGCCGGAGATCACGCCCGAGTTCGTCGAGCGCGTGTACAACTGCACTGCATGTGGATATTGCCAGCACGTATGTCACGCCAACATCAAGTTCAACGATCGTTGGGAGCAGGTCAAGGAATGGTTCGTCACGAACGGGGCCGGCCCTCTCGACAGGCACAAAGCCCTGAGGACTAGGGTCATTGCCAAGCACAACCCGTACGATGAGCCGCACGAGAGCAGGGATGCATGGATCCCGAAGACTGCGAAGCGCTCCAGAAACCCCGAGATACTCTACTTCACGGGCTGCACCGCGAGCTATCGGCAACAGAAGATCGCTCAGGACGCGACTCGTGTGCTGGACGCCGCGGGGGTCGATTACGATATTCTCGGAAAGGACGAATGGTGCTGCGGCTCCCCGCTCATCAGGACAGGTCAAACAGACATTGTCCGAGACGAAGTGGACGGGCTCGTGAAGCACAACCTGAACGAGATCGAGAAGCGAGGTGCGCGCACAGTCGTCACTGCGTGTGCAGGATGCTTCATGACGCTGAGTCACAACTATCCGCTGTACGCGGGCAAGCCAGACTTCAAGCTACTGCATCTCACCCAGTTCATTGACAAGTTGGTCGCAGACAAGAAGCTCAAGCTCAAGAAACCCTTGCCGAAGAAGGTCGCGTATCACGACCCTTGCCACATCGGACGCCACTTCGGAATATTCGAGGAACCGAGGAGGATTCTGAAATCATTCCCCAAGTCCAGCTACATCGAGATGAAGCACAACAGGTACGACTCTCAGTGCTGCGGTGCCGGCGGAGGATACAAGATACAGTTCAACGACAGGGCCGAGTACATCGCTTCATTGCGAGTGTTGGAGGCGAAGGAGCTGGGTGCAGAGATGCTTGTGTCCGCATGCCCGTTCTGCGTCACGAACCTCACGGGTGGCGCCAAGGTCGCCGGCGTCAAGATGGAGGTCGCCGAGCTGGTCTCCCTCGTGGCTGAGTCTGTCAGCTGAGCTCTTTCTTCTGCCAAGTTATATATTCGGCAGCTCCCCATTTTCCGGCGGTCGCAATGAGACAGCTCCCGCTGTTCAAGTTCGGATCAAGGGCGAAGTCCACGAGTCTGGGCATCGCGCTCTGTACGATGTTCATAGTGGCGAGCTTCTCTGTTGTCAACGGCCTCGGATCGTCCATGGACAATCTCTCCGCGACTTTCGAATCCGACTACAGTCTGATCACAAGGCCGGGCGACGAGGGCATGTCATACTTCGAGGAGCTGGAGATCGATGAGATCAGTGATCGACTCGCATTGGGCGTTGTGACGAGCGCTCGCATACTCCCGTATGATGAGATGGTGACTGTCTTCTCGGTGGCAGACACCTATGGGATTCTACCGGCTCCGATCGGCCAAAGCACAGAGACCGTGTTGAAGTCGAAGCTGGACTACTCACTGGGCGCAATAACCCTCGTAGGGACGGCGACGCTCGATTTGACTCTCGGAGGAACATACTCCTCTTCGCTCTTCCCGTCGGACTGGTTGCTCGCATCTCAGAACGTGACTTGGGCGCTTACGACTCAGGTCGGCCGATACAACTACGCCATCGCAGAGTCGCTTGACGATTCAGGTCTCGATCTTCTTGAGGAACGCGGGTTCTCGGTTCAGCCAATGGTAGGAATAATCGACTTCCTGGAATCAGGCGTCGGTGAGATACGCTCCGACATGTCCTGGGTGCTACTTCCTTCTGCATTCGTCATAGCGGTCCTCGCGTACAGTTTCATAGGCGCTGAGGTCTCGGACAGAAGGCATGAGATAGGGATCCTCAAGACCCTGGGTGCCGGACGGCTGCGCGTCATGTCATACCTTCTCGGTGATGCGCTCCTGATAAGTGCATGGGGTGGCGTGCTCGGGATCTCGCTCGGCATCGTGTTGTCCTATGCCATCAGCACCTCCGCATCTGCAGTGTTCACATCGGTATTCGTCATGCGTGTGGATGAGTGGCTTGTAGTGATCGCATTCCTTGCGACGGTAGCCGCTGGGGTCCTCGGCGCCCTGCTCCCGGCGACGAGGATGACGATATCGTCTCCCGTAGAGGACCTGAAGGAGGTCGGACGATCAATCTGATCAGGAACAGAGTGATCGTTGTGGTCGCGCTCGCGATCGTCGTGTTCACGGCGACCGCTGCGGTCCTATCAGGGCTTCAGAACGGAGCCAAGGCCTTCTCCGGGGACCCGGCGCTTGTGATATCCTCTGAGGGTGCTCCGACGATCTTCTCGAGCCAGATCGATAACGGTATGGTGCTCGCGTTGGACTCGGCCATGGGGCAGTTCGACCAAGAGTTCGCCGTCAGCCCGGAGGTCTTCGCTTTCTGCTCGTATGGTGGCGAGTCGTTTGTCGTGAGAGGTGTGAACTACACGAAGTTCGGCTCTGTTGGGCCCAGCTTCGAGCGATTCGAGATCTCTGGCAACTCGTCCGTATACGACAGGGGTTCGGCGATGATTGGCTCAGGGCTCATGAAGAGGCTGGGCTTGGACTTGCCCTATGCACTTCCCCTTGTAGGCAGCTACTCCACGAGGATGGATTTCGTGAACATTGTTGGATGGTTCGAGACGGGCACGACGATGGACGACGAACTCTTCGTGGGCCTCGAACGCGCCCGATTCCTCAGCGGTACGCCGTCAAGCAAGATATCCATAATTCGTGTGAGTTCGGATAATCCAGAGGTCGTTCGCGATATCCTCTCCCCCGAGGAAGCGAGGTTCACAATATACGGCTTCCACATCTCCAAGAGCGTCGTCTCAGTTGGGGAGAACTTCACGGTCGACCTGGAAGTGAGGAACTGGGGCAGGAACTCGGGAACTACCCAGGTATCCTTCTCGACTACAATCCCCGGGGATCCCACGGGCGCCACTGTCCCCTTGGAGAATGTGACAGTCACTGTGAACGCGTCGTCCTCCACAACCGTGTTTCGGCAGTTCACGCTAGGCGCGCTCGGAGAACAGACCGTGCTGGCGTCTATCGGCGGCGATTTTCCGGTCACGCTTAGGACGGATGTGAGGGTCGTCGACCCCTACATCAAGTACTGGGGACCGAGACGCGTGATGCTCAACGAGACATTCAACGCCACCGTGCTGAGATACGATGGCGTTCCGGTCGACAATGCGACGGTCACTTTCCTGAATCAGACGCATCTGACGAACGCGGAAGGAAGGGCCAGCTTCATTGCGGATTCGATTGGCAACTTCAGCATAACCGCCACTTCCGTTGGCATGATTGGGTTCAGTTCGTCGATCGAGGTCGCCGACCTTCTTTGGTTCCCCAATGAGTTCAACCCCATAGTGACGGGGTTCCAGCTATCGTCGGATGCGATAAAGGAATCCGAATCAGTGAAGGGAATCGTGCAGCTGGCGAACGAAGGGACAGTCGGGGGCGCGTTCGACCTCGCTGTCTATGTGGACTTCCTGCCAGGACGGCTCTTCCTCTACAACATATCGCTGGGCTCCCTAGAGAGCAAACAGTTCACTTTCGTTCTCGATGATCTTTCCGTTGGAACGCACTACGTCAACATCGATATGTTCTCAGACGAGGTCGTTGTCGAAGCCTGGTATGCCGACGAACCTGCCTTCGTGGAGCTGTTCGTCAGGTACGGCGGCACGACCCAGCTCTCGGATCCGGGCTCGATTCCCCTGTACCAGGCGGCGAAGATATCCCAGGGGAACGTGGAGCTCGCCCTCTTCTCCATCGGCGCGATCGCAGCCCTTCTCGCGGGTCTCGCCATCACGGCCGTGTTCTCCAAGGAGGTCTACGAAGGGAAGAGGAGGCTCGGAATTCTGAAGACCATCGGCGCCAGCAGGCGCGATGTGATGAGGCTGGTATCTCCTCAGGCCCTGGTGAGAGGCCTGGCAGGGGCATCGATCGGGCTCGTGGTCGGCTTGGTGATTGCTGAATGGTTCTCGCGGTCCGGCGTCTTCATGCTGTTTGGGCACAAACTCACAATCGACTGGAGTGAGGGGCTGCTGCTTCTCATCCTTGCGACAGCGGTGGCGATATCGGTCGTCAGCGCGCTCGTCTCTACAATGATCGCGGTGCGCGAAACGACCATCAGCGCAATCAAAAACGTTCCAGGAGAGAACGCTAGTCCGCAGGAAGATGTCCAGAGCATCGCCGACGACTAGATCGGCTGCGAGAAGTCAAAGACCCCGAACCAGAAGTGCAGGTTCCCGTATCTGTAAGGTGGCTGCAGTTCCTCCTGGATGTAGAGATCAAAATCAAGCCTGAAGTTCCCCGTGACCAAGAGGTCGAAGGTCATAGTCTGATTCCATTCCTCTCCCTTCTGCAGAGTCCGCGAGAACGAATACGATGGATAATCGAGGGAGTCAAGCACATATCCGACAACCGTGAAGTTCCGAGCTCCGTCCTCGCCGTTCTTCATGTGCAGAACTACGGTGAGCGTAGTGTTCACTGCCAGGCTGAAGTTCGTCAAGACCTTCCCGTTCTCATCAGTGACCGCGAAATAGGTCCTGGATGGGTACTCTGCGGTGATGATCAACCCGAGCGATATCGCTGACACGACCAGAGCCGCCCCCAACATCCCAGCTACGACCTTGTCTATCTTCATGGGCTTCGGAGCTATCCGTTCCTGTTCCGGGGCCGCTCCTGCGCCCCTGTTCGCCGGCAGTACGAACGCCTCGAGCGCCACCGAGGCGATCGAGAAAGTCATCAGCGAGGCGCGCGTCGAATCGGAGTTGAGCCCTATCGGCGTCAGAACAAGGAAGAGGGCGAGGAAGATCACGACGAGTATGCTGAGGGCCATGCTGAGAACGAGCTTCGCCTCGGGTTTGGTGGTCTTCCAGAAGAAGAGCCTGACCACCGTGAAACCTGGGACGAAGAACACGAAGGGTATTCCGACGATGAGCGCGAGGGCTCCTCCGGGGAAGATTAACAGGATGAGGGTGGCGATTATCGCGAAGAGGCACACGGACAGCCTCTGCCCGTTATCTGTCTCCAAGAAGCGCACAAGCGGCTCCAAAGCATTGGGCTCGTTCTTGGGGGCGCTGTTCATCTCTCGGTGGTAGCAATTACGGGATATATGTGCTTGCTCAGGCCCCAGTCAGATGGTATGTCTTCTCTCGAATACCCCTATTCATTTCTTCCGTACCCCAAGCTGGCGAACAAGGGGTCGTTGTCGCAACCTATTTAAACGGTAAATCCAATAGTCATCCAGTTCCCCCCCAAGCATAGGGGGCTCCATCTTTGAGTGGTGAGCCTTCACATGGCCAAGAAGAAGCAGCAGGTCAAGGTCGAGCCCGTCGAGGAGCCCGAAGAGGTCGCAGAGGACAACGAGGAGGAAGTCACGTGTCCGGTCTGCGGTGCGCCCGTCGGGATCGATGTTCTCGCATGTCCGAGTTGCGGCGCTGAATTCGAGGCCGAGGAATTGGAGGAGATCGTTGAGGAAGAACCCGTAGCTCAGCCTCAGAGGGCCGCACCCGCAGTCGCGGTTGAGGAAGAGCCCGAGGCGGTCAGTGAAGATGACATGGCCGAGTGCCCTGTCTGCGGAAACTCCGTCAGCCTCAACGTAACTTCGTGTCCGTACTGTGGTGCGGAGTTCGAAGAGGAAGAGGTCGAGGAGGTCATCGAGGTCGAGGAGGAGCCCGTGCCCATCCCCGTAGCGAAACCGAAGGCCCGACCAGTCGCGGTGGAAGAGGCCGTTCAGGAGGCCGCAGACGAGGAGTACTCCGAGCTGGAAAGGACTCCTGTCGAGGCTCCCTCGAGCATAATGGACCTCAGGGTCATTGGTGTGTCTCTCATTGTCCTGGGCATCATCGGATCCCAGATATCCTTTCTCATCGACTGGTACTGGACATGGGTCCCACCGATCGGGGACAACTTGGGCATGTTCCTCGGCATCGCGGCTGTCGTCGTAATCGTCGGCCTGCTCGTGTTCGTGCTCCACAAGCGATCCTCCGCTGCGCATGGGACGAAGAAGGACTCGGCGATTCCGGGCATTGCGCTATCGATACTCCTGTTCGGCATATTCGCGCTCGTTATGGTCTTGTTTTGGGACCCGATCAACACCGCCCTGCAGAACCAGAGCCTAGGTGTCGCGATAGCCTTCATCGCCGTGATCATCGTGGGCGTGCTTGCGATGTTCATGGGGCAGAAGATGGTCACGCGCGCATCGGCTACCTGAGGCTCGCGAGTCACCTGCTCGATCAAACCTTTTATGCGTCTTCTCACGCGCGTGAGCGTCGGACGTCCTTTTTTCCGAATATCGTAACGGGCCGCGGCAACACTTGAAATACGATGGCATCGATTATGGAACCCAAGCGCCACCGCCGACACTGTGAGCCTTTTTGGTGTGGTGGGGGGATTGGCGTGTTGGCGCGAGAGGGGCGCGGGATGGGAGCCCCGAACCCTTTCTCTGAAATGCCTCATGTTTCGAACGGTCTGTAGCCTCGGCTTCACGTCCGGTTTAGCCTTCTCCATGCGTTAGGGACTTCGGACTGAGACGACCAAATAAAATATATACTAATAACCCGATATATTGCCAGCGAAAGCAGAAGGGATGGATTAGCCTGCGCCGTGCGCTCTTCGCAACGACGGTTCCGTCTTTTCCGCGACACGCAACTGGATAAAAAGGAGTGAACTGGATGGACAAGAAAATCATAGCGATCATGGTATCGCTTCTGGTCATTGCAGCCGGAGTCGCCGCCGTCGTGGCGTATACTACGAGTGGAGGGCTAGGCTCTTCGGGCGGATTCACGAAGCTGTTCGACAAGCTGAGCTACACCTCATGGGCGACCCCGGACAACCAGTACCTTGAGCTTCCCTCTAGCTGGGAAACCGGGGATGTCAAAACGGTCTCCGACGTTATCGTGGACTTGACCTATGAGAAGACGGTCCTGCATCAGACCACGGTGTACCTGACACACATGTGGTTCGTGTACTTGGGCGACAAGTGGAGCATACCCTACGAGAACGATGGCTCTCGGTTCTACGTTCCGGTTGAAATCCCGGGCGGGAGCGAATGGATGCAGGTGAACCATGGGTTGTTCTCGGTGACGGTTTCTTCCGCGACGAACCTCTCGGCGAAGTACGCCGTAGGTGATTCGATCACACTCGAGAGCGAGCTCGTTGTGAACGACAACGCCATGCTCGCGTTCGGCGAATGGAAGTATTCGGAATCACTCTGACAATATACCCCTCAGAAACCCCTTCTCAAACTCCCTTCCTTTTCCGCATTCTGACCTCACTGACACCCGTACCTGTTCGGGACTCTCGCCGGTCGCAGTCGATATATAAAGAGCTATTCCCCCTCCTCATTCTCGGTTTTGATTCGCTGGGGCTAACCATCTTATATACTGGAATCCAAGAACGACTATAGTCAAAGTGTAGACAGCATGCGGGTTTGATGCTACCGCTTTTTGGTGGCGGTCCGCGAGCTTGAGAGGGCTGTGAGAAAGCAGCCGGGGGAAGTGCCCCCCAAGGATCGGTGCTCAACGCATGCGAATCGAGAGGAAGGACATTGCCGAAGAGCACGGACCGTCAGGAAGAGAGAGCAGATGCTGTCAGGAGACCCTCTGGGTTCACCAACGGCTTGCTGTCGTCCCGCAGGGGTTCCCTAGGCAAGGTCAACGGCTTCTCGAGTGAAGATTCATTCTCCAAATCGGATCAGTCAGACGGCCGTACCAATGGCCGTACCAACGGTCGCACCAACGGTAGGACAAATGGCCGCACCAACGGACGAACGAACGGCCGGACTAATGGGCGCACCAATGGACGTACCAATGGTCGAACCAATGGACGTACTAATGGCCGTACCAATGGGCGCACCAATGGACGTACCAATGGCCGAACCAATGGACGTACTAATGGCCGTACCAATGGCCGTACCAATGGCCGTACCAATGGTCGTACAAATGGCAGGACGAACGGACGCACCAACGGTAGGACGAATGGCCAGACCAACGGCCGTTGGGCCAGCGCGGTCAACGGCCTGAAATGGGGTTTCACGAACGGCTCTGACGGAGGCAAGACGAACGGGCTCACGAACGGGCTCGTGAACGGCTCTGGGGCTGTCAACGGGTTCAGGCTCTCGTACCAGGGCAGGGTAGTAAAAGTCCGTGACGCCAATCTGCGGAAGAAGGTCGCTGTCATCGCCGTCCTGGCCGCATTGTGGATAGTCATCCCCTATGTCGGCATCCACGCCTTCCCGAAGGAGAATGTCGAGATCGACGGATACTTCCTTGACTGGGTGAAGGCACAGGTGTATCGCGACGTCCCAGACGCTTCGAATCAGGACGTCTCGATCCACGAGTATGCGATGCAGCGCGATTCGGACGGCACCTACTTCTACATCGCGACGGATGGCCAGATGCTTTCCGGGAGAGACAACGGTGCCGACGGGTTCTACATATTCATCGACCGCGACTGCAACCCCTCCACTGGATACCTAGTTCGCGGCCTCGGTGCGGACGCCCTGATCGAGATCATCGGCTGGAACGAATCCGTGGCCTCAGCCAGTTCATCAACCTTCGATCCGACATCGGACAGGACCAACTTTGGAGGGTTCGTCCAGATCTCGGAGCCAGAAGTCGCCGTGTCCGGGGGCAAGCTCGAGCTCCATGCCGACATCATCACATGCACCCTCTCGAGGGCGGCAATCCTCGCAAGGCACTCGGAAACGTCGAGTGACTGGTCCGAGGTCAATTTCAGGACTGCAGGCTCCGCAATAAGGGTCATCGAGGACCACGATGCAGACTCCGTCATCCCGGAGACCGGGAGCCAGCACATCCTCACGCTCAACATCACAGGGAAGGGCCCGAAGGCAACGATCCAAGGGCTATCCTTCGATTACTTGGGCAATGTCACCCCTGGCATGATCACCGTCAAAGAGGATGGCAGAGTCATCGCGACAGCAAATGACGGAAACCTCAGTTTCGACTCTCCTCTCGTCGTCGATGACGAACTCGTCAGCTTGGACGTCTCCGTCGAAGTCCTATCCGAATCGACCTACGGATCCATCGGCTTGATGCTGAACAGGACCAACGGGATTCGGGCCAGCGCGAATATCTCCTGGTCGGTCGAATACGCGCAACACGGGGCCAAAGTGTCCTACGTAGGCGCGGCCCCAGGCAGGATAGCGATAGACGGCGCGTTCGGGGACTGGGATCTCAGAGTGCCCATGAACGACCTCCTGGGCGACGCATACTCTAACAAGACTCTCGATTACGGAACCGGGGATGTGGACATAGCCGCGGTGAAGGTCGCGTCCACGACCTCAGTGGCCTCCTTCTACATGTCCGTCAACGGGACCATGCTGGGGGGCACAAGCGTTCCTTCAGAACTCGTCAGGTTCGTGCTCCCTGAACCCCCAGCATCCAACTTCACCGATGTTATACTGCCCATGTACGGGTCCGATTTCGCCTTCGTGTTCGTCGACGCCGATCTGAACCAGAGCACGGGATTCGAAGTGGGAAGCTCGGAGACCGCGATAGCCGTGGTAGGTAAGGGCAACTCGATCATAGCGAGCGAGGCGTTCAGGTATGAGGACGGGAACTGGATCTCGGCCGGATCCGTGGACGCCGCGATCGACGCCTATCAGCTGGAGATTTCGAGCTTGTATTCCACCCTCGGGCTCATCCCCGGCCAGACGTACCCTGTGACCTTCATGGCGCAGGACTGGAGCGGCCGCGAGGACACGATGGGTGTGGCCTTGCCTGCGAGGGCGACCGCCGGGACGCGCGCCTATCCCGGGATTCTGATAAACGAGGTGTACAACCAGGCGAAGAAACCTCATGACTGGATCGAACTCTACAACACTGGCACAACCCCGGTCGACCTGGCCGGATACGAGATTTGGGTCGACGGAGTCCTCATCTACACATTCCCATCTGTGATTCTTCTGCCGGGGGAGTTCTTCGTGGCTAGTGGCCTGAACTTTGGAGTGGACACCCTCAGCTACGTGCTGTACGATTCGGATGGCAGCGTCGTGGACCAGTTCCAGGTGCCCAACTGGGACAACGTGAACTCATGGGGCAGAACCGGTTCGCCACCGTATCCAAGCATTGACAAGATGGCCCCCACGCCAGGGAAGATCAACAAGGATCAGGTTCCAATCCCTGAGTTCGGAGACGTGGTTCTTCCGCTTGCGATAATACCAATTATGCTAATCGCGATTAGATGGGCCAAGCGGCCCAGGGGTAAGAATGATACCTAGGTGAGACAAAGCATGGCCAGCGGAAAGAAACCGGACCCGGGCGCGACAGGCAGGAGCAGCCTCTCGATGTCTACACTCATCCGCTCGTTCAGCGAGAGCTCGGAGGCCGACAAGCCTTTCGAGCCTTTCGTGGGCGGGCCGAGGCTCTTCGTCCTGCTGCTGTACGCCACGGTGCTGGTCGCGGCTTCCCTGGAGTTCTTTGCCGGCCAGGAACTTTGGCCGGGCAACTGGGAAGTGTACAACACATATGTGTTCGTCGCGTCTGGCGTGTTCGTGTTTCTGGGGATGGTCATGCTCCTCACCCAGGTCCATGATGCTGCCATGGACTACTCTCTGCCTATTCCGAGAGCGGTCCTTGGCAGCATCGGCTTCGCCATAATGGCCATGAGCGCCGTTGCGCTGATCATCTGGGGCAAGGATCTAGGCGCCTGGGCGATCCCGCTCAGCATACTGCTGCTCTATGGCTTCCTCATGATGCTTCTGGGCAGTAAGGCGTTCAGCATGCGCGAGAGCGCGAAGCTGTTCCTGTACGGCACTGGCCTGGTCGTGATGATAATGTTCCCGGTGCACGAGGCCTTCGGGATTGCCCGCAGCTCACCCGGTGACTATCCGTTCACTCTCCTCAATCTGCTCCTGCTGATACCTGGCATGCTGCTCGCGCTCATCTCCGTCCAGTCGCTCCAGACCAGGGACGGATATGTGGGCGCCTGGCTCCTGGGTGCGATGGCGATCTTCCTGCTCGCCTTCCACGAGCAAGTGGGCATTTTGAGGACTGGGAACTACTCCCCTTACGATAGAGCGCTCGCGCTGATAGGCATAACCTTTTCCTTCCTTCCTCTCGCGATGTATGCCTGGCGCGAGCGCATTTACTTTTTCCTGATGCGGAGGCTCAGGAATGCGAACGAAATGATTGAAAGGGGTGAACACGATAACGCCCTTGCACAAACCGAAGCAGCAATCAGACAGTGCGCCAAGGTGGGGATCGACGACAAGTTTGCCCTGCCCTGGAGCCTGAAGGGTGATGCTCTGTACCGCAAGAAGGATTACAGGAAGGCTGGCGACGCGTACGAGACGGCGCTCAAGATAGACCCTAAGGACAGTGCCTCATGGGTCAACCTGGGCAATACGCACGCCTTCGAGGGCAGGAATGAGGAGGCTCTGAACGCCTTTGACCAGGCGCTCAAGGCCGATCCGAACAACGGTTATGCCTGGAACAACAAGGGGACGATCTACCAAAGGCTCGAGATGAACGAGGAGGCCCTCATCAGCTTCGACAAGGCCACGAGGTTGATGCCGGACCCATTCGACCCGCATATCAACATGGCGAAGCTGTTCTCGAGGATGGGGAAGAGTCAGGAGGCACTCAGACATTATCAGCTGGCCCTTGCCGTCCGGCCGATGAGCGAAGTGGCCAAGGATGGCGTTCAGAGGGAGCACTTCCTCTGCATGTGCATGGACCAGATAGCCGGTTGGGAACAGCTTGGACTCGACACTTCCTATCTCAGGTTGTTGCTGGAGCAGGATCCGAGGAACTTCGTCCGCAAGTCGAAGGAGTTCCTCGCAAGCATAGTCGACGAGCAGACGAAGATCCAAGTGGTGCCAGGAAAAGAGCATCTCGATATCAACAACGTGATGAATGTCATCCTCTCGGTGACGGAGCCCCCAGGGGCTTCGCTTGACAGGTTGAAGGAGGAGACCCAGATGCGGGAGAAAGATCTGGTGCTGCCCCTTGCGCTGCTCATGGAAACCGAGCGAGTGCACTTCAGGATCGTGAATGGGAAACAGTTGTATGTCTCGAAGGGCAGGGCCCCACAGAGGCCTCCGCCTATCACTGCCCCAACTCCACCTCCCCCCGCGCCAGAACCTGCTCCGAAACCGGCCCGTGCTCCTGCTTCCTGGACCGCCATTCCTCCCGAGAGACCGCGGAGGGTCGAGCCAAGACGCGTCGAGCCCGTGAGGCCAATCACCCTCGAGATGCCTCCTCCAATGCTGCCGCCCGCCGACATGACATATGGTCCTCCGCCAACCGACCGTTATGAGTGGCCCGCGCCTCGCGCACCACCGCCCGGGAAGACGCCATTAGAGGTCCCGCCATCCTCCCTCGAAGTCGAGAAGGCGCTGGTCATAAAGAATGCAGAACCGATTGAACCAGAGGACATCCCCGATCTCAAACCGGTCGACCGGACGCCGCCCGAACCAGTCGAGATGAAACGGTCAAGGAAGATACCTTCAAAGCCAGTGAAGGTCAAGAAAGAGCCCAGGCCTAAACCCAAACACAAACCTGCCCGCAGACCCGAGAAGAAAGCTAAGGCCAAAGAGGAGAAGCCTAAGAAGAAAGGACTCTTCAGGGAGCGACCAAAGAAAGAGGCACCTCCAAAGAAGGAAGCTCCCAAGAAAGAGCCTGCGAAGAAGGGGCTCTTCAAGAGGCCACTTGTCAAGAAGGAACCTCCAAAGAAGGAAGCTCCAAAGAAAGAACCTCCGAAGAAAGAGGCTCCGAAGAAGGAGCCCCCAAAGAAAGATGCTCCAAAGAAGGAACCTCCTAAGAAGCCTGGCAAGGAAACGGAGAAGGAGAAAGAGAAGGAGAAAGACAAGGCGAAGGAGAAGCCGAAAGAGGAGCTGGCCAGGATTCAGCGCGAGGTCGTGAGGGTTGAGCCAACTGCGTCGCTCCTAGTGTTCCGAAGGAAGAAGTGATCGTCGTCGCCGAAATCAACGCAACCACAAGATTCCTATAGCAACCGAGTCCTTGCAGTGCGAGGAGGAGCGGACTGGGTGAGCTTCCTATCGTTCTTCAACTACCCTATCGGGTCAGTGATCAGGAACAAACGTAGGTCTCTCTTCGCGATAGCTGGCATCGTCATCGCTCTCTCGCTCATTTCTGGCTCGTGGATCGCAGTCGATTCTTCTGGCATGGGACTCCTCCGGTCAAGACTCGACAAGATACCCGTCGATTTCGTCGCATGGGGCAGAACGAGCCCGCTTCACGGCGTCAACGAGTCCTATGTCGCGGAGCGCATCGCCGCGATAGAATCCGTGGATGACGTGGTCGACGCTACCGCATTTGGCACAGGCTCCGGATGGTACTACTCGAACAGCCTGGGGGAAACCCTCGAGGATGACACTCCTTGGCTGTACAACTACTCAGGGACGCTCATGTTCCTGTCTCAGGACTATGGTCGGTTCTTCTCCGCATTCCATGTGGACGGAGAGCTTCCAGACCCAGGGACCGTCGCGATACCCGGGTACGTGGCTGATCAGCTGAATCTGACGGTTGGCGACAACATAATCTGCAGAATCGAGAACTGGATTGGTGAAACCGATCCATGGGGCAACTACACCTATACGACTCTGTATCTCAACCTGAGCTTCGAGATATCCAAGATCTGGACTCAGGACAAGTCCTCGTGGTCTGACGACTACTATTGGAGCTACGTCGACCACTCTGATGACCCGGGTTGGATAGACTTCAAGAGCGTCTACAACCCAGTGGTCTTCAACCTCGCGGATCTCCCGCTTGTGGATGTCCCAGCAACCGCTTTCATGGAGCATTGGGGCCCGACCGTCAGCTACTACATCTGGGTGGACCGAGACAATATCATCGACCTGGCAGACCTTCAGGGCAGCCTGGACCGCCTGGAGCAGCTGAAGATCCAACTGGACAGGATAGGCATGCGTTACGATTTCATGGTCAACGATAGCGAGCTTGTCTACCCGTTATACGACCTGATCCCGAGGATGGAGGGCATCAAACCGTTGTTCGTCGCTCTCTCCCTTCCGGTCGTCGCGCTGGGCGCGTATCTATCGATCGTCGGCATCGATCTCGGGATCAGCGAGAGGAAACGGGAGATCGCCATCCTGAAATCCCGCGGAGCTAGCAACAGACAGGTCTTCACGTCCCTCTTGACGGAGTCTTTCCTTCTCGGAACCTTCGCGGGCGTGCTCGGACTCGTGCTGGGCGTACTCGTGAGCAGATTCCTTCTGGATGCCGCCACGATCTTCTCATACGAAGGCGAAGGTAGCGCCATCGCCAGCGACTTCATGATCTCTGAATGGACGATCATCTACTCGGTCCTCTTCGGGATCGCATTGATGACTGCCTCCTCATACAGACCTTACAAGAAGATATCGAAGGCGGATGTCAAAGAGGCCCTCCGCTATTACTCGCCCACCGTGGTCCAGATAGATTACAAACCGAGGATGGACATCATCTTCCTCTCCTTGTCGATAATCAGCATCTTGAGCATCTGGGTCGGGTTCGACTGGACCGACAATCTGCAGAATGTGTCATGGATCACGAGACTCATTCTCAGCATACTGATTCTCGTCGGCATTGTCATCTTTCCGCTCATGCCGTTCCTCCTCTCGCTGAGCGTCATCAGGCTGTTGACGAGAGGGTCGAGGAAGCTGTATTCGAAGCTGACGTTCATCGTGCGGCCTTGGACGAAGGAGCTTCACTACCTCGTGGAGAAGAACATCGTGCGCAACCCAAGGCGCGCATCCAACCTGTGCCTGATCATCGCGCTCTCGCTCGCCTTCGGACTCTTCATATCTGTCACTATGGAATCGACCATGCGCTATCAGGAGAACCTGATTCAGTTCGAGGTGGGCGCGGACATCAAGACCCAGTCTGATTACTACTGGGGAGGCGCGCCTGAGCAGCTGAACCCAGCGATCCTGGAGGAGATAGGTTCGGTGGAAGGCGTGGAGAGCCACTCTCTTTACGAGGCGGTGAGAGTCTCGTACGGATACTACGGGGGATACTACGGAGGACAGACGATAGCATTCGATGCCTTGGCATACGAGGATACCGTCCATCCGGATGGATTCTACTTCGTTGAGGGCGGACGCGGCTCGCTCGAGGATCTCGCCGACCTAAACGGGACGGTGCTCATAACACAATGGATTGCGGAGGACTATGGGATATCCGTGGGCGATGACATCCCACTTATGCTCGATTTGACGAACTACTCGAGCGGCTTCTACGACTACAAATTCGTGAACTACTGGGGATATGTCATCGGGATTGTGAAGAGCCTGCCTGGCCTGGAGTCCTACAGCATCTACATGGACAAATCTGCGCTAGATTTCGTGCCTGCACAGAATCGCACCGAAATCGTGAGTGCATACGGCGCGTTCGTCGAAGTCTTAGACGGCTACGAACAGGCTGCGGTCGCGGACGACATCGATCATGTGTTCACGGACGCTGGGATGTCCCCTTACTCGATCACCGTGGACGAAAGGATGGAGGAGCTCAACAACGATCCCGCCTTCCGCGCGCTCACCGACTTCCTGTACATGGAGTACGTGCTCTCGGTCGCGATCATGACGATTGGCGTCGGGATACTGATATTCGTTGCCGTCAACGACAGGGAGAAGGAGCTGGCCAGCATCATGGCGAGAGGCTCTTCGGCAGGCCAGATACGGAAGATACTCATGGGCGAATCGTTTACGCTCATGGTGCTGGGCCTCATCGTCGGCGCCAGCGTGGGCCTCCTGACCGCATATCTCTTCCAGTCACTCTACGCGGGCGAGTCCTCTGTCGTTCCGAGGGAGATGCTCTTCACCTGGATCAGTGCCGTGATCGTTGTCGCGTCGGTAGGAGCCCTTATCGTCGCCTCACTGGTCGCCACGAGCAGGGCGGGCAAGATTAAGTTGGCTGAAGTGCTCAGGATCCGAGGTGGTTGAACTGGGAGACATAGTCGTAAAGGACATCATCAAGGTGTACAAGACCGGCAAGTCGGAAGTCATCGCCCTAAGGGGCCTGGACTGCACAATCGGCGGAGGCAAGATCCTCGCGATCATGGGGCCTTCCGGTTGTGGCAAGACGACCTTGCTGAACATAATCGGGGGCCTGGACCGTCCGACTGCAGGTTCGATCAACATCGACGGCGTCAACTTGGTGGATCTCTCGGATGCGGACCTCGTGAAGCACAGGCGCCAGCGGGTGGGCATCGTGTTCCAGTTCTTCAACCTCGTCCCGACGCTCACCGCCAGGGAGAACATAGAGCTGCCCATGCGCTTGGCCGGGAAGAACTCCGAGGAAATGACCAGCAGGTCGGCAATGCTCCTGAAGCTGGTCGACATGGAACCCAGAGGAACTCACAGGCCAGACGAGATGTCGGGTGGAGAACAGCAGAGGATCGGGATAGCGACCGCTCTTGCGAACGACCCTCCCATAATCCTTGCGGACGAGCCGACGGGAGAGCTGGACACTGCCACGGGCCAGCAGATACTTCATCTGTTCCAGAAGCTCAGGGACGACTACAAGAAGACAGTGGTCATCGTGACGCATGATCAACGCATTGGTCAGATCGCTGATACTGTGATGACGATTGTCGACGGAAGGATTACCAGCACGATGACTGGGGCAGAATTCCACGAGAAGGCAACGATCCCAGCTAACCAATCTGTACCTTCCCCTTCTTGAGGAGCATCGCGAGCGCATCGTCTGCGACCTTGTCCTTCTTGACCTTGTCGTCAAGCGCCTTGCGAGTAGCGAGGTTCACGTCGCGCACGGCGTTGCGTTCCTCCGTGCGCTCCATC
>MGVW01000057.1 GCA_001800675.1 Euryarchaeota archaeon RBG_13_57_23 | reverse complement strand
AGGCAATGTCAAGAATGCATTCAAGCAGGAAGGGCTCGTCGGGGTCCAAGAAACCGCTCGTGACGGAGAACCCGAAATGGGTGCAGTCGTCGGCGGACGAAGTGAAGGACCTCGTAGCGAAGCTGGCGGGCGAGGGAATGTCGATGGCGAAGATAGGTCTAGTTCTGAGAGACCAACACGCGATCCCGAACGTGAGGCTAGTGGCGGGCAAGAGCATCAAGGAGATCCTGGCAGAGAAGAACATCAAATCGGAACTGCCTGAGGACCTGCAGGCGCTCATGAAGCGCGCGGTCTCTATGACATCGCATGTTTCGAAGAACCCGAAGGATCTTCACAATCTCAGGGGCAGGCATCTGTTGGAATCCAAGATCAGGCGGCTGGTGAAGTACTACAAGCGCGAGGGCGTCATCCCGGAGTCGTGGAACTACGCGCTCGACACGGCCGCACTGCAAGTAGAGTGATGATTCTATGAACGGGAGCATAGCCCTCCCGGATGAGTTCTCCGACAGCCTCAAGCACGCTGTCAAGGTGGTCAACTCAGCGAGCTTCCTCAGGGTAGTTTCGCACTATGACGCAGACGGGCTCGCGGCAGCGGCTGTCATCGTGGGAGCTCTTTCCCGTGCGAAGAAACAGTTCCACCTGACGATCAGCAAGAGCCTGGATAAGGAGGTCCTAGAGAGCCTCGCGAAAGAGGGGAACGAGGCAATCCTATTTCTCGACATGGGTTCAGGCCAGATCGACGGGCTCGAGACCTTGAAGGCCAAGGTGGCCGCGCTCGACCACCACAAGCCCATCAGGAAGTCCAAGAAGATAGTCCAAGTTAATCCGCACTTCTTCGGTCTGGACGGCATGACCGAGGCCTGCGCGTCGACAGTTTCGTTCCTCTTGGCTGTCATGATGGATCCCTGTAACTGGGAGCTGTCTCCCATCGCGATAGCGGGCATGATAGGCGACAGACAGCACATGGGTGGCATGAAATCCGTTAACCAGCAGATACTGGACTACGCCCGGGAGAAGGGGTTCATAGAGGTCCAGAGGGGTCTCAACCTGAAGGGGACCACCATTGCGGACGCCATCGCAGACTCCGCGGATCCGTACTTCGTCGGCCTTTCGGGGCGGAAGGACAACGTCATGGCATTCCTCGAATCGATGAGGCTCAACCCGGATCACCCGATGGGCTCACTGGACGATGTCCACAGGAGGAAGTTGACGTCGATGCTCTCGCTTCGGCTTATGGGCCAAGGATGCAGGCCGGAGACAGTAGAGGAGCTCGTGACTGATGTACATTGGATTCCTTCGATGAACATCACCGCCTTCGACCTCGCGGACCTGCTGAACGCCTGCGGCCGGATGAACTACGAGGGTCTGGGGATAGCGATGTGCATGGGAGACAAAGAGGCTCTTGCCCGCGCGTCAGAGCTCAGGCGGGAATACAACGGGAAGATACTCACCCGCCTTACTGAGATAGAGGCGGGCGGAGTCATCCATAAGAGCCACATACAGTACTTCGAAGCCCCTGATCCTTCACTGGCTGGAGCGCAATGTGGACTTGCGATGCAGTACATCCTCGATCAGTCGAAGCCCACGCTTGCGCTCTCCAAGGTCAAGGGGAGCGTCAAGGTCTCGAGCCGCGGAACGAAGTATCTCGTCTCGAAGGGGCTTGATTTCTCGGCCGCGCTGAAGAAGGCAGCCGAGAAGTTCGGGGGAATAGGCGGAGGGCATGCGGTCGCCGCCGGGGCGACCATTGACGAAGGCAAAGAGGACGAGTTCCTGGCGGCTGTCGACGAGATCGTTGGTCTCCAGCTCAGATAGACTGCGGCCGATCAGGGAGAATGTCATTGAATCCCCGGAGCGTGTTCGGGGTCGCGTGGTGGAACAGATGCCGATGAACAACGAAGAAGTGAAAGAGAGCCAGGATGATATCAAGAACGATCAGTGGTTGAAGGAGAACTACATCGATCTTATCACGGACTACCCCAACCAGTGGATCGCAGTCCTTCAGCAGAAGGTCATCGCCACGAGCATTTCGAAGGGACAGGTCGAGAAGGAGGCCAAGGAGATCGCCGGAGAGAAGCAGTTCTCCCTCTACTTCATCGAGCCATCGGACATCATGCCTTAGGTGGTTTCCTTCATCCAGGGCAGGTCGACTTCGTCCGTCCTGAACCTCTGGCGGACAGCACTATCCTCGAGCTTGGTCCTGAGACCAGCACCATGCATTACGACTCCGGTCCACGCGATCATTGCCCCGTTGTCTACACACAGTGAAGCCGGGGGTACGAACATCTTGGCGCCACGCTCCTCGGCCATGATCCGCACCATCTCCTGAAGGCGCTTGTTCTGCACGACTCCTCCGCCCAGGAGCACCTCGTTCTTCTCAACATGTGCCATCGCCCTCTCGGTTACCTCGACGAGCATTGCGAAGCACGTTTCCTGGAGCGAGAAGCACATATCCTCCATCCTCTTGCCCTGCTTCTGCAGTTGGACAGCGGCCGTCAATATACCGGAGAAAGCGACATCCATCCCCTTGACGCTGTACGGCAGATTTATCAGCTCCTTGCCCTCCCTGGCCAGTCTCTCCAGCTGAGGGCCTGAAGGAAAAGGCAGGCCAGTCTCTCTGCCGAATTTGTCGATCATGTTGCCTATGCCGATGTCTAGGGTTTCACCGAACACCCTGTACCTGCCACCGGAATACGCGATGACCTGCGTGTTCCCTCCGGAGGCGTACAGGAGTGTTGGATCTTTGCAGCCAGTGACCTTCCGTCCAATCTCCAGATGAGCGACACAGTGGTTGACACCAATCAGGTCGACATCGAGGGCCAGTGCCAGCGAACGAGCAGCTGTGGCGGCAGTCCTGAGGCAAGGTCCGAGACCGGGGCCCTGCGAGAACGCAACCAGGTCGATGTCGTCATACGACATTCCCGCTTTTGCGACCGCCTCGTGCATGAGCGGCACGACGTTCTCCGCATGATGATTGGCTGCCTCCCTGGGATGAATTCCTCCCTTGGAGCCGTCGATCATCTTGGTCAGGTTGGCCAGGACTCTGCAGTCCTGGTCGACTATTCCCACTCCTATCGTGTGGGCGGTCCCTTCGATGCCGAGGCAGATCATCACCTCCGAATCCCGAGGGTGATACAAAAAGGGTGTTGCTGTCTGACGGGTCAACCCATGAGGAAAAACGCAAAGGGTTTGGGTGCTCCCTGAGAATGTGAGTTCGTCCTCGCTACTTCTTCCTCACTCTCGTGATCGGCATGAGCCAGTCTTCCATTTCGCGTATCACGACGCCTCTCGTCGTCCCTGGCAACAGGAACTTGTTCTCTTCGTCCATCAACTTGTCCAAGACCTTGTCCTCTAGGTCGAAGAATGCGTCGACGTCGCTCCATTTCCGGAACTGCCAGATCCATGCGACATCGAACTTGGCCAGGGCCATAGTCGTGCCGTACGCGCCCACTAGTTTCCACCCTGTGGGGGCCCTCTTCTTGTATTCTGCCATGTTCTTCAATGACCACGCTTTGTACTCCTTCTCCTTTCCCTCTTTCAGTTCTGCCGTCCAGATGTATAACACCTGTCTTCCTCCATCAGCCTCGAACCCACATCCGAGGCCTCAGAACTACTGCCCGAACTTGTATAAGGGTCTTTCCTGCACTGATATCGGCACGCGTCGAGTCGACGGTCTCAGTTTCATTTGTCACATGCTCGGACGGTGAAGCGCAGGAGCACATCTGGTCGTGTTGTCTGTCTCCCGTGAACAGGAACCAGAGCATAGATATCTCGCCGCTCCTATTGGATGCCAATGGCGTACGAAGATCCTGAAGCCAGTATCGACGAGATCAGAAGGAGATACACGCTCATCGCCCTGGCAGGATTGAGCGGCGACATCGTGATCTTGTCCGTCTTATGGCTGATGAGCGCATATCCCCAAAACATACTGATAATCCTCACTGTGAGCATTCTCGCGGGTGGCTTCGCCCTGCTCTACCTACTAGCGAAGGTTGCCCCCGACAGGATAGCCAAGAGCAGAGGGTTGACCTGACACAAAGGCAGAGACAAGAATCGAAGAAGCCCAATGGGCTTCTTCGGTTGTTTTTTCGACTCAGAGAACTATCTGCATGTACCTGCCGATTTTCTGGGAGATTGCGGTGTCGTAGGCAATCTTCGCCGTCAAAGCATCTTGGATGGCCAGACCGGTCGAACAGAAGACGGTGATCTGCTCGTCGTTCTCTCTGCCGGGTTTCAACCCTGCGACGATATGCCCAATCTCCGCGTTGACATCATCTCTGGTCAGCTCGTCCTTTGCGAGAGGTACGTTGATTTCGCCCGAGTGGGAGGCCTGCTCCCAGTCGTCGATGACTAGGCGAGCACGCTTCAGTATCTTCGGATCCATCTCCTGCTTGCCAGGAGCATCCGCGCCTATGCAGTTAATGTGAGTTCCGGCCTTCACCCACTCGTCCATCACGATCGGTGTTCTGGACGCGGTCGCTGTTACGACGATGTCGGAGTCCACGACGCAGTCCCTCGGGTTGTTGACCGCCTTGAACTTACCGACCTGCTCCTTGTACTTCCTCCTGAACTCCCGTACCAGCGCTTTGCTCTTCTCGGGGTACAGGTCATTCACCCTGACCTCGTCAAAGTGGCCGTACTGAGTGATCAGAGCGAGCATCTGGGTCCTGGCCTGGTTCCCAGCCCCGATGATGCCCAGGATCTTCGGGTTCGGTCTTGCAAGATACTTCGACGCTATTCCGCTCGCGGCACCGGTCCTCATATCGGTTATGTGGGTCGCATCCATAAATGCCAGGGGAGCGCCAGTGTGCGGGTTCACGAGGACGAGGACAGCCATTACAGTCCTCATTCCGAAGTTCTTCGCGTTGTCCGGGTGCACGTTGACGATCTTCACCGCGGAGACATCCATGTCCTCGACGTACGAGGGCATCGTTCTGAGGTCGCCGTTGAACTTCTCGTAGAAAAGGTACACCTTTGCAGGCATCTGCACCTTTCCAAGCCCCTTGTGCCTGAAGGCGTTCTCGACCGCTCCGAGTACGTCCTTCATCTCGAGGAGCTTCTTGACCTGCTTCCCTGTCAGAAGTAAGGTCTTCACCGAAGCGTGTTGTGTCGACATCGGCTATACAACTCCAGTACGTCGCTATCTGCTGAACAAATATAAGCGTATTCGAGCTAACGAATATCTTGGGATTTCTCAGGGCGAGGCCAGAGAGGGATGACGGTGTTATCGATGATCGGATAGATAGCTGCAGTTCCTCTGGAAAAGCGATTTAAACCTAAAGAGACATAAGACTGCGAACACCCCCCCAAGGAGTTGGAGGAGATACTCATACCTGTAGAACGAACTCTCGCAGCTAGCTCCCAGAGTGACATGAAAGCGGTCTTCGATGTGCTCAAGGCCAACATCGGCAGGATTGTCGACCTTTGGGCCCTAAGCACCGCGAAATCATTGTACCTAAGAGGTGCGGATCTCGACGTGTCCGAACAGGTGCGCACGGACAGGATGATGGCGTTCATCGGTGCTCTGATCATGCGCGCGGAGAACCCGAACGAGCAACGCTCACATGAGGTCCTCAAGAGCGCAATCAGGGCGGAGCACGGCGGGCAGATCAACTTCGCAGCGATCGTCAAGCGACAGACCCTCCTCCGGGACGCGATGCTCAGTGTAGTGAAACACGACCTGCCTCTGCTGAACAAGACCAGGGCGAAGCTCGCCCTGGACTCGATGATTGACCGGAGCATCGAGGAGACTCTCTTGCTTGTGGAGCAGTACGCCGACATGCGTGCGTCCCTGTCATTGTGCATGCCCGGCGCCCCGGGCTCCACGTACTCGTTCGACCAGGCCCTCGCGCGGTTCTGCAAGAGCGTTCTCGATTATTTCGATGCCGACTTCGTGGCCATCTTCAAGTACTCCCAAGATTCGAAGGAGCTGACATGCTTGTCCAGCTCCGCGAAGAGCATCACGCTCGCCAAGGACTCCGTTTTCCAGGTAGCCGCTGTGCCGCTTGCGGCCGACACAATATCGTCGATGAAGACAACTTCCGCGTCCTTCGATTCTTCTCCGCGCAAGAAGAAGACTCCGACGAAGCTGTCTTTCACCAACACCGTCGTCGCGCCCATTGCCTATGGCGGCATGATCGACAGTCTGTTCATGGTGGGCGACAGTTCAAGAATAGTGCCGTTGACTCCGGTCGAGATAGATGTTGTCGAAGGACTGGCGGTCCAGGTCGCCTGGGTCCTCGAGAGCTCAAGGATGTTCCAGCAGATGCAGACGAGGTCAAGGGCGCAGAAGGTGCTCATTGAGACGGCCGCGGCCGTCCAGCAGGAGATGGAATCCGAGGAGATATACAGGATAATCGCCAACAGAGTCGCTGAGCTGGTCCCCTGCGACGAGCTCGCGTTGTACGTATTCGACTGGTCGAAGCGGACGTGTAGTCCAGTGTTCGCATCGGGCCACTACGCGAGCGAGGTCATGGCGGACCGGGACTTCTCGGCGGACACAGGAATAGTTGGTTATGTCGGCAGGACGAGGAAGCCTGAGATAATATTGGATTCCGAGGCCGATCCTCGTGCGGAGTACATCCCTGGGACGCCTCAGACTCACACACGGATGCTGGCCGTCCCGATTGCAGGCAAGAAGGAGACGATCGGCGTGATCGAACTCATGAGGTATCCGCCGGCGAGCTTCTCGCAAGAGGATTTGGAGATCGCCATCCTGTTCGCTAACCACGCGGCCGTCGCGCTCGAGAACGCAAGGCTGCTGAAGGAGATCACGGATGAAAGGGACCAGGTCGAGATGCACATGGATCTTCTGACGCACGACATAGCGAACTACGCTACGCCCATAACGGCCTACTTCGAGTCGATACGGTCGAAGAAGGACATCGACCCAGTTGTGGCGTCCATGGCGGATAAGACCGCGCGACAGGTGGAGAACATAATGCGCCTGATCGAGATGGTCCGGGTTCTGTCCAGGCTGAGGGAAGGCCCGCCCAAGGCGTTCAGGAGCATGGACCTGCGGAAGGCCATCGACTCTGCCATTGTGGAGGTCAGGGACAGGTCGCATGTCAAGGGGATGACGTTCGAGGTCAGCCTCCAGCCCGAGGAGGTCATGCTTGTGAGGGCGGACGAGCTGCTTAAGGAGGTTTTCGTCAACCTGTTCTACAGCACCAGCCTCAGCGAGACCATGCAGAAGAACGCTCTCTCGATAAGTGCGGAGGTCAGGCGGGATAGGAAGGTGGATTACTGGTGGGTCAAGGTGGCCCAGCCAGGCCGTTTGATCCAACACCACATAAAGAGTGAGGTCTTGCGGCTGTCCAAGAGTTCTAAATCGGAGCTTGCGGGAGGGTTCGGGATAGGGCTCGCAGCTGCAAGAAACATCGTGGAGCGCTACGGAGGCAGCATGTGGGTTTCGGACATAGTTCCAGGAGACTACACCAAGGGCTGTGTATTCAACATCATGATCCCGCGCTTGCAGTGAAGCCAGGGGTGCATTTATCTAAGACATTGACCTTGCTCCTAGGGGGAGCGATTATTCCAAGACGTAAATACGGCCACATGGTCGGACCCGTACCCCCGGTACCTCAGGAGAAGTGCAGGTATTGCAGGCTCGGGATGCCCTGTCCAGTGCACAAGAAGAGGTAGTTCAGCGACACGGGTCGATGGACTCCCCCTTGCAGCCACCGACTGGATACTCGATGGCAGCGTAGACGTGGTTCTCCGCCCGGTCGTCGTACTCGATGGCCAGGCCAGTCACCTTACCCCTCTTGAACGCGGTCACTGCGACAGATTCCCTGAACTCCGCGGGCACATGCGCTCTGATTCTCGTCTCCAGGTCCTTGGCGGCCGCCTTCAAGCCCTTGCCCATCTCAGGCATCGGCAGCTCTAGCTTCCCCATTCGATCACCGGGAGAACAACATCCTATCCAGTAATCAATGATTCCACGAACAGTTGGGGGAGGTCGCTTTCAAGGCACTCTCCGTGAGTTCACAAACCCAGAGGTGACCGCGCGGACCGAACTCAGGAACGGGTGCTTCGGCGGGTTGACCAGATCCAAAGATTCGAGCCTCTGGATCCTGAAGTAGAGCGGCGGGTGCGGGTCCATCCTGAGCCACTCGCCTAGCCTGCTCCCACCAGGTTCGAGGAAGCGCTCCTCGAGCACGAGCCTTCTGAAGCCTATCTTCTTCAGGGATTCAGCCATCACCTTGGGTTTCTGGAGTATGAGCGCTGCCTCGAGGTCCGCTCGGGTCTCCAGGAACTTACCAAAGAAGAAGATCCCCCAGAACACGCCGATGAAGTACACTATCAATAGTCCGGGTATCTGCATCAGTGGAGTCACGTAGACAAACAGGACATACACTCTGGCGAAGTACTCTGCCACTACCAGTGAGAACAACACGACCGGATCGCCAGAGCGCAGATGGCTCAGCTCGTGGCCCATGACGAGCTCTATCTCTTCGTCATCGAGCTGAACCAGTAGGCCCATCGTGACGATCATGGTCGCAAGCTGTTTCGTGAACCCCGTGGCCGCCGCGTTCGGCCTCGGATCGTGACTTATGACTATCGTCGGGACGGACAAGTCGAATTTCCGTGCCACCCGCTCCACTATCCCGTAGACATCCACCCTGCGAACGAGGAAATCGCTCTTGTCGGCGGGAATTCCAGCCTTCACGAACTCCTGTGCGACGGTCTCTGACTTGATCTCTCCGGAATAACTAGCGAACATCGTGAACAGACTCTGCTTGGCCGCCCTGATCTTGTCCCTGTATTCGCCAACGTAGAACTGCAGCGCTCCCTCGGGTACCTGGTGCTGGACTATGACGACCTCGCGGGAGTTCTTCGTGATCTTCCATGGGGTCCCGAGTGAGGATATCTTACCTGCTGATAGAACCAGGGTCAGCATCAGGGCGATCATGACAATCGGCGCGTATAGGCCGAAGCCCAGTGCGCTCATGATGGAGAAAACGGCGATTCCGATGAGTATCGATAACAAGAAGAGGCTGATCATGTTGCCCATGAAGATGTTGCGAACGCCCGACGTTCTTTGCCTCAACTGCGCGGTCTTGGGGCTTCCGGGCATGAAGGCCACATACAGCGTGGACTTCCTCGCCTCCTCCTCGAAGAACTGAACGACCATCAGGAGGACATTCTCGAGCTGCTTCTCGAACTCCTGGTCCCTGCCCATCGATGAACGGAGCTCGACCTTGATAGGCCGCTCCAGATAGACTCGGACTGAGCATTCGTAGCTCTTCCTCTGGGGTCCAGACTTGAATTCCATGTAGTGCCCGCCCGAGCTCGCATACGCTTCGAGGCCGCTCATCTTCAAGCCTGGGAGCGCCCCGAAGGTCATGTGCTCGCGGATGAACTTGGGAAACGCCATGAGCTGTGAATGCGACAGCTCTGTGTCTATGGTGAAGGTGCGTACTAGTTCCGACTGAGTGTCGACCATCCGTATCGACGGGACAGATTGCGTCCTTCCTCTAGAGCTTTTTCCACGATTTGTCGAAGATGTTCGTATGAACGCTTTTGACCCCCGAAGCCATTCCTTGTCGGGGAATAGACGTGAAGGAGTACGGGCTCATTGTAATTGGCACAGGGGCCGGCATGAACGTCGTGGACGTCGCATTACAGAGGGGTTTGCGGGTCGCCATAGTCGAGGAAGGCCCCCTCGGAGGCACATGTCTCAACAGGGGTTGCATACCGTCCAAAGTGCTGATCCATGTTGCTGATAGCGTTCGAGAGGCCGAGGCCGCTCAGAAGGCCGGCGTGTCGCTCCGGCTCGAGAAGGCAGACTATGCTCTGATCAAGAAGCGCATGTGGGACATAGTGCTGACAGGGAGGCGCGAGCTGGAGGCAGGAGTCAAGAGCGTCCGCGAGATCGATTTGTACACGTCCATCGGGAGTTTCGTCTCGGACTACACGATGCAGGTGGGAGATCAGACCATCAAGGCACCCAGGATCGTGATTGCCTCTGGTGCCAGGGCGCAGATACCTCCAGTTCCTGGCCTGGACAAGGTCAAATATCACACATACAGGACCGTGTTCGATATCGAGGAACGTCCAGACAGCATCGTGATACTTGGAGGAGGCTACATCGGGTGCGAGTTCGCCCACTTCTTCTCAGCTGTCGGGACGAAGGTGACTCTCGTCGGAAGGAACCCCGTCCTGCTTCCCCATGAGGAACCTGAGACGAGCGCCATGGTCAAGAAGCGTCTCTCTGACCACGTCGAAGTGCATACTGCGACCGACACGCTCAGCGTAGAGAGCCGAAACGGGATGGTCGCTGTGACGATTCGGGACCCGCAGTCCGGTGAGAAGACGGTCGAGGCCCAGCACCTGCTCGTGGCCACTGGCGTTCGCTCCAACTCGGATTGGGTGAAGCCTGAGAAGACTGGCGTCAAGATGGACGATAAAGGCTGGGTTCAGACTAACCAGTTCTTGGAGACAACGAAGCCGAATATCTACGCGCTTGGTGACGCTTTGGGCAGGAACATGTACAGGCACACAGCAAACTACCAGGCCTCCGTCGTAAGATACAACCTGTTCGCTGAGAAGAAGATCACGGTCGACCTGCACGCAGTGCCTCATGCGGTCTTCACAGATCCTCAGGTCGGGCAGGTCGGGATGACGGAGGAAGACGCGAAGGCTGGCCGGAAGGTCATGGTCGGGTTCGCCAGGTATTTCGACACGGCCATGGGTTACGCCTACGGCGACGAAGAGGCATTCGTCAAGGTCATCGTCGAGCATCCGTCACGGAGGATACTCGGGGCTACGGTTGTCGGGCCTCAGGCCTCCATCCTGGTCCAGCAGGTCGTCAACCTGATGAACTCCGAGGCGCAGACCTATATGCCGCTCGCGCGCGCGCAAATCATACATCCGACTCTGACCGAGGCCCTCGCATCGGCTTTTGGCGCGCTGAGGCCAGTGAACTTCGAACCGGAGCCCCATCGCCACGAGCACACACACAAGGAGGCATGACGTATACGGAACCGTACCACCTGAGACGTAAGGATCTAGTAATCGGGACCGAAGCAGAAATGCTGGGTGTGATCAAAGGTCAGCATTACCTGACCCTCGCCATGAGCAAGGACGACAAGCCATACCTCGTCACGCTCAATTACTCGTTCGACCCGACAAGGAAATGCTTCTACTTCCATTGCGCAAGAGCTGGGAAGAAGATCGACATGATGAGCGCCAATCCGTTCGTTTGGGGACAGGTTGTGGAAGATATCGGGTACATCGAGGGCGAGTGCGAATACGGATACAGGTCGGTCATGTTCGAGGGCAGGGTCACATTCCTGGATGACCACTCCGAGAAGACGAATGCGCTGGAAGCGATGGTGGAGAGCTATGAGCGCGATCCCGAGAAGGTCAAGAGACAGCTGATCGATGAGAGCTCTCTCGAGAAGGTATGCATAGGCAGGATTCAGGTGCTAAGCATGTCCGGCAAGGAAAGCCTGCCGACGAAGAAGTGAGCTCCTGATTCTCAGAGACTCGGTGCCTGAGCGAATTTCATCTTCAGGCGCCGCGCGATGCCGATTCCGAGCCATGATTTGGCTCTTGCCAGCGAATCTCCTGGAACCACAGGGTGCTACCTGCTGTCGATTGCACCGATGATGAACCCAATGAAGCTGAAGAAGATCAGGGTTCCACCTATGGATATCAGGACTGCACCGACGATCATGATTCCGAAACCGCCCAGAATGTCCTTCGCGGCACCCAGGGGATCATCGCCTGCACCCACGGCCGAGTCCAGGAACGACGCGATCGATGAAATGATCAGAAGGATACCGATGATTATGAAGACGACTCCCAGAACGCCTCCGATCACTGAGCCCTTTAGCCATGCGGAGATGCCTTTGCGGCTCCGCGAGCCTGGGATCCTAGCTCCTGGCTCGACGGTGATCTGAGTCAGAGGGATCTTCATCCCGCAGTTGATGCAGAACTCTGCTTTGTCATCCAGCAGCTGACCGCAGTATCGGCATTTCATTTGAATCTGGAACTTGACTATCCGCCTTGGCCATTTAAGTGGTTTTCTAGGTGATTATCAGAAATGATTTCAGTTAATGACTGTCCGTGAGGCCGACAGCATCATAGCAGCTCTTGCTATGGAAGAACTTCTGGAACCTCCTGAAGTACATCAGCTCCTCCTTTGTTCGAATGCGACCCTTGGGCAAAGTCTTCCTTTCCTTCTCGAACTCCTTGTCGGAGATTGTCTCCTCGGCATACTTCTGAAGCATGTTCATCGATCCGGCTCCTTCGCTGAACTTCTGCTTCGGTCGCCACACGACCTCCTTGGGCAACAGCTTCTCGAAAGCTTTTCTGAGCACCAGCTTGTGCTGGTTGGGGCCCGTCCCGATGAGGTCCTTGCGTCCGAGTCTGAGGCCAAGGTCCACAATTCCCGCGTGCATGAAGGGCATCCTACCGTCAAGGCATGCGGAAGCGTTCATTCTGTCAACTCTCTGGAATCCGGTCGAGTGCCCGGAAGCGAGCAGCCTCATCCTTTCGGTCCTGAGCTTGGAGTCGCTCTTGACTCCCTGAAGGTGCGAGTAGCCCGCGAATATCTCGTCGCCGCCCTCTCCGACTAATGTGACGCGATTCCGATTCAAGAATAGATGCGTGGCGATGTAGTTGGGAACTGAGCTCCTGACCAAGGGGTAGTCGAAGCTCTCGACTGCGTATATTGCCTCGTCCATTGCCTGGAGAAGGTCATCTAGCTCATACACCCTCTCCATGTGGTTCGTCCCAAGGTGAGCCGCCACACGTCTGGCCATCTCGATGTCCTCGCTGTCGGTGGTACCCACACAGACTGAGTTTATATCCACTGAGGTCAGCGAGGCCGTGGCGGCAACGACACTGCTGTCGATGCCCCCGCTCAACAGGATGTTGACCGATTCGGAATTCTCGATGCATTGATCTGTGCTGTGCAAGAGCAGTCTCCTGAGGGTCTCCTCAGGTTTCTCCTTGTCACTCGCCTGTTTGACTGGGGAGGCGCCAATGCTCCTCCACCCCTGGTCCTGTGAGAATACCTTGCCGGGCGGGAAAGGTTCGAAATCTGGGCCAACGACCAACTGCGATTTCATCTCGGATGAGTATGTCCCGTTCCTGCTAGTGCCAGAATGATAGAGTGGTTTGATACCGAACCGGTCCCGCGCAAGGATGAGTTTCGCGCCGTCCACGATGGCAACGGCATACGCGCCGTCAATCATCTCGAACATGCTCAGGCCAGCTGACCTGTACATTTCAACGAGCAGCAGGACATCTGCGATGTCCGGCTTGGCACCGGACCCAAGATACTCGTTGACGAGCTCGCGTTTGTTGAGAATATACGAGTCTGCAGTCACCACAACTCCGTTCTCCTCAGCAACGCACGATGCCTCGCCTCCGAGACGCCTAGCAAGCGCTCGAGAGCCGATAACGAAACCGTCTCCTTGGACGATTCTTGATGCGTCGGGGCCCCTGTGTCTGATCCTTTCAAGCATCTTCTGGACTAGATGCTTGTCGCATTCTCCGTAGCACCCCGCCAAACCTTGCATTCCATCACGTGCCCTTCCCGGACCTCATAGCTCCGTTAGGTCCAGGTCCTCCTCACTCGAGGCCAACTGGTCGATTCTCTCGGCTTCTTCAATTGGCTTTCCACTCGTTTTGTCGATGGTTACACACGCGCCTCCAATAATCTTGGTCACGATAGCTCCACGGGCGATCTTTCCTCCACGCAGGTCAGCTGCATCGAGCAGTCCCAGTCTGACTGCCTCCGCGAGCGTATCGGGGGATGTCAGAGGATCCCCCGTGTATTTCAGCCCCACGCGCTTGATCGCACCAATCAGCAGGTCGACATCGGCGAGCAGCGCCTCCTTCCTGGAGCTGACTGCTGGATCAACATCGATCCTGGGCAGTCCGAGGAGCGCTTTCTCAACGGCGCCTCTGGAGATCGCACAGCTCTCAATCAGTTCCTCAGCGGTCGAGGCGTGGTCCGCCTCGCTGAAACCCACCACATGGACTATGTGGGGCCTGAGAGCCATCGAATTGAAGATGGATGCTGCGAGTTGACCTTTGGCAAGGTGTCCCCACGTTGACATTGATGCGAGCCCGGGACGTACCATCCGGACAACATGGAAGCTCCCGCTAGCGAGCGATTCGACGAGTTTCGCCTTTGCCAACATCTTTGCGAGGTCCATCGCTGGCGAGATACCTTTTGGCGTGTCGAACATGAACTGGCACACATAGGTCTTCACCCCGAGGGCCTTCGCGTTGTAGGCCGCGAGATACGCAGCTGCCAGCTCTATCGTGTCTCCGCAGCCCCTCAGAGCCCACTGATGCGAATCGTTGACCTCGACGGGGATGCTGTTGTCCGCGTACCACCTTATTGCCTGCTGATTCTCAGCGATAGAGTCCTTTAGAGTCCTTCGTGAGCGTCCGTCCAGCTCACTATACCAGAATAGTGGCACGGCTCCCCACGCGACGTCGATGGTCCTCTTTAGCATCTCCCCCCATTTGACCAGGTCTCTTGTGCCACTGTAGCACCTCAGCAGAGGATGGTTCCCCGTGCGCGTGGCCTCTCTGAGGGCCATGAGGTCTTCTGGCTTGCGAATTGGAACGCCCCCGCTTCCGCTCAGCTTCTCGTCCATCTCTCCGGGTCGGAAGAATGATTCCTGTGCGTTTTGATCTGGAGCCAACGAGAGTATGTCGACCATCCTAGACTCGGCGATCCTTCTTGCGCCCGTGATTGTGTCTTCCAGGCTCGGGAGGCCGAAATGGTGTCTGATCAATGGATAGGGATAGGATCCTCTGATGCGAGATTCCAAGTCTTGGCCGAGTGCCTTGGAGACCTCATGATGCGGCTGTCGCGTCAGGGCAGCTAGTATCTCATCCCGCGACTGATTGCCGTCAAAGACCGCTTCGAATAGCCCAGATTCCTTCGCGAGGGCGGATACTGGTGGGGTGCCGCCGAACATGAACCTTCGATTCGCAAGACTGGAGTCTGCGATGAGATGCATCTTCAGCTCGTCAAGGATGATCTTAGCGGACTCAGGGCTGAGTCGATATCCGATCGCCACAAGGTCGGGGTTGTGTTCCTTGATTGCCTCTACGAGTCTCTCGACCGGAACTGCAGGACCGAGGAATATCGACTCGTAACCTTCAGTCTTGGCGAGCTCCAGGAATGCCTGAACCCCCGCGACGTGGACACAATTACCTAGGGCGGCCGCGAGAACCTTCAGGTCCTTACCCCCTGGACCGCGAGTAGTCTGATGTTCTTCACGGAGAGACCCTTGAGGCCAATGCTCTGCATGGTCCGACCTTCCCGCCAGAAATCCCTCTGATGTATCAGCGACGCCATGTGAATGAGCGCGTTGAGAGTGGGCGTTTTCACGCCTATCTGTTGTCCAGCCGAGACCATGGGGACAAGGCTCATGGGGACGTCCTCGAGAAGGTACCGGTGTGAGAGGCTCGCAGGAGCCCTGACTCCCTTGTATCCGGGAGTTGCCTGGATTGCGTCGTACAGCGTTTTTCCTGGAGAATCGTAGGCGAGATACAGCCACTGCCTGGCTGTGTGCAAATGAATTCCCAGCGCCTCACCCACAGCAACTCGCTCGGCGTCCGCGGATTCCAGAATCCTGGAGGAGGAGGTGGAGACCCCTTCAAGATAGTACTCAAAATCGCCATGTGTGGACTCGATTCTTGCCGAGTTGAGTATTGTCACTCCAGGATGGAATATAGCACCTATGTTATCGAGACTTGTCTCAAGCACGTTGCTCGCGGCGACGAATTGTGGAAATGCCGTGCGGACCCAATCAAGCACGGTGGGAGTCTTGTGCGCGGGAATTGCGGCAAGAGGGACGGAGTTCTTGATCTGCAGAATCCGCGCTCTGGCCACGTCGACGTGACGTGAGACATAGATGAACGTCTGCGCCTCAGCGATCACTGGCCGCCCCTTCGCGCGGCTTTGCCTGAGCGTGTTGAGGAATTCCAAAGCGCCAAAGGTCCTCCCAGGGTTGAGTAAAACGATTTGCTTCGAGGTTATGTGCGGGGCGCACGCCTCAGCTACTAGCTTGTGCCCTGAGGCGGGCACAACCACCATCACAATGTCGGCCCCCTCTAGGACTGGCTTAATGCGGTCAGTCGCGAGCTCGACCTCTCCGAAGCCCTCGACGATACCCTCCATGTCCACACCCCCTCTGTCAACGACGTGGTCCGTGCGTTCGCGAGAGCGATTCCAGAGCCTTGTCGGGAAGCCCATGAGGGCAAGGTGCCCAGCCATCGCAAGACCGCCGTGGCCCGCTCCGAGGACAGCGAAGATTGGCTTATCAGAACGCTTTCGAGACCGTGCCACCAGAAAGCCACCTGTAAGAGGAATCAAAGGAACGCCCGCGAACGCGCTCTTATCGGTGGGGATAGCGAACGTGCGTTCCTGTGACTATCATTGAATAATGGTGAATAACTATTAAATATTTCGGGGACATTATTCACAGGCGGAACGAGTGTAGGGAGAAACCAGGCGGCTGATGTTGAGAATGGGTGATTTCGACATAACAGAGCTGACGAAATGGATCATCAGATCGGATCGGAGGCTTATGACGCTCAGGTCCTTCAGGCACAGCCAGTTCCTTGGGGCGTCTGACATATCACGGAGCACTGGAAGATCAATACAGAACATCAGCACGGGATTGCAGGAATTGGAGAAGCGCCATGCCGTTGAACAGTTGGAGCCTGGACGCAGGACCTGGAAGAAGTACAAGTTGACCTCTTTGGGCAGGAGTGCCCTCGATTCCGTGGAGAGAGAGCTCAGTGCTGGAATGTTCGAGAGAGTCGCCGACGAACTGTCTTACAAATATGTGAGGGAGGCGTTCCGGCTGATCGTATCTGATCCTATTCTCGTCACCAGGCAAATGAAGTTGCATGAGGTCGTCGACAGGGTGCTTGCGGATCCGAGAACCAGGAGTGCTTATGTCGTCGACGAGAAGCGCAGACTGCTTGGCATGATCGGTCTGAAGCAGATGCTGACCGCCGTCGAGGGTTCTCTGCTTATCGTTGACAAGACGCGTCCTCAGACACGCACAAAGCGCGTGATGTTGCCGTTCTCGGTTGAGGAGTACATGGTGAGGGCTGTCACGGTCAGTCCAGAGGACCGTTTGATGACTGCGCTCCAGAGGATGATCAAGAACGACCTCGAGGATCTTGCGGTCGTAGATGATCAAGGCATCATCCTGGGAGAGCTGAACGGATTTGAGATACTGTTGCTCGGCAGCGAGACCATGAAGAGACAAGCGCGAAGCTGAATCGACTATCGCTGCGGTCTTCTGAGTCCGTCAATCATGTGGGCGATTGTCAGCGCCGGATGGCTCGCCAACATCCTGGGACCTGCATACCGCATGACGATCTTCATACGTGCGCGCATGGTCTTTTCATAGCAGTGCACAGGACATTTCGCGCAGGTGGGCTTGGATCGTTTGAACACGCATCGGTCAACCCGCGCCTCCGAGTACACAAGCAATTCTCTGCAGTCAGGGCAAAGCTCAGCTTCCGGACCGTGATGGGTTGTGCAGTACATTGTCACCATCGTTCGTGAGGTCTTCTTTTCCCTCCTCGCTCTCGAGTCGCGTGACATGTTCGGTGCCCTGTTTGACTAGATCGAGATGACAACGAACAATGACTTGAAAAAGGCCCCGGTCGGAAAAGGGTTGTGCGCCGGGACACATGTGTCCCGGCCTTGAGTTTTCGATATGTAGCGGTTGGGGGGTTCTGTTCTATCTGACTTCGATTACCTGGAAACCAGAGTCAGGGTCGTTCCCGAACGAGTCGAGTCTTCCCCTTATGGTCCACTCGTTCCTGACGGTGCCGTGGTACGTCGGCTGCCCCATCGGTATCTGGATGGTCGACTCGAAGGTCTTGGATTCGTTCGGCTGGAGAACGAACGCAGGGGCGATGTTTATCGCCTGCTTCACAATCTCGTTGCGGATGCCTACCATCTTCTGGCAGGTTTTGCACTTCACATCGCCAACCTCGGTCGCGTGAATGTCCACGAAGACCCCGCCTGACTTGACCTCCTTGCCCATCGATACAACGGTCACTTTCACATTGATCGAGTCGCCCGGCTTCAGCATCTGGTGCGGGTACTCAAGGCTCACTTTCGCGGCTCCGCCAGTCATGGCGGTCCCGACCGACTTCATCTTGTCTAGGAATCCCATGTGCCCACCTGGATGCGTGTATTATCCTTGACGTGGCTATTAATGTTCTCAGTCTGAGTTCTCGTCGTTGATAATCGTAGCTGGTGGTTCTATGAAGCGCATGTAGGCATCACCTGGCCATGGATGGCCACACAGCTGTATCTCAGACCGCCGTGCTCAGGATGAATGCGATTACGAAGAAAAACAAGGTCAGGTACAGTGGGCGTGTGTATCTTCTGCCCTCCTCAGCTGTTTTGCTCGCGTACAAGTTGAGGTAGAAGTATCTGATGGAAGAGCCTACGATTAGCATGAGCACCATGTAGTCTGTTCCAAGCCATCCCGCGGCGGACGGCAAGAAGCTCAGGACGATAAACAGCGGCAGTAGAACTGCCGAGACGTACATGGTGCGGTCCCTTCCTCGCAACCTAGCCAGCGACTTCGTGTTCCTTTGTTCGTCGATATTCGCGTCCATCGCACCTCCTGCCTTCGCTCCCTGTGATCCGGACCACACTATGAACGGGTCCAACGAAACATGCTGGCAGAAGCG
>MGVW01000056.1 GCA_001800675.1 Euryarchaeota archaeon RBG_13_57_23 | reverse complement strand
CTTCGCGTATCTCCTTGTCGCGGATGCCGACCTCAGACCCTTCGGGGATGATCTGACGTTCATGCAGCTCGCAGAGGACCCAATGAGCCGGGTCGTTTGCGCGTTCGAATGGCGGGGCTCGACCCTCGAGCCCCTGCCATCCATTCCTATCTTGCCACTACCGTTCTTCATTCTCCTCTCCTCAGACCGTATACGTGAACGTTCCACTCCCAGCGCAGTAGCACCAGTAACCCAGTCCGGGTGTCAGGACGAAGTTCGTCGGCGGGAACATCGGTATGTACGACTGGTACGATCCCGTAGCCGGGTTGTATGCGGCCACCAGCGTTATCGTGCCAGAGAACATCGCGACGATGTCGCTCGCCATCATGGTCGTGCTGAGCGAGTTCACAGCGAAGGACACATAGCCGCCGCCCGACGGCACCGTCACGGACTTCACCATCTCCGTCGCCGGGAGCATTCCGTAGAGCGGCAGGCTCTTCGCGGTTGCTGTGTATATCCAGTAGCCCGTGTTCGGTTCTATGGCGAACGCAGTCGAGGGCGGGGACAGACCGACGATGAATCCCTGAGTGAAGGTCTGCGTCGCAGAGTCCCAGCCTGAAATGACATCACCGAAGCCCAGCCCGAGCGTGTTCGCAGTGTAGCCCCACCCGATCAACGGGACGGTCACGAAGTTGTAACCGGCCGCGAGGCTCAGGCTGAAGCTCATCGGGGACACGTCTATGTAGAGGACGTCCTGTAGAGGCGTGGCCCGGTTGTCAGTCACGGTGAGCCACGCGTCATAGGCTCCCCAGAGCGGGTACACGTGCTCGACGACCCATGTGTTGCCCTGGATCATGTTGATGGTCTCGCTCGTGCCGTCACCGAACTCGATGGTCAAGGTGAGCAGGTCGCCGTTAGAATCCGTCGCGAGCACCGTGAACGTGGTCGTCGCGCCGACATATGGCGTGTCGTCATCCACCAAGTAGCTCGAGATGATCGGAGCCTTGTTGTTCGGACCGTACACATTCACATAGCTCATGTCGCTCACGTTGTGGTTCTCCAGTCCCGTGAGGTCATCGCACCATGTCGTGAGTGTGTAGACGCCCTCCTGTAGGTAGGAATGCGTCATGGTCGGAACGGTCGTCACGCTCTGCGAACCGTCGCCCCAATACCATGTGTAAATGTGGAGGTCCCTGGTGTCCGGATCCGTCATCGTGCCGGTGAACGTGCTCAGCGTCGCCTTCGGCACGGCCGTGTAGTCAGGCACGCTCCAGAGCGGTGCTGTGTTGGGTGAGACGGGTATCAGCTTCTGAGTCGAGACAGGCCTGTCGCCAGATCCCAGGCGGTGGTCATCCACATACATCGTGACTGTGGCCGGCACGCCCAGTGTGAACTGGTGCGTGACTTGCTGTCCAACGCCTCCGGTCCCGTCGCCGAAGTCCCATGAGTAGTACAGCGGGTCGCTCTGCGCGTCCGTCGCGGTACCGTTCAGGAACACTATCGTACCTGAGTCGGGGTCGAGCGGCGAGTACGTGAAGTCAACGTTCTCAGGAGCCGTGTTAGACGGGTCGTAGCACGTGACCTTGGTGCTCGTCCACGACATGAACAGGTCGAGACCCGTGGTCTCCCTCACGGCCACATAGGCTAAGTAGACCCCGTCCGTGTCGTATGCGTGAGTCCTGCTTGGGCTCGAGGTCCATGCAGCGTCCTTGGTGCCGTCTCCATAGAACCATCTGTACTCAAGGGGTGTAGAGTCGTCCGCAGCAGTTGCAGTCAGCGACAGACCAGTATCCGCAATCGCCTCGTATGTGGCCTGCGTCGAGATGTCGGGGGCCTGGTTATCTGATGCCAGTCCCGGCTCGATCATCATGTAGACCCAGGGGGATAGCTGGCTCGGGTCGAGCAGCCATTGAGTCGACCAGTTACCCCAGTTGACCCAGTTGTCCGGGGCAGCGCTCCGGACGGCGAACAGGTCGGATCTGTATGCCACCAACTGGCAGGCCTGAGCCTCGTATGTGACCCTCTGCATCTCGTCCGTGATTACCTTCCTCGTGGCGAAGTCCATCGTCACGAGTGACTCGTTGTAGAGAGAGTCGAACTCCGCACTGCTCCAGTAGATGTCGCTCCAGCTGCCGATCTCGTCCGTGGTCAACACAGACAGTATGTCCACGGAGATCTCAGAGGTCGGCGTGAAGACCCAGTCCCAAAGCCACATGTCGTAGTCAGCGGCCATCCAGGCGCCGTTCATCTCGTTGGACGACAGCACCTTGTAGTCGTACCAGAGGTCGACACCGATCTGCTGCGCCCATGTGGCGAGCAGCTGTCCGCCGGTGTTCCACTCAGGTGACTCGGAGAGCGTCCAGAACCTGAATTGCAGCTTGCTCGTTGCACCGGCCTTGCACAGCGGGTAATATGTGGAGTAGTCAGCGTCGGTCGTCAATATGTGAGTTCCATCGGTCCTGTACTGCCAACCGTTGTTGTAGAGCGAAGCCCTAGCACCAACGATGTCCTGGGTGACCTCGACCTCTCCCGCTGGGGCATCCGGGCCACCGTAGTCGTAGTAGTACGGGTGAGCGTACGGTACCAGTGAGTCCGCAGGCTGTCCAAGGCCTCCATAGACCTGGTCGATGAACTGCTGCTTGTCATAGGATTTTGCGATGGCCAACTTGACGACCGGGTCCAACAGGAGCTGGTTGTTATCACCGTTGTTGAATGTGCCTCCAAGGCTGGCCCTCAGATCGTCAGTCATCTGGTTGAGGTTGTACTCGTAGACGAATCCCGTCGATGAGCTGAACCTCGTCGCCGTCCCAGCGATTTCCATGGTCCTCAGCACACCAGTGTACTGCTCCGGAGAGGCCCACATCATGACATCGATGCCGTCGCTCTGGAACTCTGCCAGGTTGCTGTCCGCGCTCGTCTGGGACTTGATGACCATCTTGTTGACATGCAGCTGCCAGCCGTGCTCCTCGGTACCGAACCATGTCGGGCTCCTGCCGAGTTCAACGACTGTCCCGCCGGGCAAACCGCTACCCATGTAATAGAACGGACCACTGCCGATTATGTTGTCGTTGTTATACGCAAGCCCCTCAACCTCCCAAATGTACTTGGGCAAGATCGGGATTGAGTGCAGCGACCCGATGAATGGGGAGTACTGCGAAGACAGCTCGATCTTGAAATCCCACTGCGTCGCGAGACCCACCGCTGGGCCGACGGTTATCTTCTTGATGATCGGCTGACCGTTGACTGTCGGGAAGTATGAGTGCAGGTTGTTCCTCGTGTCGTTCTGAATCGCGAAGTACGTCCACATCACATCATTGCCCGTCAATGGCTCCCATGGACCAGAGGGGTTGGCCTTGTCGTAGAAGACCGCCGACTTATACAAATGGAAGGTCCATGTAAGTCCGTCGGGGGATATAAGCCACGACTCGGCCAGATCGCCGATTTCCTTAACATTCACGTCATATGTAAGCAATGTGCTGTAGCATGGCCATATGACCAGCATCTCTTCCGCCATCGTGTACTCGAGCGGGTTCAGGGTAGAAATGCTTCCAATCGCTCCGACGATCCCGAGCCTAAGCGCACGGTCGCCGGCCACCGCTGCCGCGTTATCCGCTATGCTGATGTCAACTTCATGACCGAATAGGCTCAAGTTCGGTGAGCCCACCATCAACAGTGCGAAGAACACGGCTCCAAAAGCCGTAATCAGAGTCGTTCGCCCACTACTTTTCTCCAAACCGTATCCTCTCCTCAAATGCCTTCGATTGCCATCCGCGCGTATCGAGTCATGACAAGGGAGCGAATCAGGAGTCAAAAAGTAACGCCCTCAGAGTAGACCCTCAGCTTGCTCCGCTTGTCCCCCAATCGCACGCGAATATACAACTGGCATTGGAAAGAAGCTATAAAGCGCTTTCGATGAGTTGAACCACTGAACCCCTACGTCCAGTGCGTGCATGTCCATTACTAGACAATTCTCTACCGTTTGGGCGTCCAGCGCTTACGAATGGACTTATCAGTGCCCGGAAAGGACTCGTCAAGGTCCGAAACCGATCTACCTGTGCCTAAGCTTCGGGTTCAGTATCTCGTCGAGTGCGTACCCCAGCAATGTGAACCCCAGAACGACTATCACGATGCACAGACCGGGCGCTAGTATCCACCAGTGAAGGCCGATCTGGAACGCGCTCGCCTCCTGCGCGAAGGAAAGCATCGTCCCCCAGGTCACCTCGCCGACCGGCCTGAGGCCCAGGAAGCTCAGCGTCGCCTCCGATAGGATCGAGACCGCGACGGTGAGAATCGTGTTTGCGAACACCAGCGGGAACGTGTTCGGGAACACGTGCCTTCTGATGATGTCCATCTCCCCTGCCCCGATCGACCGAGCGCGTTCGACGTACTGCCTCTCCCTGATCGACAAGACCTGGGCTCTTACCATCCTTGCGGTCGTGGACCAACCCGTGAGACCTATGATGAGTATGATCCCAGTGAGGTCGATTTGTCCCAAGAGGGCCGCGACCACGATCATGAGCACGAGCCACGGAATCGATAGCACGATGTCGTTGAGTCGCATCACGACCTCATCCTTCCAGCCTCCGACGTAGCCCGAGTACAACCCGACGGCTGCGCCGAGGAATGATGCGATGATCGCCGAGACCATCCCAACAACGATGGAAGTACGAGCGCCATACAGCAGCTCGCTGAATATGTCGATGCCGAGATTGTCCGTGCCCATCCAGTGCTCCGGGGTAGGCAGCTCCATCGCGTTCGCCGGGTCGATCGCCTTCACATCGTAGGGTGCCAAGCTAGGGCCTAGGATGGCCAAGCTTGCGAAGAACACCAGGATGACCACGCCGACCGCACCCATCGGGTTTCGGATTAGCTGATAGAAGATCTTCCGGTCCTTCTTGAAGGTGAGGCGGTATCTTTCACGGGACGCCTCGGTCACAATCGGCTCGTGCGTGATTAGGCTCTTCGCCACACTGTAGACAGGCCTGGCGAGCAGAATCGAGGCAATGCAGATTAGGAATATCTCCAACCAGTACTTGTCGAAGAAGGTCGGCGGCTTCTCCCTGATGAACACGCTCATCTCGTCGGAGGCGTTCAGGCCTGCACTGTCCGTCACGGTGAGGTTCACGTAGACCAGATGCGCGCCTGAAACTGTGATGTCAAATGTGTAGGACGGGTTCACGCCATACATCTGGCGAGCTGGTGTGCCCGCGAAAATCGTGAAGTTCCAGGTGTAATTGAAGATCGTTGCGCCTTCGGATGGTACCGAAGCCGAACCATCGAACTGGACGGTCTGTCCGACTGTTATGTTCACATCGGGCCCGGCGTTCGCAACAGGGGCTTCCTGCATGTATGCCGCTTCTGCGGGAGCGACCATCAGTCCTGCGAAGCCGACCGCAAGCACTGCAATGAATGCCACGGCGATGACTGCCCTCATGCTGCTGGGCTTGCTGTGTGAGTTGTAAGAGTGCATATCATCACCTCTACGATATCTTAATCCTCGGATCGATGTAGATCAGCACCAGGTCCGACAAGAAGTTCGCAATGACCACAGCCACCCCACCAATCACGACGATGAACTGGAGGATGGGGAAGTCAAGGTCTCCGATGGACTTGATTGTCCTCCACCCTATCCCAGGATAGTTGAAGATGTACTCTACCTGGTACGCCCCGCCTATGATGAACGCAACATCCATCGCGATGAGGGCGATCATCGGCGGCAGGCCGTTCGGCAACGCGTGGTGCCTCAGGACCTGGTAGTCCGTCAACCCCTTCGCCTTCGCGGTGAGGATGTAGTCGTCCGTCATCGTGTCGACGAGAGAGCTCCTCATCACGAGCGAAACGCCGGCCACGGTGCCGATCGCGAGCGTTATCGAAGGCAGAATGAGATGTTCCATCATGCTCAAGACGACCGGAAACGTCCACTTCAACTCGGCTCCAAACTCGTCTGTGTCGTAGTATCCGCCTGCAGGCAGCTGGGGCCACCAGCTTATCCCAAGCGGATGAGTCGTGAAGAGTATCTGAAGAAGGATCGCCAGCCAGAAAACTGGCATGCCGTAGAAGAAAAGCGAGACAGCCGTCGAACCCACGTCGAACGCGCCTCCCCTGCGATAGGCGGCATACGCGCCGATGGCCATTCCAAGAAGAAGCGTAATGAACGTCGATACGCCGACAAGCAACATAGTCCAACGCATATCGCTCATTATGATATCGAACACTGGACGTTTGTTCGCCATGTAAGAAGTGCCCCATTCCAGCGTGAACGCGTTGTACAGATACCACACGAGCTGCTCGGGCATTGAATCGTTGAGATGGAACTTCTCCTGCAGCTCCCACTTGAGTGAGACATCGAACTTGGGGGACCTCGGGATCATGTTAGTTATCGGATCCCCCGGCATCAGGTGGATCAGGAAGAAGTTGAGGATCATGATGCCGACGATTGTGAGAAAGACGTTGATGATACGCTTGGCGATTATCCATCTGAAAGATCTCTTGGCCATTCAAATCCCCTCCACTAGCGCTTCACGTCCTCCATCTGTCTGGCAAGTTCGTGTTCGAGCGCCTCCTCCTGCTGCCTCGCCCTCTCGCTCTCGATGAGCCGATACTCCTCGAGCGTCATCCCTTGTGCCTCGATGAGCCTGCGCTGGCGTCCCACATAGTACAATCGCAGTACCACAAGGACAGGTATCAATGCGAAGAGCCCCAGGCTGGCGTAGTCCCACCAGGACCATCGCTCGATGATTATCGGCACGGGAATCTCGACTTTGACCGTGAGATTGTAGTACTTGCTGTGGTTCAGCAGGCCCGACTTGTTGTCCGTGTACCAGAGCTGGATCATGTACTGGCCAACTGCACTGTAGGCGTGGGAAATCACCAGTGTGACGTTCCCCTCGATGAAATCTGTCAAGTTGTAGTACTCATTCGGACTCCCGTCGCCCCAAGAAACGTTCAACGTTACCAGGTTCAGCTCGGGGTCTGTGATGCTCAGCGTGAAGTTGATCGTCACATTGGGAAGTTCGAAGCTGCCCTGAGAATAGTTGAATGAGAAACCTGTAACGCTCGGGGGCAGGTTGGTGGAGTTGACGTACACCACGGTCCATCTATAAACCTCGTGGCCAGGCCTCCCGTCCGTCACGACGAAGGAGATGTTGAACTCGCCCGTGTCCGTGTAGTTGACGGACTGGTAGAACGTGTAAGTAATCCTCATGGGACCTGACTCGTTGTACCTTACAGGACTGCCGTCGTCGAAGTCCCAGGTCGCGTTCATGACTTCTGCTTCCTCGTCGTAGACGTCAATCTTGTAAGTGACGTTGATGTAGCCGGTCTCGTTGATGATCGGCGATTGAGGCGTCACGGTGATGTTCGTGACGAACGGAATCTTGTTCAGGTAGGACCGCACGGTGGCCCTGTCCGATGTGTTGTGCAAGCCGGTCTGGTTATCGCCGATAGCGTCGCTCACGAAAAGAGTGACATTGAAGTAACCCTCGGCCCCGAACACGTAAGTCATGTTGTTCCACACCCACGTAGCGGGATCGGAAGCGGGTGTATAGTAGACGCCGATGACCGAATCAGATACGGAATCGTTGAGGATGAAGGTCCATGTCAGGGGTTCGCCTTCCGTATCGTTGGCCATGGCGACGAAGGTCACCGCATCGGCAGGAGCGACAATGGTGGACGGCCCCTCGATATCCGACGCAGGACCGTAGTTGTCTGGGACCACGCAGAGGATGGTGGTGTTGCGCCACGCGTAGTTCCCGTTTCCGTCATCCACGACGACCTTGAGCTCGTATGAAACGTTGTAGCCACCGGCCCCCTGCGTGTACTCGATTGGCGGGGTCCATGTGTGCTCGTTGTATACCCTGATCGCCACAAATGCAGGTACGGTAGTGTTGACTTCAAGCGGAGAGCCATCTCCCCAATCCCAGGTCACGTTGAGAATGTCGTTGTCTGAATCGTTGACACGGACATTGATGATCTTGGACACTCCGATATCCACGAAGAGCGGATTTGGCAGGGTCCCGATGGTTGGGGCATTGCCCGTCGCGCTGATGCCCACGATGAGATCAATCTCGTTCTCGTCCTCGCCGAGTAGCCCGATGGCAATCGGCGACATGATGGATATCAGAATCATCAGCGAAAAGACGATGAACACACTCTCGCGCCTTACAATGCTACCAAGGAGTCTCCTCGTGTGCCTCACAAGAACGCCTCGTCCCCGGGAGTCTAGCCCTAGATGCATCAAGTAATGCCCCCCCTAATGGCCGCGCCACTTGACTGGTCATGCTCGTGTCCGGACCTGTCCAGACACGCATAGGAGGCGCGAAGGTCATTATGCTATATAAGAATAGCTGACTTGTCCAAAATCGTAATCGCCGCACGAAAATCGCCCCCCGACAAATGCAGGGTTTCGCATTTCGAATATTCTTCGAACGCGAGTCAGTATCTGCCCTGCAGCACGACTTCTGATGCGAGACTGCCGCTCGGCTGATAGAGCATGTAGAGGGTGTACGTCACGGAACTACTGAAGGTGTGGTCAGTACCAGATGTGATCAGGATGAAATCGCCTACATTGAGTCTCCCATTTCCCGCGAGGTCGACGACGGTACAAGTCACGGTAATGTCGCCAACGAGCTGAGGAGAGAACGTCTGCTCGCAATATGATCCGTTGTCGAGGTAACTTGTCTCCGGGTCCCAGCTCGCTGTGCTTGTTCCATCGTGGAGCATCGTCCTCAGATCGTACCAGTACAGCGAGTCCTCAAACAGCTTCTGATCGTTGACTTCCGTCACGGACAATTTCCACCCGTTGCCGTATTCCGAAGCGTTCAGCGCAACCACCGGCCTCTCCCAATACTGGAATCCGAGATCGACGCTCAATGCGGATGTTCTGAGCGGCCTCACCTTGACCGAGGTCGCCCAGTCAAGCACCCCGTCCACGTCCGTACCGTGTTCATCGTCTGGGAACCCGTAGTCGATTCCCACTCTGTGGTCACCTGCGGGGACGCTGAACGATTTGACGTAGTATGTATTGTAGTAGATGTACTCGGCCACCTTGCCCTCTCCATCGATGTAGATGGAGACATGCAGACGAGAATCCGCATCATTGCCGTAGATCCATATCTCGATGTGCGACCATGGGAGCACATAGGCCAAGCCGGCAGCGGCGACAACTACTGCAAGAACGACTATCGCGACGAACATCGCCTTGATGGAATGCAGTAGTGCCGCGCGGAGTCCAGACCATCGCACAGCCTTTGCGCTTCTTGGCGCTTCGGGAACGTGTACGATCGAGGGATGCACAGGCCACGATGAGAGAATGGACGCTCGATTCTTGGACAGCTTCAGCCTCCACCCGAGTAGCATCGAACCGAACACGAGCAGGATGCACGCACATCCCAGGTAGAGACCGATCCCGTATTCAGACTCCGTGATGTAGCGGCCGTAAGGCATGTACATATCGGCGTAGGTAGCGTCACTCCTCATCGAGTAGATGAATGTGAGAGTACCGGTCAGCTGTCCGAGGAAGCCCAGAGGGGTCAGGATCGAAACCAGCGAACCCGTAAGGAAGCAGACCGCGGCCAACACAGTCAGCTGGTCGGAGAAAGACGGAACCATGAACTGGTATAATGTGTACTCGTTCGCGTCGATGAAGTCCACATAAGTCTGGGACCATTCAAATATGAACCAAGGAAGGAACAGGCAGAGCACGCCGAAGACTCCGCCGAGGATGGATAGGATGTTGACGGTCACCTTCCCGTCGGCGGGTGACTTGATCATCGTGCGGAACCTGTCGGGGATGGGAAAGGTGGTTCTGAACGCGAGAGACACAACACCGAGAGCGCTGCCGACGAGTCCGAAGTAGAATCCCACCGCGTAGCTGTCGCCAGAGGGAATGCTGATACTGAGGAAGGATATGATGCCTGCGAGCTGAACCAGGCCGCCGACACGTGAGAAGACCGCAAGGAGCGACCCCACGAGTAAGGCGGCAACAACAAGCCCGAAGACCTCGACATGCTCACTGGTCCCGTATTCCAGGTAATGCCAAAGTGGATTGTCATCTTCGTAGTGAGACGAGCCCTCATGAATCCATGGGAGGCTTAGGCTCATCAACCCCAGAAGAGCGGCGAGAAGGCAGAAAAGGTCGACGCGCATCGCATTGGGCCATCTCCCGGCAAATCGCTTGAAGAGCACGAATTTCTTCTTCTCGCGCTTGCGCTCTAGTTTGAATGCCTTCGGCCTGGGTTCCTGGGGCAATTCCGGAAGGACCGGCGATTCCTCAACCGCATGAGCCGGCTCTTGCCCAGACGTGTCGCCATCCTTAGCCTCCTCCAACACCACGCCCACCTGTGAAGGAGGCTAGAAACCTGATATGGCATAATGATTTGTGAGGGTTGAAGAACGAGCGCGAGGAGGGGGATTTGAACCCCCGAGCTCTTTCGAGCATTGGATATCTGCCTCGATCCGCAAGGGACCGGGATAGCAATCCAACGCCTTACCGGGCTGGGCCATCCCCGCACGATTCTCGCATAACGCCAAGTTCGGTCTTAAACGTTTGTCGCCATCGAATGCGATTGCTGGC
>MGVW01000055.1:4103-17267 GCA_001800675.1 Euryarchaeota archaeon RBG_13_57_23 | reverse complement strand
ATGACCGCCGCGTCAGCCTGGCTCGTGCCAGTGATCATGTTCTTGACGAAGTCTCTGTGGCCGGGTGCATCGATGATGGTGAAGTAATACTTCGGGCTGTTGAACCTCTTGTGAGCCACATCGATCGTGAGACCCCTTTCCCTCTCCTCCTTGAGTCCATCCATGACCCACGCGAACTCGAAAGTCGCCTTACCCTTCTGCTCGGCCTCCTTCTTGTACTTCTCGATGACGTGAGCCTCGATGTGCCCCGTGTCAAGGAGGAGTCGGCCGACTGAGGTCGACTTGCCGTGGTCGACGTGTCCGATGAAGACAAGGTTCATGTGTGGTTTGTCTGCCATTTTATGGCCTCCAATGCCTTCTGTTCGAGCATGATGCTCTTGGTATATTAGTCTTTTTCCCTCGCAACTTGCGCATGTGGATGTGCTGGCTAGCCCGCGTAGTACGATGCGTCGTACGGGTCGGGCTTCAGGCCCTTCCTCTGTCTTATCTGAGGAACGATCTTGTCCTGGACCTCGCGAGGCATGGGCTCGAATCCCATGTTCTCCGTTGACCAGAGCGCACGACCGCTCGTGGCGCTCCTGATCGAGGCCGCGAAGCCGAACATCTCGGCGACCGGGCATTTGCCCTGGACTGTGGTGATGTCGCCCTCCTGCTTCATGTCCTCGATGATGCCTCGCCTCTGCTGTATCTCCCTGATCGCATTGCCCATCATGTCCTCGGGGACGTTGATGAACACCTTCTGGACGGGCTCGTACAGCACTCTTCCAGCCTGGCACATCGCGCCGTAGATTGCGGATCTCGCAGCGGGTATGACCTGTGCAGGTCCTCTGTGTATGCTGTCCTCGTGGAGCTTGGCGTCCACGAGCATGACCTTCATCGCCATGCACTTCTCGTTCGCGAGTGGCGCCTGGTTCATCGCCTCGTCATAGGCGTCCTTGATAAGCTCCATCGTCTCGTGGAGGTACTGGATACCTTTGGTCATGTCCAGCAGCATGTTCGTGCCATGGAATGAGACGACGCTCTTCGCCTCATCCTTTGTGAACCCGAGCTCCTGCAGCTTCCTCGCCAGCGCCTTTGCGTCCTTGATCTTGCCCTCAGTCTCGATCTCGCCGGACCTGATTGCATCGACCACTGCTGAGCTGAGCGGCTCCACCTCGATGTAGAACCTGTTGTGCTTGTTCGGGGACTTGCCTTCGAACGGTCCGCCTCTGCCAGCGACGCACTCCCTGAACACGACTATCGGCGTAGAGGTCTTGATATCGACCTTGTGCTCGTTGACTATCCTGTAGTTGGTGATTTCCAGGTGCAGCTCACCCATGCCGGACATCAGGTGCTCGCCCGTCTCCGGGTTGATCTCCACTTGTATGGACGGGTCAGCCTTGGCGACCGTGCGCAGCACATCGACCAGCTTCGGCAGGTCCTTGGTGTGCTTGGCCTCGATGGCGACGGTCACGACTGGGTCAGAATAGTGGACTATCTTCTCGAATGGGGCCATTGCCGGGTCGCTAGAGACTGAGGAACCCGCTATGGCGTCCTTCAGTCCGGCGACGGCGACGACGTTCCCCGCATCGATCTCTTCGACCGGGATCCTGTCAGCACCGACCGTGAGCGCCACCAGCTGGGCCCTGTTCGGGTTCGGCATGCCGCTTATCCAGAGCTCCTGACCCTTGACGACCTTGCCGCTGTAGAGCCGGCCGACGGCGACCTCGCCTGCGTGCGGATCGACTATGATCTTTGTGACCATGAACGCCACTGGCCCGTCCGGGTTGCACGCGAGCATGGACTTGCCGAACGGAGACTCGAGGTCCCCATGCCATATGACAGGTATTCTGAGCTTCTGAGCCTCCAACGGGTCCGGAAGATGAATGATGACCATCTCCAGGAGCACCTCGTGGAGCGGAGCTCTCTTCGCCAGGGTCTTCTGGTCCTGGTTCTTGCAGTACTCGTAGATCTGCTTGAAATTGATGCCCGTCTTCTTCATGTACGGTACCGTGATGGCCCAGTTGTTGAACGCGGAGCCGAAGACCACGTTCCCGGTCTCGACCTTGAGGGCCCACTTGTCCCTCAGCTCCGGAGGCAGCAGCTTCCTGATCTTCTCGTTCACTTCATTGACGATGTTCGATAAGCGCTGCTGCATCTGCTCTGGAGTGACCTGAAGCTCGTTGATGAGCCTGTCGACCTTGTTCACGAACAGGATCGGGTGCACGCGCTCCTTGATGGCCTGCCTGATGACCGTCTCCGTCTGAGGCATGACACCCTCAACCGCGCAGCATAGGATGATCGCGCCGTCAATGGCCCTCATTGCCCTCGTGACATCGCCCCCGAAGTCGACATGGCCAGGCGTGTCGATGAGGTTGATCAGATACTCCTGTCCCTTGTAAGTGTAGACCATCGACGCGCTCGCCGCGTTGATGGTGATGCCTCTCGCCTGCTCCTGCTCGTCGTAGTCGAGCAGCAGCTGCTTGCCCGCGAGTTCCTCGGACATCATGCCTGAGCCCGCGATCAGGTTGTCCGAGAGCGTTGTCTTGCCGTGGTCGATGTGCGCGGCTGTTCCTATGTTTCGAATGAACTGCGGCTTTCGCATTAGGGCCTGGGCCCTCTTGATGTTGTCTTCCTTTCTTCCCATAAGCTCACCATGGGTTCAGCATGCAATCAGATGACAGTGAACAATGTGAGACGGTTCGAACCGATCAGCGCGCTGATGCGGCCACTCTCTCAACCTCTTCCTTCTTGCCCACTGAGAAGCAGTTGATGTCGTTCTTGGCCGCTGAGATGATCTCGTCCGCGAGACACTCCGCGATCGGCTTCTTGCTCTTGTGCGACTGTTCGAGCGAGCCCGTGCAAATGTACCTGATGGCGAGGTCAACCCTTCTCGCAGGGGCGACGTCGACCGCCTTCGGGACCGAGATGCCTCCGTACTGGAGTCTTGTGACCTCCTCCCTCGGGGCTGTGTTGACGATGGCATCCACGAGCACCTGAAGCGGATTCGCCTTCGTCTTGTCCTGTATGATCGTGAAACCCTGCTCTACGGCCTTGTAGGACTTGAGCTTCTTGCCGGTGAAGACCTCCGTCCGCATCATGCCGTTTATCAAACGCTCCACGATGCTCATCTTTGCCTTCGCGAAGGGTTTGTTCGTGTGCTTTCCGCCTGTGTGCGGTACCGCGACCGGTGAGATGTCGATGTATCTGGCCATGCCGACATCCCTCACGGAGACCGCGGACACGTCATACTTCCCGAATAGGAGCACTCCGCTCGGCTTCGGCGCCGGTGGCTCCTTCACGGGAGCCGCCTCGGAGGCGACATGTTCAGGAGGCGCTGCCTCCGGAACGGGTGCTTCAGCCAGTGTAGGCGGTGCAGCAGCTGCCTGTGGGGCCGGAGCCTGTTCCGGAGACTTCGCTTCCTCTTGAGTCGGATTTCCCTGCTCCATCTTGCTCACCTAACGGGCTTTTCCTTTCTGCCCTTCACAAGCTCGTGCAAGGATACGTTGTTGACCTTGATCACCTTGAAACGCACGCCGGGGATGTCGCCGTAGGACCGGCCCATCCTGCCGCCGATGCCCTCCACGATCACCTCGTCGTGCTCGTCTATGAAGTTGATGGCGCCATCTCCGACCGCGAACGCGGTTATCTGCCTGCCGTTCTTGATCAGTTGTATCTTGACGCACTTCCTGATGGCCGAGTTGGGCTGCTTCGCTTCGATCCCGACCTTCTCAAGGACGACGCCCTTGGCCTGCGCGGAACCCTCGAGCGGATCCGACTTCTCCTTCAGGTGCAGAGTGTGGCGCTTGTAGTACCTGTCGCTCCACCTGTGCTTCTGCCTGTCGAGACGAAGCTTTCGCGCTGTGTTCAATCCACGGGCCAACTATTCACCTATTCCAGTAGGGTTGCCCTTAAACTCGTCGCCCTATTAAAACTTGCGCTTGTACCTTTGGTCCTGCCAGATGGCCAGATGTGCTACAGCTCAGAGCTTCGTCCCGCACTTCTTGCAGAACAAATCCGCGGAATCGAGCTGCATTCCACACTTCGGACAGGCCATCGGAAAGCCAGTTTGCTGCTGGGCCGTCTGAGGAGCGGTCTGCCCCTGAGCCCACGACGGGACATACGGTTGGCCCGCAGGCGACTTTGGGTTCTTCTTGAATCCATACAGGTACTGCCAGAACCCGTTCATCAGCCGCTGCGCGTCGTTGTCGTACTCAATGTAGGAGACGGCCCCGACCGCCACAGCCACCGGCAGCACCAAGATAGCCCCGACAATGCCGATAACGGCCCCCTCGTCCGTGAGCTCCGCCGAGAGCGAGAGGTCGACGCCTATCTGGGGGCCCTCGTCGACCAGGTTAATGCTGATGGACTGTCTGAGACCCAGCTTCGAGTAGTACTGGGAGCCCTGCATACTGTAAGGAGAGCTGAACGATATGCCGAAGTTGTTGAATCTCCAATAGTATGAGGCTGCCCGCATCACCTCTTCCTTGGTAATCTCGACTATCGGTCTGTGATCGTGTTTTGTGAAGATATTCTTGATCAACTACCACACCTCCTCCGTGGCCTCCTACATCCCGAGCGACGGTCAGGTCTTTACGGTTTTCCCCAAACCGCTCACGAGCTGCCGTACGACTCTCCTCGGACCATGGCAGATGCGACCAAGTGCGCGATGCGTATGGGCTCCGGGATTGCCCCCCTCACCGTGGCGGCAACCACGAGCGCATCCATCTCCCGCTTGTCCGCGCCAGAGCTGGACACATAGACTGGTCTGTGCTCGGTCTTGACCGTCCTAAGCTCGAGCTTCGTGATGATTCCGTAGCGAGATTTCCAGTCGTCGAAGTATTTCATCAGGGCCTCTCGCATCTTCTCAAGATCTGGCTTGTCGCGCGTGATCGTGATGATCGGGATGCCCGTCGACGAACTCAGTTCCTCGATGTCCACGACATTGAACCCGGCGAAGGTGACGCCGTCGAGCATGACCGCCTTGATCTGGTCTCTGTACCGCGACCGTTTGATCATCTCGATGAGCTTCTCTGTCGCATCGGTCCCGTCCACAGCGATCTCTGTCCTCATCACGCTCTCGAGATAGTTCGGGACCCTGACCAGGGCGCCGACGACGAGCGCGTGCTCGTCCTTGAACTTGAAAGGGGAATCGTCTATGCCGAGGATCCTCGCATGAGGTTTCATTCCAGCATCACGCCAGAGGAAGCGAGCCGGTGATCTTGTCGACTTCGTTCTCGGGAGCCGGCCCGATGCCGAGACACGTGGTGGTGTTCGGAGGAAGTTCCGTGTAGCCGGCGTCCGTGATGAGCGCATGTGGGAGCCCAAGCTTCCTTGCTTTGCCATGAAGCTCCCTGAGGTGCTCGAGGTCCTTCGCCCTCAGCACGACCTTTCTCTGCCCCTCCTGGTACCAGGCGGAGAACCACTTCGACTTCTTGGCCTTCGCCTCGAGGGCGCATGTGACCGCCGCATGAGCGACCTGCGCTGCCAGCTTCCCCCCGGAGATGTCCAGATCGTCCCTTATAACGACCACGAGCTTGTAGTCCAGAGTACCTTTCCTCGGAGACATCTAGACACCGTCCGACTGGAGCTTCTTGATCTCCTCGTTCACTTTATCGATGCGTTCTCGAGTGTTGTCCATCCGCTTACGGTAATACAGCTGCCTCTGGGGATTTGAATCCGACGACCGTTCGGCGAACTTCTTGAGATCCACGACCAGCTGCTCACGCTCTTTCAGGAGCCGCTCCAGAGCGCGCTTCCTCGCGAACTCCTTCTTGCCAGAGACACCCGAACGGCTCTCGGCCGTGGGTCTGTACAGAGTCGGATGGATGTACCCGGCGCCGGGATAGGCGCCTCTGAACCATCCGGCCAGCACGAACAGACCCGTCAGACTCGATAGGGCTAGCCAGAGCGGCCCAGAACGGACGTATTGGGACTCCTCGTCGCTGATGGCGTTGAGCATGAAGCCCACGAATATCGAAACGACCACGCTGAGGCCCATGCCGAGGGCTAGCCGATAGACGACGTCATACTCCGGGTCCAGCTCTCCGCGCCTCGGAAAGATCACGTTCACCAGGGTGTAGCCGGGCAGAAGGAAGATGAGCGCGAGCCCGGCCAAGACCTGAACAAGGTTGAACATCGTACCCGGGCCACAAGCACAATCTGGAGCGTATTTAAGTGTTTTCTGGCTGGGAGAGCGCCTCGACAAACAATCAATACCAAGCACACGTTACTCGGGCTGGATGTTCGAGCTCAAGGAACGGGACGGCCTCGCGAGGATATGCGAGCTGACCACGCCCCACGGGAAGGTCACGACCCCTGTGCTGCTGCCTGTGGTGAACCCCAACTTCCTGACGATATCGCCGAAGGAGATGAAGGAACGCTTCGGAGTCAAGATGCTGATCACGAACTCGTACATCATCAGAGGGACCGAGGCGCTCAAGGAGAAGGCGACCTCATCCGGAGTTCATGAGCTCCTCGGATTCGACGGGCCCGTGATGACTGACAGCGGGACCTTCCAGGATCATGTGTACGGAGACGTCAAGGTCGACCCAAAGGAGATCGTCCAGTTCCAGACGGCCATCGGCTCCGACATCGGGACCATATTGGACGTCTTCTCCGAACCGGACTTCACAAGGGAGAAGGCGGACAGAGCCGTGGACGAGACGCTGAGGAGGGCGAAGGAGTCCGTGCCCGAGAAGGGCAAGATGATGTTAGCAGGGACGGTCCAAGGCGGCGTCTATCCCGATATCCGCGAGAGATGCGCCCGTGATATCTCAGCGCTCGACTTCGACGTCCATCCGATTGGCGGGGTCGTGCCGTTGCTCGAGAACTACAGGTACTCTGATTTGGCCGAGGTCATCGTCGCATCGAAGAAGGGATTGAACCCTTCGCGCCCAGTGCACCTGTTCGGCGCTGGTCACCCGATGGTGTTCCCCCTCGCTGTACTCCTCGGATGCGACATGTTCGACTCCGCGTCTTACGCGAAGTACGCGCGCCAAGACCGCCTGATGTACTCGACAGGCACGCGCTTCCTGAAGGACCTACACGATCTCGCCTGCCACTGTCCGATGTGCTCCCGCAACACCATCGAAGGGCTCCTCCAGATGCCCCATGACCAGCGCACGAGACTCATTGCCGAGCACAACTTGCATGTCTGCCTACGAGAGATCAAGACGGTGAAGAACGCGATCCACGAAGGGTCGATCTGGGAACTGGTCGAGATGCGCGCGAGAGCGCATCCTGCCCTGCTCGAGGCCCTCAAGACGCTCGAGAAGCACAAGAAGTACTTCGAGCGCTTCGAGCCCGCCAGCAGGAGAGGTGCATTCTTCTACTGCGGCTCCGAGAGCTACGAGCGGCCCACGGTCTTACGGTACCAGGAACGGTATTTCTCGCGTTATCGGAAGCCCGATACGAGGGTCCTCGTTGGATTCGAGGAAGCGCAGAAACCCTATTCGAAGCACTACTCGAAGGAAATTGCGGCCGTGTCCGATAAGGTGGATGCCAGCTTCATGGTGGCGTCATTCTTCGGGCCCGCGCCCATCGAGCTAGACGAATACTATCCGATAGCGCAGTCTGTCATCCCCGCTGCCATGGACCCAGAGGTGCGGAGGAAGATGAACGCAGTGATGGAAAGACACGCGCATCAGCACGGCTATCCTCTGGCTGTTATGTGGGAGGGGGAAGAGACACTGAGATTCCTCAAGGAGATGGTCTCCGGAAGCCCCAAGAAGAGGGATCAGGATGTGCTCAGGGTCTGCGCGGTCCTGGACATGCAGTTCGGCAAGGGGGCCGGAGACGTTCTCAATGGCAAGCGGATAGATCTGGTGAAGTCCGAGCGCACCGGCAAGATCAGGAACGTCATCATCGACGGAATGCACGCGTTCTCGATGAGGGCGGGCGACGGCAGGTTCACGCTCAAGCTCCAAGGCGGAAGACTGCTCCTGGAAGTGCTCAAGCCGCCGAAGATGAGAGTGGAAATCGACGACGAACCGGCAGAGTTCGCAGCCAAGGGGAACAACGTGTTCGCCAAATTCGTCCGCGAATGCGACCCGGACATCAGGCCTGGAGACGATGTGCTCGTGGTCAACTCGAGGGGAGAATTGGCTGCGGTGGGCAGAGCGCTGATGAACCGCGAGGAGATGCTCGCCTTCAAACGCGGCGTCGCAGTCAGAGTCAAGGATTCGTCTGACTAGTGTCTCTTAGTGACTATCTTCTCCGCGAGCGTGGTACACGATAAGAGGTCATCGAGTGTGTGGAGGAGGCTGTTGAGCGAGGACGCCTCGATCTCCGCTAGGATCGAATCACCGTCAACCCTTGTGGACACGTATCCCTGATTGTCAAGCTCGACAGCTTTGTGAACACGGGAAGCCTCCTCGCCACTCGGGAACTGTATTCGGAGACTGCAACGGACCTTCGGAGCCTCAGGTTCGGAAGACATCTCAGACTCCGCAGACGGCAGACAAAATACTTAGAAGTTCGTCCCTATTAGCGGTCAGCGAGAGGTATCAGCTATGGACGTCGTGGAGTGCATCCAGGGCAGGACGAGCATCAGGGTGTTTCGACAGGATCCGGTCGACGACGAGATCGTGAACGAGGCGCTGAGACTCGCAAACCTGGCGCCATCTGCAGGCAATCTTCAGGCTAGGGACTTCTTCGTGGTCAGGGATCTGAAGACAAAGAAGGCGCTCATGGAGGCCGCCCTGGACCAAGACTTCGTCAAGACTGCACCTGTGGACATTGTCTGTTGCGCGAACCTCGAAAGGATACAACACTACGGCGAGCGGGGCAGATCACTCTATTGCCTTCAGGACGTCGCAGCGGCGATACAGAACATGACGCTGTACCTGCACAGCATAGGTCTGGGGAGCGTCTGGGTCGGAGCGTTCAACGAGGAGAAAGCGAGAGAGGCGCTGAACCTGCCCGACCATCTAAGACCCGTGGCGATCATATCGATCGGGTATCCCGGGGAGAAGGGTATCCATAGGAAGAGACTCCCGCTCGAGCAGATCGTCCATCGCGAATGAAGGCAGGTGAGCTACGAAATGAAGGTCGACCGGACAATGGCGGTGTGGGGCGTAGCGTTCGGCATTGCAGCCACTGTAACGGGTCTGTTCGTGCTCGCCGCAATCCCGTCTGGATTCCTCGCAGAAGGATTCTTCCTGTTGGTCATGGGATGGGTGTTGCTTCTGGTAGGTACAGCGAAGCTCATCTCATGGCTCAAGAACATGAAGACGAGACGAAGCATTGGGCCGGAGGAGAAAGAGTAGCCCCGGGAGGATTCGAACCTCCGTCGCGGGCTCCAAAGGCCCACATGATTGACCGCTACACTACGGGGCTGTGGCGGGTATGTGGCGAGATAGATGGGCGCTCATATTAACGATTTCCTGATGCCCGGGCATCCTCGCTGACGGGGGCGAATCATCTCGAGACGAGGAGAACGCCCATCATCACGAGTGCGCCCCCGAAGCCAGCAACCCAGCCTATACCCTCCCCGAGGATGAGCCACGCGAATATGACTGTCACGAGAGGCTCGAAGTATAGCGTCGCCCCAGTGGACGACGCGCTAAGCCCGGTGAGAGCGCGGAACCAGAACACGTATCCTACGACGGTGCACAGGACTCCGAGGTACAGGATCGCTATGAAGAATGAGAGGGGAAACACCATGGGTTGGTTGAGGCCGGCGTCCACCGCAGCGAACGGAGCCAGCATTATTGTTCCCATGAGGGCGAGATAGGCAGTCGACACGAACGGATCGTACCTCTTCACCAGCTTCTTGCCCTCGACCGTGTACACCGCCCAGAATATCGCGCAGACGACCCCGAAGATTCCACCGAGGACCGATTCCCAATTGGAGAGGAACTCGACGGTGCCATCTGTGATCACAAAGTACGCGCCTACCGCCGATATCCCCAGCCCGAGTTTCTGGGGCGCGCTGATGCGCTCTCCGAGGCGCAGGTACGACATCAGGAATATCATGATCGGACACAGCAGCGTGACAAGGATCGCGGAGATGGCTGGGCCGGCGAGCTTCACCCCGTAGTACTGGAATACGTAGTATACTCCCACGCCTATGAACGCGAGCACGACGAACGTGCGCACATCCGCCTTGTCCAATCCCCTCGGTTTCTTCCAGAGCAGGAACGCCCCGAATATCGTGGACGCGATGATCCATCTTCCCATCGCTATCACTGTCGGGAGGGCGCCGTCCGAGATCGCGATGTCGACGATGACGAACGAATTGCCCCAGATCAGTATCGTGATCGCCAGGAACAGATACAGCTTGGTGGACTGCTTCACTCCGAATCCTCCAGTTCCCCCCGCAGATATGTCGCGGTGGCATCGGTCACCCTCAGGGTATGGAATCCGCCGAGCTGATGAACACCCTTGACAACGACCTGTCGGTACTCGTCGGTCCTGAAGATTGTCGAGCCCTTCTTTCCCTTCTCCGTGGACAGAGCGACGACCCTTCCGCCTATCCAGGTGCTGTTCCTCCCCATCGCCACCCTGAACCTCAGATCAGTAATCTCCCGAGACCAGTCCTTTGCCTTCCAGCCAACCACCTTCGGCCCTGACATGGCTGCCTTCGTCCCCGGTCTCGAAGAGAACTTTGTGACATTGACGATGTCGGGCTCCGTTTCCGCGACGGCCCGTAGATTCATCTCGTGGTCCTCTTCGGTCTCCCCCGGGTAGCCTACAATGAGGTCCGTCGAGAACGAGATTGCAGGACTCACGGCACGAGCTTCGGTCACGATGTGCTTGAAGTCTGCGAGCGTATAGCCCCGGTCCATCTCACTAAGGATCCTGTCGCTTGCGCTTTGAAGGGGCAGGTGCAGGAACTTGAACACCTTGGGCTGAAGGTACATGTTGGTCACGAGCTGCAACTTTGGGAGGACGTTCTTCGGGTTCATCATGCCCACCCGGAGCCTGAAGTCGTGCGGGACGCCACATATCCCATCCACCAGCGCGGGCAACGAGGAACCGATGTCCGCTCCGTATGCCGCAGTGTCCTGAGCAGTGAGCCTGATCTCCCTTGGACCTGTAGATACCATGTCGTGGATTGTGCCCACAATATCGTCGAAGCGGCGGCTCTTGAGTTCCCCACGCGCAAGTCGGGTTATGCAATAGGAGCAGTTGCCAAGGCACCCGGTAGCGATCGGGACGATTCCGTATGATTCCCTTTCGACCTTGGATGGGGAGCTGAGCCCAGACTCCGTTCTGGTAACCTCGGCCATTCGTCCGAGGTCTCCGGGACCGACGAATACCGCGTCCGGCACCAAGCTCTGCACCTTCTCGCGGCATGCGGTCGCCATGCATCCCGTAACGATCAGTTTCGGAACCGTCCTCAGCTCCGCAAGCCTCTTCACCATCGCGCGCTCCGTCTTCTCGACCACCACGCACGTCGCTAGAACTGCTAGATCGGCTTCATCGGGACTCTGGACTATGCTCCACCCCTTGCTGGCCAGGAGATCCTCGACCTCCCTGGACTCGCCGAAGTTGAGAGTGCAACCATAGGCCTCAACATAGGCTCTCATGACCGCTCCGCATCAGAGTCCCGTATAATTCAGTTTTTGAGAAGACCATGAGACGCCGGTTGCCAAGAACCACGCCAGAACGTTCTTAAGCTCATAGACCGTTTTTTGCACGGGATACGATGGCATCGATGAGGGCGGCGAAGAAGTACACGGCACGGGCGAACGAGCACCAGATCTCAGCGAATAAGCTCGCGAAAGCGGCCAAGCTGAGAGCGAAGGCTGCCCGGATCAGGGAGCAGGTCGCAAAGTACGATGCCAAGATACGCCAGCTCCAGAGGAAGATAGCCGACCTCGAACGCCGCGCGAACCAGCTGGCCGGCCCGCCCATCAGGTGACGGCCCGAGGTCAGCAACATATATATACGATGAAATAGATATTGTCAGACAATCGTCATACGATGGGATGGGATGCTGGATTGAATAGGAAGCTAGCGCACCCCCTCGCGGTCCACAAGATGAGCCGCTCGGGTGGGATCATAAGGACCAGGATTCTGAAGAACGATGACGTCTTGGACGACCTGGAAGCGGTCACCAGACTCGCACAGACGAAGGCACGTCTGGACAGGCTATGCGCGGATATCGAAGAGGACCCCAGATGCCGCCGAGAGAGGCCGGACCTCTCCGCCGAACTCGACTTCTTGGAGACTTCGATCAAGCTCGACATTCTCCAGCTGACGGCGGAGCTCGAGGAATCGCCGTTCTCCGACGAAATCTTCGAAGATGCGGTCGAATCGGGCTACGAAGAACCTGCAGTCGCATGAACTAGTCTCGTCGAAGGCCGGAGCGTCGATTTGGCGCACATCATCGTCCGAGCACACTGTTTAAGCTGAACCTCGTCTCTCAGGATTCTGGAGTGAGGCTGTTGAAACAGATCAAACCAGCGAAGCTTACGAAAGGCGCGACCATCGGAATTGTCTCCCCGTCGGGGTTCTCGGAACCCTTCGGACTCGGACAGGGGATCAACTACCTCAGGAAGCTCGGGTACAAAGTCACTCTGGGCGAGTGCACCAGGAACCTGATGAAGTACTCGTTCATGTCCGCGCAGGACCACGCGAGGGCCAGAGAACTTGTCAAGACCTTCGCCGACGACAACGTGGATGCCATCTTCTGTTCCCGAGGGGGGTACGGGGCGATGCGTGTCCTGGACCTAGTCGACTTCGGGGTGATTAAGGACAATCCCAAGATATTCATGGGCTTCAGCGACATCACGACGCTTCACACTGCGATCAGGCAGAGGACCGGCCTGGTCACATTCCACGGCCCGTCCATAGAGGGGTACGCCGGGGACAACCCCGAGAAGGACGCGCCCGCAGGAAAGGACAACATCGATAGGGCCCTGAAGCTGCTCTCGACCGCTCGGCCCTGGGGAAAGATCGAGAATCCTCCTGCTGGCATGCTCCTGAGGACCGTAGTTCCAGGCAAAGCCAAGGGACCGCTCGTGGGCGGGAACCTTTCCATGCTCACGCATACGCTTGGCACAGAGGACTCTGTCGATACAGATGGCAAGCTCCTCTTCCTCGAGGACGTCTACGTCTCGGAGTACGATCTGGACAAACTTCTGACGCACCTCCATCTGGCTCGCAAGTTCGACAAGGTGAAAGGGATCATCTTCGGACAGGTCTCCAAATTCCAGAAGAGGGATGAGCCGACAC
>MGVW01000055.1:0-3988 GCA_001800675.1 Euryarchaeota archaeon RBG_13_57_23 | reverse complement strand
AGAGAAGCTCGGTTCGACCAGCTGCAGAGAGCTGAATAAGAGCGATTTCAAGTCCCCCGAACACCGGACAAGATGCGGCAAGATTGTGGTGGAGTGCACGCGCCTCACGATAGGCGTTATACGCGAGTCGAAGTGACTCACGAGCTCGACCCAGGTGCATCCGCAAACATACATATACGAACCAGCCCATACGCAGTGACGCTCTCAAGAGGGATGGGATTTGGGAGAAGAGAAACGAGTCAAGGAGCCTGCGGTAGACTCATTTTCCGATGACGTGTTGTCCGTTGGAGCTTCAGAGCCGCCATTTGAAGGGATATCCATATTCAACCTCAGCGGCGGCATAATGAAGACCGCGGCAAAGACGGCGAACAGAGTCGACGGGCTGCTCGCCAAGATGCTTGTGCAGCCCAGGACCGGCAAGTACGTCGCGGACATCGACAAGAACCTTGACTTTCTGTTCACATCCCTTCAGCTGGACATGATCAACATAGCGGCGGACGTCTCATCCGAGGAGGAGCGGATCGAGCCGGTCGACGAGATCATTCAGGTGTCAAAGGTCAAGCTGGAGCTCGGGCCTCCGTTCCACGATGACAGCCGAGAGAGCTAGCATTTGTCAATCGATCCCTCCGGAGGTCCGGGGCACAATCCCCAGATATGTGCATTCGTTGGGACCATCGCCGCATCGTTCCGTATGTCGCATGTCGAAATCTGAGCCAGTAGTTCAATCAGTCAGAAACATATTAGTAGTATGGCCGTAATGACGGTTATGAGAGTTGGCTTGATCCGGCTATCTTGCGAGGCCTGGATCCCGGGGGGAGTCCTGAGTATCTGTGCTTGCGCTTCGCATTCACGAGTCGGATGTCGGATAGTTTAGTGGGAGGAGAAGCATTTGACAAAGAGATTTGTGACAGCTATTCTGATGTGCGCTGTCATGGCGCTTGTGGCTTTTGTGCCTCTGGTCGCCGGCGGGGAGTACACGATTATAAAGGGACCGCAGGGGCCAAGGGCAAGCGCGATGACTTGGACCTACGAACCTGTGGATTACGGCGTTTGGGTGGCCAAACTGGACAACAACGGCCTGAGATCGCTCGTAATCGACGTCTACGACAACACCTCTGGAGCCCTTGACCAGGTCTTGCACCAGAGGATAAGGTTCGCAGCTTATGACATATACCCATCTGGAACGATGTTCTCAGAACCGGTCAACATGGCAGCCGGCCGTATCTACGAGATCACGGCAACGCCGAACGGACCACAGGAATCCTATGTAGTTGTGACCGACACATTCACAATCAACTCACCACCTGTCGCGCAGTTCACTGCCACACCTGACTATCTGACGGTGAACGTTGACGCCTCGGCTTCATACGACACAGACGGGACGATTGTTGAGTACATCTGGGAATGGGGCGACGATACGATGGGAGCTGGCATGATCACCAGCCACACGTACGCGATGGCCGGCACATACACAGTGATCTTGACTGTGGTTGACAACATGGGAGCCAGTGGGGCTACAATGCAGGACGTCACTGTATACGAGAGGCCGAACGATATCCCCATCGCAGCATTCACTGCCATGGTGACTGAGCTCGTCGTGGATGTTGACGCATCTGGGTCGACTGACGACAGCATGATAGTCGCTTACGCATGGAGCTGGGGCGACGGCTCGGCTGACGAGATGTTCGTCACTCCGATTGCATCCCACACCTATGCGATGCCAGGGACTTACACCATCACCCTCACTGTAACTGATGATGACGGTGCCACGAACTCGGCTTCGCAAGATGTAATGCCATATGTCACAGTTGACAACCCGCCGGTCGCTTCCTTCACGGTGTCCGTGGACGGACTGACTGTGTCGGTTGATGCTTCGTTGTCGACCGATGACAACGGGATTGTCACCTACGACTGGAACTGGGGCGACGGGACAACTGGGAGCGGTATGACCGCGACGCACACCTACTCGACAGGTGGGTCGATGGCCGCAGTCATCGAGTCGCTGATCTCGATAGACGCAACCGCACCCCTGCCACCGTACTACGTCGCTGGCTACACACTGGACACCATGGGCATGATCGTGCCTGGCTGCACACTGACCATTGTCGACATGAGGACCCTAGAGTCCATCGTAACGACCTCTGACGCCTCAGGGTTCTACATGGTGGACATCGCGAACGGACTCCCGAGTGGGATGCTCGTTGGCGACCTGGTCAACATCACGGCCGTCAAGGGAGACATGATCGGCTGGACCGAGGGCAACCTGCTCGCAGGATCCTACACAGCGCTCGATGTTATCCTGAGTGCGCCGCAGCTGCCACCGTTCGATGTGGTCATCACGCTGACGGTGACGGACGCGAAGGGCCAGACCGACACTGTGTCCATGACGGTGACTCTCTACCCGTGAGCACCGGTGGCCAAGGCTACGCAGGCCCGCTTTGACGCGGACCTGCGGCTCAAACTTCTTTGGTGAAGGACCCCTTGGGGTTTCTTCATACAAGCTTTTCATTTTCAATCGCACTGAGCCGGCTAGCTGGCTTGCCCTCCCTTCTGGATTCCAGCCCTCAATAGCCATGAGGTTTGCACGAAGAACCTCGATATTGCACAACGGTCCGAAACCAGAATCATGTCACTTCTCCTAGTTACGCGTCCTCCCAAGAAACCGAATGGATCCGCGAGACGATCTGGATCAGAGAGGACGTCCTTCAGGGTCCTCGTGAGGTATGATGGCAATACCATCTCCTCCCGGAGCGGTGACTACTGCTGATTGCCCCTCACAAGGCATCGGCAGTACTCCATGTGAAGAGGTTGACACGTCGAACGCGGCACGGAGCCTTCAACGCGGCTGCAGTCAATCATCCAGCACTTCTGAGGGGCCAGTGCATGTGTCAGATTCGCTATGCATGACCACGGGAGTATTCGTCAAAGAACCTCTGGAGGGAGCCATGTTCGCATGCAGCATTACTCCAACGACAACGACCGCTGCTTCCGACGAAGGTCCTTGGGATTGGGGGGTTGCCATTGATGCAGGTGGCAAGACAAGAAATGGAGCTCGATGCGGTGCATGCCATCATCGCACGCATGGCATAGATTGCTTGCGCTAGCGCATCAGTATAATCAACTGTATCGCAACCAGCATGCCCAGACTCTCGGTCCCCGCGGTATCGCACGTGAGTCGCTGGATCATATGTGGCACGGTGTGTCAGGCAGCATCGGCGTGTGGTCGATTCAAAGGGAGTGCTCTGCGGCGATGGCCCTGAAGGTTATTGCGGATGGCGGACCACTACCACAACGCCAACTCGTCAATCGGAGGATCCCTCTCGACGACCTTGGACCTGAGCTTCGCTCGCACATGAGAATGAAAAAGAGAAATTTCGAAGGGGTTTACTCGTCGCACTCGCTCCGCGGCTACTGCTTGCCTCTGCGCCTAACGCTCACCACGATGAACATCGCCAGCAGGCCGACGACCGGCAGGGCCACCATCGGGAACTCCGGGATCATCGCGTCAAGTGTCACGTCGATTGGTGTGAAGCTTCCGGCAAGAGAGACCGTCTCGTTCCAGCCGACCGCCAAATCCTTCGTCGCCGTGACGTTTATGACGTCACCCGCAGTGAATCCACCGGTAGATACCATGCCGTTCTTGACGTCCAACATGTAGAACCCGAGGTCACTGGATGTGCCCACCATGTATGCATCCGTGGTCTTGTCCGTTACGTTAACGTCGCAGAAAGGCAGAATCGTCCCTAAGGCGTCGTACGTGTACCCCGCGATGTAGTATGGAGGGAGGGGTTCCTCGACACTCGGGTCTCCCGACCCTATAGCCATCACTTTGCCCACTGGCAACGTAGCCACCGAAGAGATTATGAAGATAGCAGCAGCACAGACAAGGAGCATCGAGGCTGTCTTCGCGTATCTCCTTGTCGCGGATGCCGACCTCAGACCCTTCGGGGATGATCTGACGTTCATGCAGCTCGCAGAGGACCCAATG
>MGVW01000054.1:7432-13006 GCA_001800675.1 Euryarchaeota archaeon RBG_13_57_23 | reverse complement strand
ATAACCACGTCTGGGAAGCTCGCTCTCGCGACACTTGTGTCATCACCTTGCACGAACACCCCGTCCAGGCTACCCTCGTTCGTGTCCATCGAAAGGACGGACTCTGGGATGTAGGGTTTGAGATCCTCCTTCCTGAATGTGACAATTACCTTGTCAGGGAGCACGGTCAGTGAACCGAGGGTGAGGGCTATGTCATCCAGATACTTCCGATGATACTGGCTGACGACCAGCTTAAGCTTGACGTGGCACCCAGCTCTGATCGGTAGATCGAGGATTCCTGACTGTCGGTCGAGCTTGTACGCCTGGTTGCCAGCCTTCATCATCAGGCGGTTGACGTATGGGATTCGAGTGTCTATACTATTCCTCGTGCGCCTGCGATGGTTCTTCAAGACACTAGCCGCAACCTCAAAAACTGAGCCCAAATGCTTGGCGTACATCCTCGGATGGTTCTGGCGGAAATCCTCATACGCCAGCTTGGTGAGGGTGTTCCTGGATGTCGCCCGCGACCGCAGACCAGCCCGAATCGCGTTGTTGACGGCCAATCTGAAATCCTCGAGGAGGAACCTCGTTTCCGGGGAAAGGTCAGATTCGAGGTGGAAGGTGACTCCTTTCACTAGCATCTCGCTCTCAACGGGTACTGGGATACTACATTCCTCTGACTACATGTAGTGCCTTGGAGTCTTGTTTGCCTCGAATGGGCGCTTCACCACCCGAAATGTTCCAGAACCACTACCATCTGACTTCCGAGAGCCAGCTGTCCGGGACCCTCTTCAGCTGTTCCCTGACGACTATCTTCGAGGCCTCGCGGACCGCTTCCATGCTGGTGTGTTTCGGCTTCCACCCGAGCTTGGCCATCTTCTTCGTGTCGAGCAGGAACTTCGGGACATCGCCCTTCCAGCCGCCCTCGCCACCCGTGTAGTGCACCTTGACATCCTTGAGCCTCGTCTCTTCCAGTAGTATCTTGACGATGTTCTTGACGGAGATCTGGTCCTGTGCCCCGAGGTTGAAGTAGTTGAGCTTGTCCTTGGCGTTCCTGAAGCCGAATATCATTCCGTCTACGCACTCGTCAACGAGCAAGTACGACTTCATCTGCTTCCCATCGCCCAGCACCTCCAGGTGCTTGGAGTCCTTGTTGAGTTTCTGGACGAGGTCGAAGAGGATGCCATGGTTGGACCTGTGCCCGACTATGTTCGCGAACCTGTATATCCAAGACTTCATGCCGTACAGCTCGGCGTATGCAGACACAAGACCCTCACAGGCTAACTTGGAGGCCCCGTACAGCGATATCGGGAGGCAGGGGCCGTGGTCCTCTGGCGTCGGGAACTTCTTGGCCCTTCCATAGATCGTTGATGTGGAGGAGAAAACGAATGTCTTGATGTCCGCCCTCCGGGCGCACTCGAGGGTGTTGTATGTGGCAATCGTGTTCTGCTCGAGATCCACCATGGTCGACGCGGTGCCCTTCCTTATGTCGGGGTTCGCGGCGATGTGCCATACGCTGTCGTGCCCTCTCATCTCCTTATGGAGCCTGTCGACATCGAGCAGATCGGCCTTGACGAACCTGAAGTATTCGTTCCCGAGGTGATGGGAGATGAACTCCTCCTTGCCCGTGCTGAGGTTGTCGTAGACCGTCACTCCGCTCCGCTTGATCAGTCTGTCCACGACAAAGCTCCCAATGAAGCCCGCGCCCCCCGTAACGAAGTAGGTCATCTCTAACTCCTCTCCTCAGCAATATCCCGCTGTCACACCAAAAAAGGGCGTCACTACTAATAAGGTTGCCCGCCGGCAACCTCGCTAGACCTTCGGCATAAACATGTCGCAATATCGTTATCTTCGGGGAGCCGCATGCGTCCCGATGGATGATAGTCACTGTCGTGGTCGGGACACGCCCCGAGATCATCAAGATGGCGCCCTTGTACTTCGCGCTCAAGAAGACCAAGCTCGTGCCCCGGCTGGTGCATTCGGGGCAACACTACGATTACTCGATGTCCAAGATATTCTTCGAGGAGCTCGAGCTGCCAGAACCCGATGCGTTTCTCGGTGTGGGATCGGGCTCTCCTGGCGCCCAGACAGGGGACGCTATCATCAAGTTCGAAGCCGAGTTCAAGAACTCGGCCACTGGCTGCGTCCTCGTGGAGGGTGACACGAACACCGTCCTCGCAGGAGCTGTCGCTGCAATGAAGCAACACGTCAGGGTAGGGCATGTAGAGGCGGGGCTGAGGAGCTACGACCTCAGGATGCCTGAAGAACTGAACAGGAGGCTGACCGACCACGCCTCCGACTACCTGTTCGCCCCGACGGAAGAGTCGGTAAAGATCCTGAAGTGCGAGGGCGTCTGGGGGAGGATCTACAAGACCGGCAACACGGTGATAGACGCCACTCTCCAATATCTTGCAAAGGCCCAGAAGGTCTCTCAGGTCATGTGGGAGGTCCCGTGGGAGAACTATGTCCTCGCGACGCTCCACAGGGCCGAGAACGTGGACAACAGGGAGACGCTCGAGCACATCGTCAAGGTCATCACCGAGTGCCCATTGCCGGTCGTGCTGCCCCTGCACCCCAGGACGGATGCGCGGCTCAAGGAGTTCGACCTGAAGAGTAGAGTCGAGAGGTGCGACAATGTCAAGCTGCTGCGTCCAGCAGGGTACTTCGACATGCTGGTCTTGATGAAGAAGGCGAACTTCATCGTCACGGACTCAGGAGGCATCCAGGAGGAGGCCTGCTCTCCGGTGATCAAGAAGCGCGTGTTCGTGATGCGGAAGAGCACCGAGCGCCCCGAAGCGGTCAAAGCCGGCTACTGCAAGGTCGTCGGAACGAACTCGAAGAAAGTGCTCCGCGAGCTGCGGAAGTTCGCGGACGACCCGAAGGTCAACTTCAAGCCTTGCCCGTATGGCAAGGGAGACTCAGGCCAGAGGATAGCCAACATTCTTAGGAACGCACTCTGACCGGCCCGCACCAAGGCAATTTTCTTATAGCCCTGGACTCAATCGGCTGCTAAGCCATAGGGTAGGGGATTCTTTGCCGAACGGTCTCAAGAAATGGTTCATGCTTCAGGTTTGGAGGATCCAACAGGTCGGCCAGATCGTCACGATCGCCATGCTATCGGCGACGCTCGCGGGCGTAGTCTTCAACCAGATTCAGTGGAGGCTGGAGGGCACACCGCTGTACAATTCATGGGTGATGGTCCCGCTCCTCATCGCCTCAATCGGTATCGTAATCTGGGCGTTTTCGATATGGTGGGACCTCAGGATGAGGATGTGGCGGGAACAGGCGACCGTCCTGATGGAGCGGAACCCATACGTCAAGGAGAAAATGACGGCCAAGGAGATCCTGATCTATGGAGCGCTCTGGTTGCCCTTGATGGAGAAGATCGGTAGTGCCGACCCGAAGATGAGGGAGGCCACAGAGGCCCTCAAGGAGTGGCTCTCGCGGTCCATAAAGTCAGACGAGATCCTTGCCAAGGATGTCGAGGAAATACTTCATCACGTGGGAAAGCCGGGATCGTCGCTCCTCGATTTCACTAAGAAGTGACGAGGATTGCCATCGATTCCGACTCGAAGAGCACTCCGAAGCCGTCTCTCGTGGGCTCCTTGAATCCTTTGAATATCAGAAAGTAGTCCAAGTCCTTGCCGAGGGCTTCGTGGGCTATAGAAGAGATTGATCTCAGTGATGTAGTTCCCATTCGCATGGTCTTGAAGTAGAGCTTCATGCCCTCGCTGCTGGGGTTGCCGGAGAACATCTTGGCGCCCAACTCGAGCGGGACCGAGTAGTGCGCGATGTTGGAGTAGACGAGCGCACCGTTGAGTCTCGCCTTCCATTCGGGTGGGAGTTTCCTCATCGAGTCAATCAATTTCGCGGCGGGGTCTGCCCTTACCGCCCTCCTCAGCTGCACTGCGGTCGCGATGGCCAGCGCCGCCGTGATTGCAGCCAGAGTAACGATACCGATGGCGCCGTCTACGTCGTCTCCCGTGAGCACGGTCGATATCATCAGCACAGACGGGATCGTCCCGAACTGCAGGTATCTCCAGCTGTCGCCCCATATCCAGAGCAGCGCCAGGAGCAGCACCGGGAGCGACCACGTCAGAAGGAACTGCAGTTCCTCCGTCGAGATGACCGTGACCACCCATACAAGCCCTAGCAGCGGGCCGAGGACGCTCAAAGGATTGCTCTTGGCCAGATTGAGGGGGGAGGGGACTGAAGTCCTGCCGGTGCGGTACCCTCCTTGCCTCACGTGCACCATGATGAACTTGATGTGATCGGGTAGCGTCCTCCTCAGGTATCCCCCGAGCGTGGCCGCAGTCGCAATACCGACTCCAGCCCCGAGCGAGGCGAGCACGAGGATGCCCCTCAGAGGCTCGTCCCAGAGCATCACGACGCACAAAGCTATCGTACATGGCACCAGGACCTGGAGCGCCATCTTGTTCGACAGCATCACGCCCGCGCTCGCAAGGGCGGATATGATCAGGTAGAACAGCACCCCATCCTGCCAATATAGGTACATGAACCCCAGCGAAAGAACGAGCGAGAGGTTTGCCAGTGGTCTCGCGTTGAGCGACGCGGCATCGATGATGTTCATGGGGGAGACAGCATAGAGGACCAGCGGCCAAAGGGGTTCCTCGACTCCCAGCTTCACCGCCAGGAAATAAAGTGCCAGCATGGTCACGATATCAAGAACGGGAGACAGAGCGACCATCGCCATTCTCTCGCCCGCGCCTTTGAAAGGGTAGAGGATTGCGTGCAGCAGAGGCGGATAGACTCTGGTCATCTCTGGGACGAGTCCCGGGTCCTTATCAGGAAGGCGTCCCAGCTCCCTCGCCTTCCTCGCGACCATCACATGATAGAAAGCATCGCTCCCGAAGTATCCATTCACCCTCGAAGGAATCAGACGCAAGAGGAATGCGATGACAAGCACGGTGAACAGCGAGAGTATCTCGATGGGCGTCATTCATCGCACCGACCGCGTTTTCATCGAATATCTTTCTCCGCTTATTAGTAATTCGTGTCTGGACGTCACGCCTTCACGAACTCATCAAATAGGGCGTATCCTCCGATGAACGGATTGAGAACGTAATCCAGGACCGGAGAGATTGATTGCGCCAGCTCCGCAGTGTAGCCGAGTACGCCTCTCAGTTTCGGGAACGCATGTTTGAGCATCGCTAACTGATCGGTGGCGCCGACTTGCCGTTCCCCCATTAGCTTGAAACCTTCGGGACCCAGATCCCTCATGGTCGAGATGGCGTTCTCTGGGCCGTATGGCCAAGACCCCTTCTCCATCGCTCTACGCTTGCAGTACTCGTACAGCTTCGCACCGGCGAAAGGGGTCACGGTGATGTAAGCTCCACCTTTCACGAGGCTCTTCGAGAATACCTTCAGGAGGGTCTCCTGATCGTTCTTGTCGAAGTGCTCGAGGAGCCCGGTGTTCATGACGATGTCGAACTGGTCAGAGTATGAAGAGGAGAAGATGTCTCCAACAACGAACTCCGCATCAACTCCATTCCTAGAGAACATCTCCTTGTTTCTGGCTATACAATCTGGGGAGATATCGAAGATGGTGACTGATAGCTGGTCCTTGAAGGTGTC
>MGVW01000054.1:3785-7324 GCA_001800675.1 Euryarchaeota archaeon RBG_13_57_23 | reverse complement strand
GGTCTCCTTGAGGCCACCGATATCAGTCACTATGACGGGTTTCCCGGAGGCCATGCCCTCGAGCATCGCCAAGGAGGTGGCTTCCTCCACTCCTGCGGATGCCACCGACGGTATCAATACAAGATCTGATGCTCCGTAGAACTTCACGATTCGCTCGTGCGGCACGCTGCCAACCATCCTGACGGTCTCCCAGAGGCGTCCCTGGCTTATGAGGTCCTCGATGCAGCGTTCCTCCGGGCCGTCTCCCGCTTGGATCAAGATTGCTTTCGGATTGCTCTTCGCGACCCGGATCATGGCTTGGACCGCGAACTTGACCCCGTTCTTGGCAACCAAGCGTCTCGGGCAGAGGACGACCAACGCGTCCTCCGGGATCTCGAGCTCCTTTCTATATGCATTCTTCTGGTCTGGTGTTGGAGGTCGGAATAGATTGACATCAACCGCATTGGGTATGACCGCGACCTTCTCCGCCCTGGTGCTGGACATTGACAGCACATAATCCCTGATCTTAGAGTCGACGCAGATGATTCTCGTCGCATGCTCGTAGACTCGTTTCTCCGTCTCTTTGAATCGAACATATTGAGGAGAACCCTCGTGCAGCTCTTTGTCGCTCGTGGCCTCCATCGTGAAGTACCCATGGAGTGTCAACACCGTTCTCATCTGTATGGACTTCTTCTCGAGAGCCTCTCGGAGGACATCCGCAGAAACAACATCCTGGGGATTCGCAATCATATCGTCGAGTGGCTGCCGACCAAGCACTCTCATCAACTCAGCTGCGTGCTGACCCATGTAATGGGCGTACCGCTCGTCCCTGGACCTCAGCAGTCTTCGTCTGACCGCTCCTGGGTACCTTCGCAACAGTCTGAACGAGAGTGTGTTCTTGACAGCAGCTATCTGAACGGGAACTCCAAGAATCTGCAGACCGTCAGCGAGCAGCCTGATATGGGTGTGCTTCCCCCCAACGCCTCCGCCCTTATAGGGGTCATCGACCGAGACAATCAGGACTTTGCGTACTGAATCTTGCCGTCCGCCGCCTCCTGTTGATGACATGACCGACCTGGGGGGCTATCTCTCTGGACATCACATTAGGTTTACTGTGTGGAAGCCATGATCGCGTCACCCGCGAATCCAAGGGGATCCGCATCCGTGAACCTCCCGGAGGGTGCGCCGCGCTCATCTTCGGGCGTAGATCATGGGGTAATTGTCGGTCTCGTAGAACTTCGCGTCCACGGAGAAGCCCTTGTTCTCCAGATACTTCTTCAGCGCATGAGGGTTCGCGTCTTTTCCGTCCACCTGGTGGTGCTCCATACTTATCCTCCGGATGCGGTTCAGGACCTCGTCAGGGCAACTGTATAGGATCTCGTACTCGGCCCCTTCACAGTCCATCTTGAGAAAATCGATGTGATCGATCCCCTCAGAATCCACGAACGCCTTCATCGTCGTGGTGTTTACCGTGACCTCCTGGACCGGTTTCTCCTCAGACCATATCTGGGGATAGAACGAATGGGAACCTGTGTGGGATGGCGAAATAGAGAGCGTGCGAACATCGATGGAGTGCGAGACCGCCGATTCGTGTAGCTTGATGTTCTTGGCGTTATTCAGGGCGACGTTCTCCCTGAGCCTCGCGAAGTTGTCAGGCATCGGCTCGAAGGAGTGGATGATGCCCTTGTCTGCGAGCTTCGATGCCAAAATCGAGAACGATCCTATGTGCGCGCCGATGTCGACGACAGTGTCATCGCGACCGATCTCGAACCCAGGTGGATTGTAACACTTGGACACCAATACCTCACGAAGGAGCTCCGTGTCGGATGTTCCCGCACGGACTTTGATGACCGCGCCGTTCCTCAGGCGGTATGTCAGGTCCTTCCCCGAGGCCATGCCCGTCCGCTCTGCGACATAGCTCGGCCAATTCCTGAGCGATGCCACCATCGATACATCCGAGTATATGCCGTAGGCTGCCACGGACATACGGAACCTTGCGGACCTTCTGGGTTTCGCGTCTGATGTGGCTGCGCATCCATGAGCCGAGGGCATTACAGTCGGTAAGTCGCATTCGTGTTATGAAGTTGGCGGCCATGCTTCTCGTGCCAGAGATACCAGGATCACTCATGAGCCAGATACTCGTCGATGAGTTTGGCAATCCTTTCGCTGGCACCAGGGAGCCCAAAGATCTTCGGTCTGTGCTTCGGAGGATTCAGGTGCACTATCGTGTCGTGTATCTTCTTAGGGTCCGAGCCGACAAGCACATTCCACTTCGAGTTCACCGTCTCTATCCACTCGGTCGTATCCCTGAGAGTTATGCAAGGTACGCCCAACAGATACGCTTCCTTCTGAAGCCCTCCTGAGTCCGTGAGAACCAACGATGCGTTGCTCACGAGCGATACGGTATCCATGTGACTCAGAGGTTTCGTGATGACGAAGTTGTCAGGAAGCCTGGTGTCAAGCCCGTACTCGTGCATGCGTTTTGCAGTCCTTGGATGAACCGAGAACACTGTCTGGACTCCTGATCTGCCTACGGCCTTGACGATGTTCTCCAGGTTTTCTTGGATATCCGTATTGGCTGGCCTATGGACCGTCATGAACTGGTAATTGCGCTTGGTCAGACCGAGCTTCTCGAGCATATCAGAGTGCTTCTCCGCTGCCTTCCTGCTTTCCTCGAGTGCGTCGACCATGACATCTCCAACGACATAGACCCCCTCTGTGATACCCTCCCTCTTCAGGTTGTCCTTGGCAACGTCCGTCGGACAGAAAAGAAGCCTGGCAACGTGGTCTGTAAGGACTCTGTTCAGTTCCTCAGGCATCGTATGATCGTAACTTCGGAGGCCCGCTTCAACATGGGCGACCGGGATATTGAGCTTCGAGGCGGCCAAGGCACCTGCGAGCGTGCTGTTCGTGTCCCCGAAGACGACTGCTAGTGCGGGCTGTTCGCTCATGAGCACTTTCTCCAACTCGATGAGCATCCTGCCCGTCTGCTCTCCATGACCCGCAGAGCCGATGCCGAGTGCATGGTCCGGCTTCGGTATCTTGAACTCGGAGAAGAAATCGCCTGCCATCTCAGCATCGTAGTGCTGACCCGTGTCTATCAGGATCTCTCGGTGTTTCTTCCTGATCTCCCTCGAGAAAGGAGCGAGCTTGATGAACTGCGGGCGGGCGCCCACAATGGAGGCGATCTTCATGGTAGGAACGGGATAGGTTCAGAAGCTGATATTACTGTTTCGCAGCCGAAAATGCTGGGCTATGGCTGCGTGGAAGTGAGGATTGCCAGTATGGGGCCCCTAGGTTTCCGATTCTCCCCCTCTCTGCTTCAAGTCGTTCACAGCCCACGGCAACGTGTGCCAAGCGCGCGCAATGATTGCCAGGAATTGCAGAACGAATGCGGCAAGGACGAGTATATATCCAAGGCCAGCGGAGGTTTCTCCAGACCAGTCATTCGCTTTTTCGATCCTAGCCGCGAAGTAGACCAGCACGAAGATGGAGACGGCTGTGATGCCAAAACCACTCAACACGCTCGCCCACTTATCATCTGTGAGGCAGGTTACGAC
>MGVW01000054.1:3496-3610 GCA_001800675.1 Euryarchaeota archaeon RBG_13_57_23 | reverse complement strand
CAGGGCAGACCGATCGCGAGCGCAATTAACACGGTCGCGACCATCGTGGCCATCATAACCGCTGCTGTAAGAGGAGTGATATTGACCATTCCCTCGCCTCCCGCTGCCTCTTGA
>MGVW01000054.1:0-3461 GCA_001800675.1 Euryarchaeota archaeon RBG_13_57_23 | reverse complement strand
TGTTCCATGGCCCCCCGTCCACTTACTCTCCGGCGATTGAAGATGCCCCCGTCGAGGCTATCCCTCTGGACGGGGCGATCCCCGTGTCTTCTGGCACTACCGTGACCATCTGGGAGCAGACCACGAACATCACAGTGCATGTCTTCCAGATGAGCGAGGTCATGAGCACGGGGGTTAGCTTCTTCACCGCTGCTACGGTGTCCGAGATATACAGCGTGACCTCGGACGGCACCTATCTCACGATCTACTGCTACAAGGTGCCTCCCGAGCCAATGACTGGCATCGGCACCGGGAACAACATAGTCGCCGTCAGGCTGGATGGGGTCCTGGAGCACCCCGAAGGCCTCTACGCCTCGACCATCGTGAGCTATGTCGTGGGCGTGGGCGGGGTCGAGGAGTCCCGGTGGAACGCCCTCGGCCCCGAGACGCAGGTCGGGCCGTACATGGACCTGCCCTATACAGCAATGGGCGACTACGGCAGCGAGCTGGTTCTGGCCTTCATGTACGTCGATGTTGAGCAGATCGATGCTACGCTCGACTTTGACCCCGACACGGTCAACCCGAAGAGCAACGGTAAGTGGGTGACCTGCTACATCGAGCTACCAGAGGGTTACGATCCCGAGGATATCGACCTCTCCTCGGTCATGCTGAACGAGGCCGTACCTGCGGATCTATCCCATGTTGCAGCATACGGCGATGCGGACGGAGACGATATCGCGGATGTCATGCTGAAGTTCGACCGCGAGGCCGTTCAGAACACCCTCATGCCGGGTGAGAGCGTTCAGGTGGAAGTCTCGGGAGTGCTCGAAGATGGCATTGTGTTCTCTGGAACGGACACCATCACCGTCCTGGACAAGAATTGAATAAACAGCAGAATTGGCGTTGTTCTAAGGACTCCCTAGGCATTGGTTTATGAGGCCCTGCCCATTTCCGTCTTCTCGATACCATGCCCGAACCCGCGGTGCGCATAGAGAACCTGTGGAAGGCCTATGACGGCGTTCAAGCGCTTCAGGGCCTGTCGCTCGCTGCCTTCGAGGGCGAGATAGTGGGGCTCATAGGGCCCAACGGGGCGGGGAAGACCACCGCAATCAAGATCATCGTCGGCCTGCTCCGATGGGACCGAGGCGATGTTTTCGTCCTCGGTCACAACGTCCTGGAAGACTCCATATCTTACAAGGAGCACATCGGGTACATGCCTGAGGCTCCCGCGCTCCCCGAGTACCTGACTACCTCGGAATTCCTCGGCTATGTCGGCAGGGTCCGGAACGTCCCCAAGGAGCAGCTCCCGGGGCGCGTGAGCGAGCTGCTACATGACTTTGAACTCACGGGGAAGGCGAAAGAGACAGTCGCCACATTGTCCAAGGGCATGCGCGCGAAGCTGGCGTTCGCGGCGGCCACGATACACAAACCGCAGCTGCTGATACTCGACGAACCGTTGCTGGGCATAGACCCTGCGGGACAGCGTATGCTCAAAGACCGGCTGGTCGGGATGGCGAAGCAGGGGTGCTCGATACTCGTCTCGACGCACCAGCTGGACACTGCTGAGCGCCTCTGCACGAAGGTCGCCATCATCCACCGCGGCAAGAACGTCGCCACGGGAGATCTCGAGTCGCTGAGGGGACAAGTGCATGCGGGCGAGCACCAGACGCTCGAGGAGATATTCCTGAAGCTGACGGAAGAGGCCGGACAGCCCGAGCCCGAGATGCCGCGCAGGAAAGGGCTGTTCGCGAGAAAGTGATCCATCATGTCTAACGTGCTCACGCTGCTGACATACAAGGTGAAGCTGTTCTTCGCGCCGTCGTATAGGGGTAAGTATGGCCCGCTTCCGCTCCTCGCGCTCATGATCCTGTTCGTGCCCTCAGGGGCGGGAATGGGCTACGCGTTCGGCGCATACATCGACACTCTTGGCACGGAACAGGTCACGGAGACCCTCGGCGCCGCAATGTCCGCGATGTTGGCCTTCGGGTTCGTCTTCTCTCTCGGCGTGGGGATCACCGCCCAACCGTCGGAGCTGGACTTCCTGATGACCTCACCGATCAAATCGAGGGAGTATCTGATCGCGGACTTGCTGTTCCAGCTGACCTCGATCATGTTGGCCGGCGGAGTCGCGATGTTCGCGGCTCTTATCGGGCTCCTCGGAGGCATGGGCGCCCCTATGGTCCGCGCAATCCCTCTTGCACTCGTTATGGCGGCCTATGGACTGATGATAGTGCTGATCATCCAGTCGATCACGATAGCCAGGATAAGGTATCCGAACGCGAGGGTTCGACAGCTGACTCTGGTGCTGTTGGTGCTGTCTGCGGTCGCGATGTTGCCCGCGCTCGGAGCATCAATCGGGATCGATTTCGCAGACTTGCCGATCCCGCAGGCAGCATTCGCGGCCCTCGCAAACAGCGCCATATTCGGAACCAGCTCGGATGTTCAGAGCCTAGTGGTCGCAGGCGTCTTCTTCGCGGCCATCGGAGTGCTCTGGCTCAAGATGTCCAAGATGTACTTCTTCTACGGCATCAAGCCGACCCTGTCGGGCGGGTTCGGGCAGGTCGACATGGGCACGAAGATGGCCCAGCAGAGGCGCATGATCGGCCTGTTCGGGGGGCTCACGGACAAGATCGCCCTGAGGACAGATGTCGGTGGAGACCTGAGCCTGATGACCAGGCTAAGCCTAGTGCGCATTTGGCGGGATGGGTCCATCGTGTTCGTGATACTTCTGCTTGGGCTGTTCGTCGGCATTGGGCTCTGGGGCAGCTCGTCCTCTGAGGAGCAGACAGGAATGGATTACAACACACTCCAGGGCGCCACATGGCCGATAGCCATCCTCGCAATCAACTGGTGCTACTACGAGCGAGAGAACCTGTGGATACCGGTCGTCGGGGGAAGGTCTTTGGTCACCTACTTCCGAGGCCTGATGACCTCGCTCGTCCTGATAGGGCTTGCCATGTCCGCGTTCATGATCGCGATCCGCGCCCTGGTTCAAATGAGGGTCGACATGGCAGAGCTCGCTTTCATGATGCTAGCCCCGGTCGGCACCTCGGTCTTTGCCGCAATTCTCCTTACCCGCGTCCGGGTGAAGCCTGGGGCGTTCTCGCCGGGGTTGCTCGTGGTGCTGTTCGTCACCTTCATCGGCGGAGCGGGAATCGCCTTCGCGGGATCGCTCGTCGTCGGCGCGGTCGGTGGCGGCTCATATGCAGTCGCGGTGATTCAAGCGACTATCACCGCAGTCATCGCTATCTCGGTCTACTATGTCGGTCAGCTCGCAGTTAGCAACCTGTCGAGGACCTTCAAGTTCCAGTGATCCACCTAGGCGGGCTTGCGTTTTCTCATTATCAGGACTATGGCTGCGGCCACGACCAGGATTGCCGCGACAGCTCCGCCGATATAGATAGCATATGCCCCCAAGCCGTCGTCATCCGATGGCTCTTCGGTGTCAGCGGACGCAAGGAACTGGGCGACGACCGTGTGCG
>MGVW01000053.1:25985-46465 GCA_001800675.1 Euryarchaeota archaeon RBG_13_57_23 | reverse complement strand
TTTGTGATAATTCGCCCTGGCCGGGAAGACAAGAACGTATTCGCTAAGAAGGTAGCGGAAGCCTTCCAGGTGCCCATTGAGGAGATCCAGAGCATACTGCCGCCTGGAGACATAGAGGTCGTGGAGCAGGTTGGGATCAGCGTTTCTTGATCAGGGACCTGAGCAGCTTCAACTCCTGCTTGTATAACTTGTCGCCGGCGGGAGTCTCGAGCACCATTGGTATCTTTTCCCAACGATGGTCGGTCATGAAATTCCCGAACCCCTCGGTTCCGATGAACCCCTTGCCTATCTGCTCGTGCCTGTCCAGATGAGAGCCTTGTTTCCCCTTCGAGTCGTTGAGGTGCATCGCCTTCAGATAGTCGAGGCCCAGGACATCGTCGAACAGGTCGAACGTCCTGGCATATCCCGTCTTCGTCTTGACATCGTATCCAGCCGCGTAGGCATGGCATGTGTCGAAGCAAACGCCCACATTCTTCTGGTCCTCCAGCTGATCTATGACCTTCTTGAGCTGCTCGAAGGAATTGCCGAGCAGGGTCCCCTGACCGGCCGTTATCTCGAGGATGAGTTGCACATCCCCCGACCCGAACTCCTTCCTGACCCAGTTCATCGATTCAGCGACCCTTTTCAGACCGGCCTGCTCACCGGCGCCCATGTGCGCGCCCGGGTGGAAGATCAAATACCTCACGCCCAGATGCTTGGCCCTAACCATCTCATCGAGAAAGGCCTCCCTGGACTGCTTCTGCATTCCCTTATACGGACTGCCGAGGTTGATGAGATAGGAGTCGTGGATGACAGTCTCCGATATGTCGAACTCATTGGAGTTCTGTCTGAACTTCTCCGCTTCCTCCAAATCGATCGGCTTCGCATTCCACTGCATCTGGTTCTTAGAGAAGATCTGCATGCAGTCGCAGGTGAGCTTCCTGCCATTCTCAGGGGCCTTTGACAAACCCCCCGCCACAGATACGTGTGCACCCAGTAGCAACTCTACCTCTCCAGGTTCGTAATCAACGACCGACTAAATAATCCTGCTAGAAATCCATCGTGAACAGATATGATCCGTTGACGATGGTCGATTTGGGCTCGACCCCTGCCTTGTGCATGAGCGCAATCATCGGGACGTTGTCCCTCATGACCTCCGCGGTGAACCCCTTGATCTTCTTCGACTTCGCGATCTTCACGAGTCCCTGCATCATGTATGTGCCAATGCCCTTTCCCTGCCATGCATCGGCCATCATGAATGCGATCTCGGCCCTGTGAGTCGCGGGGTTCAGATGGTAGCTCCCCAAGCCCACGATCCTCTGCTTCACACCTTCCTTTGTGAGCGCGACCAAGGACATCTCGCCGTCGTAGTCTATGCAACAGAACTGCTGGAGCTTCCTGTGCGGCATGGACTTGAGCATGCTGAAGAACCGGTTGATTATCGTCTGGTCGCTGAGATCGTAGAACATGTCGCTGAGCATCTCCTCGTCCGTCGGCTTGATTGGTCTTACGATCAGCTCAGAACCGCCCTTTGTGATCATCGTGGTCTCGAAACCTTCAGGATACACATCCGCCTCGTCCGGTAGGATCTGGTCCTTGTATACGTAGCTGAGCTTCTTCGCCCCCTCGAGGAGCTTCTTCCTGAACTTCGGGTGCGCGATTCCTATGAGCGCCATGGCGCGTTCGCGTATGTTCTTGCCATGGAGGTACGCCACACCCCATTCGGTGACCACGTAGTGCACATCGCCTCTCGTGGTCACAACCCCTGCGCCTTCCTTGAGGTTGACGGAGATACGTGAGATTGTGTCGTTCTTGGTTGTCGAAGGGAGCGCGATGATTGCCTTGCCCCCCTTGGACCGCGAAGCTCCCCTGACGAAGTCAATCTGCCCCCCGATGCCCGAATAGAACATCGGACCCAATGAGTCGGCGCAGACCTGTCCTGTTAGGTCGACCTCAATCGCGGAGTTGATTGCGACCATCTTGTCGTTCTGGCTGATTATGAAAGGATCGTTCGTGTACTCTGTCGGGTGGAACTCGATCGCAGGATTGTTGTCGATGTAGTCGTATAGACTCCTGCTACCTATGCAGAAGGATGCAACCGTTTTCCCGGGGTGTATCGTCTTCTTCTTGTTGGTGATCACACCCTTGTCCACGAGCTCCATGAACCCGTCGGAGAACATTTCTGTGTGGATACCCAGGTCCTTCTTGTCTGTGAGGAAGTGTAGAACCGAATCGGGAATAGTCCCGATGCCCATCTGAAGCGTGGAGCCATCCTCAATGAGCAATGCGATGTTCCTCCCAATCCTCCGAGCGACATCGTCCGCGCGCTCGCGCACGGAGTACAGAAGAGGCTCGTCGACCGGGACGGCCATATCGATATCGTCCATGCTGATGAAACAGTCCCCGAGGGCTCGAGGCATCTGTGGATTGATTTCTGCGATGACCTTCGTGGCCGACTCCGCGGCTGACTTGACGATGTCCGTCGAGACACCGTAACTGCAAAATCCGTACTTGTCAGGAGGCGAGACCTGTATCAAGGCGATATCGATCGTAATCTGTCCGGTCTTGAAGAGGGCCGGTATCTCCGAGAGGAAGACGGGAGTGTAGTCCGCACGCCCTTCTGAGACCGCCTTTCTCGTGTTCGCCCCGATGAAGAACGCGTTGTGCCTGAATTGGTCTGTGAACTTCTCCTCGGTGTAGGGCGCGACACCCAGGGTCATGATGTGCATTATCCTGGTGTCGGCAAGTCTGCCCGAGGATTCGATGAGAGACTTGACCAGAGTCTGAGGCTCCGCCGCCCCGGACCCGATGAAAACCTTGTCACCCCTTCTGATTGTCGCAATAGCCTGATCGACAGTCCTGATCTTGTCCGCGTAGCGAACCCGCCAATCGGTCATGGCGTACATATCCGAAGTACTACCCTTGAAATTGGAGCTGTCGTTCGCCTTGTTCATCGAACTCAGGCTTTCAAATAAGCATCCTAATATTAACTATTTGGAACATACACAGTGGCTGAAGACGGAAATGGATAACCGAGGGGTTTGTGAAGCCTGAATCCGCTAGTCAACAGACTCTTGAGCGGAAGTCGAGACTACCGCGTGCCGAGTTCGGACTCCTAACGTCCTTTCTCGTAGTAGGCGCAGTCCGGATCGTGTATATCCTTCCCGCACTCTGGGCACACGTTCTTCGCTTTCTTCTTGTAGCTCTTGGCGACCTCGCGCGTGGCAAGTCCTTGGACCATGTTTAACACCGTTAACGAGTGAGGCGGACCCACTCAAATAAACCACTCCCGAACAGGTTCGTTCTGAAGCCCCTCCCGAAGGGGTTGAATCGGGCGTATGTCCGCCTGCTCACAAAGTCACTACAATGGACTTCAGAGCTTCGAGTTCCTTGCCTATCCTGACCATCGCCGTGTTCTTATCCTTGAATACGAGCTCTGGGTGCTCGTTCTGAAATCTATCGAAGATCTCCATGGCCGTTATCTGATGGAGTTCCCGGAGTATCTGATCACGGTACTGAGACTGAGCACGCAGAGGCGGCTCCATCATCGGAGCTAGTTCCAGCTCGCCATCGACCCACGCGTCCACATCTTCCTGGTCCATCTGACCAAGGTTGTTCAGAATGAACCGCTGTATAGCTTTGTTCCATTCCGCTTTCATGGCACTCTCTTCTTGGACGGTATCTTCTTCCCCGGGTTCATTATGTTGTCGGGGTCTAGGACCTTCTTGATGTTCCTCATTGTGTCCAGGGCCACATCTGAGTATTCAAGTGTGATGTTCTCCCTGTGCTGTATCCCCACACCGTGACAACTCTGGATGGAGCCACCGAAGCTCGTCGCGAGCACAGAAATCTCCCGAACGGCCTCCTGGTATCTCTCCCAGGCCCTCTCGCCTTTCGGGAGCCAGTACCTCCCGCCAACCATGCGGTATCGGCCAACATCGAGACCGTACTTCTCTCCCGGCAACGGCTCGAGACCGTACTTCGGGGCGATCTCGTTCCACAATTTGTCGTAGAATTCTTTCATGCGCTCCATGGGAACATACGTTGTAATGACATCCTCGAAGCCTGTCAACGCTCGAGCACCACACCACTGCTCTGTATACGTATCGAGGAATGTCATTGCCACATCGTGCTTTGCGAGTACGCCATGAGTCCCCTCGACGATCTTCTTCACGAATGCTGACTCCGCTTCGACTTCGCCTCTAGTCCCGTGGAATATCACGTATATCAGGCTCGTCTTGTCTTCGGGAGCGCCCAGCTTGTCCATGCCATGTCCCTCGTAGGCCTCGGCCCCCGAGAAGACCACTCCGGATGCCATCAGCCTCTGAGCGGCATCGTTGGCCCCCCAGAAATCGTCGTAGAACGCAAGGACCACATCTCTGGCTTCTGGCAGTGGCTCGACCCTCAGAGTCGCCTCGGTTATTATCCCGAGCGTGCCCTCAGCGGCGATGAAGAGCTGATGGAGCCTATAGCCAGTGGATGTGTAGAGCACCTTCGGTCCCGTTCTGAGCACGCTTCCGTCTGCCAGCACCACCTCCAGGGACATCACGCGGTCCGCGATCACCCCGTACTTCTGATGAAACCTGCTGAACCCGGAAGTGGAAATCGCGCCCCCGACCGTGGCGATCTTCAGCGAACCCTGTTCCTGAGTCAGCCAGAGCCCGTAGTCCTCGAGACAGTCCGCCAGCTCCTTCAGCGTGATTCCAGGCTGCACAGTGACGCACAGGTTCGGTTTGTCGACTTCTACCACGCGCTTCATCTTGATGGTGTCTACGAGAATTCCCCCGTGGATGGGAACCAGCATTCCGGTCCGATTCGACCCGCCCCCCTTCGGGATGAGTGGTATCTTCCTCCGCGCGGCTATTCCCACGATGCCCTGGACCTCTTGCGTCGTTTCCGGAAGCACCGCGAAATCAGGGAAGTACCGATGATCGTCCTCGAATCGTATCCTGTACGTGTCCTTCGTGTAGGGGAGCAGATCGGACTTGTTCCACAGCACCTTGAATTCCCCAAGTAGACTAACCAATTCTCTCCTGAGCTCCTCGTGGTCAGATTCGTTCATCGGGCGACCTCCTACGAAGTCGGAATGACGAGCTCATCAAGGAAGACAGAGAGCTCGATGACGCGAATCTTGGACGAGTTTGCTTCAGCAGCTGCTCCGAGTGTCTGAACGCAGAAAGGACATGTCGTCACAATGGCATCAGCACCAGTCCGCTCAGCTTCCTTCAGCCGACGCAACGCAGCTTTGCCCGACAACTCCGGATACGCGGTCTTGACGCCTGCCCCACCGCCACAACACCTCGCTTTCTCCCTCGAGTTCCTCATCTCGATCAGCTTCAGGCCAGGAACAGCTCTGAGAATCGCGCGAGGGGCGTCGTAGACCTCTGCGTGTCTTCCAAGGTGGCATGGGTCGTGATATGTGACTGCCATCTTCGCGTTTCTGAACTTGATCTTCCCGGACCTGACCAACCTCGACATATACTCGGTCGAGTGCAGTATCTCAACATCCTCACCCAGGCCAGGGTAGTCCTGCTTGAGCGTCTTGTAGCAGCCGGCACAGGCGGTCACGATGGTCTCCACGCCAAGGCCGCGGATTTTGGTCTCGTTCTCTTCTCGCAGCCTCTCGAAGAGCGCCCGTTGCCCGATCCTCTTGACCGTCGAGCCGCAACACACTTCGTCCTCCAACATGAGACCGAAATCCTCATTCACATGCTCCATCAGACGTACGAGTGCCTTGGGGGTGTCTTGCAGAGATCTGTCCAAGGCGAATGTGCAGCCGACATAGAACAAGACCTTCGTTTTCCCTGGAATCGCTTTCCTGCCCTTGAGCTCCCTCGCCCATCTCTTGCGGGCAGCCCTCGATTCCTGCCACGGGTTGCCGTAGTTCTCGAGGCTCTTGATCAGAGGCTCGTGTTCCTTAAGAGGAGGTATGCCCTTGTCCACAAGATACTCCCTGAATGCCTCAGCCGCCTCCGCGTTCTTCAATTTGGCAGAGCAGTCGTATTCGTCCCTTCTGCAGAGCAGGCAGGAATATGCAATCCTGACAGTCCGCTCATCTGGTTCCACAACGCCGCCACATACCGCCCTGATCAACAGGTTCCTGCCCTTGGGAGATATGCTCTCTTCGACTATCTCGGAGTACATCGGGCACTGGTCCTTGCAGCAACCACACCTGCACTTGGCGCAGGCCTCAGCAGTCTCCAGCATCGCGGCAGTCCCTGAGTTCATCAGATACAGCTCCGATAAGTCGGTGAGTCCATGCCCGCAATCTGATTGCAGATGTTGTATTTTGCGGTTAAATCACGCAAAAAGTACATTGGTGAGTACTGCTTCTCCGACACAATTCCTGGGAGGATACGGACAGGATGGCCAAGGGAAAACTCGATTTTCTGTCTAAGGACGAGATCGAACGCATTCACAGCACCTCGCTCAAGGTCCTTGCGGAGGTGGGGGTGCTGGTTTACAGCGATGCAGTGTCCAAGATGCTCATCGACTCTGGAGCTTCGTTCTCGGAGGATGGGAAGAGAATCCTGATACCCGAGAACGTCGTGAAGAGCGCTCTCTCGAACGCACCGAGATCTATCACACTGGCGGGAAGGAACGGCGTCCCGGACATGAAGCTGCCCTCCCCGAACCGCATGTATGTATCGAACGGAGGAGAAGGGATCTACATCAGGGACCTCCTGACAGGAACGACAAGGCCGACTACCACGGAGGACTTCCGTGACTTCACGGTTCTCATCGAATCGCTGCCTCAGATCGATTTCCTATGGGGCATGGTGGGCGCTCTTGACCAGCCACCCAATCTCAAGAACCTGATTGAGATACGCACTGGCTTCGCTTACACGTCCAAACACATCCAGGGAGGCGCCATGGATGCGAAAGAGGCCATCGAAGCGATCAGAGTCGCATCTGTGTTCACGGACGGAGTCGAAGGTCTGGCGAAGAAGCGTGTGATGTCATCTGTCTGCTGCCCGATCTCTCCCCTGACATTCGAGGATGGCTTGGCGGAGGCGCAGGTCGAGTTCGCGAAGGCAGGGGTCCCCGTTGTCGCTATGTCCGCTGCCGTCGCCGGTCTTACATCGCCTGTGACGATTGCTGGCACCCTGACCCAGGTCAACGCAGAGAACCTCGCGAGCCTCGTGATAACCCAAACCGCTCAGAAGGGTGCCCCATGGATCTACAGCAGCGACTCGTGCCCGGGGGACCTCAAGACGGGCTCCATAGACTATGGTGCGTTGGAGGCGAACCTCATGCGCGCGGGAGCCGGTCAGATGGGCAGACACTACGGACTCCCGGTCATGTGCGCCGGCATAGGGCTTGAGAATCTCTCGCTGGAGTTGAGCACGGTCAGAGACGGACTCCCTTACATGATGGTCATGGCCCTGGTGCAGTCCGACCTTGGCTCGGGTTTCGGCGGCCTGGACCAAGCTGCAGGGGCGTCATTCGAGCAGATGATTGTCGACGCATGGGTATGGGACCATGCACGCGAGTTCATCAGAGAGTTCGATGCAGACAATGGAGCCATCGGGTTCGACTTGATCAAGGAAGCCGGAGTCGACGGCAACTTCCTCGGCAAGCGCCACACGATGACTAGGTTCAAGAAGGAGTCGATCGCCACGAGCAAACCCGACGCCGTCTTCTACGGACGCCAGGGAAGGAGCGAGAAAGGAGCGCTCCTGAAGAAGGCCAAGAAGGAGGCCGAGCGGATACTCAGGGAGCAGACCCGGCCGGTCGCCTCGAAGGACGAGTTGCGGGCGATGGATGAGATCGTGGAGAGCGTCAGGCGGCCGTGAGTGAAGTCAGAGGAAGATGCAGGCGCCCGAGCTGGGATTTGAACCCAGGTCTGAAACTCCGCAGGCTTCTAGGATATCCAAGCTACCCCACTCGGGCATCGCCTGACTTCGCTGCACCTCAAATATGACTGCGGTAGAAAAAGCCTCTTATGGCGCGTCGAGGTTCAATATGAGGTCGTCCAGTCTATCTTGCCCTTGCGACGCGCAGTCTTGTCAGCGTATCTGAATATCGCGCTGGAGATGAACAGGAACGCCACAGCTGAGAGCGCGAGGGTGAGCAGTATCTCCAGGTTGCTGAAGTCCGAGAGGCCAGTGGCGCCTGATAGGCTCGTCATAAGGTCAGGGGACAGCCCCCGCCGGAGAGCCTCCATCCAGTAGGTCACCGGGAGCAGATATGAGATGGACTGCGCCCACTCGGGCAGCACGGTGATCGGGAAGATGACCCCTGAAAGAACGTAGAAAACGCCCGCGATGCCCTCGTTGATGCCCATGCCGTGTTTCGCCGTGAGGAAGGTCACGCCCCCGAGCGCAAGGCCCATGATCAGCATCGTGAGAAGGCCGACTAGCAGGGCAGGTATGAACACCATCCAGTCTACTGCTCCGAGGTCGATCTCCACCCCGAGCCAAATCACCCCGAACGCGAGTGTGACTAGCACCCCGACGGTCGTTATGGCGATCTTGATCGCTGCCCGGCCAAAAACGTAGATATAGAACTTGATGGGAGCGATGTACACCTGCTTGAGCGTCATATAGTGCTCCCTGTCGTCGTGAATCACCCAGGTGACTCCGAACAGCACTTCAGCAACGAACATGTAGAACGCGTTGCCGATGAACATGTATGAGAAGAAAGGCGTCTGGGTCTCCCCTCCCGTGATGACGAGGTACATGAAGACGAGTATGAGGCTGCCCGCAACCGGCTTCACTATCGAGTAAGTTGCGAACACGAATGGGTCTGTCCAGTTTGCCTCCATCTGCCACCCTAGCCAGGCCGCGTTCTTGAATGTCCGGAGGTCGTGGCTCACTGCCATCTCAGGGTCAACCTCCCGGTGGTCTTTCCGAGCTTCTCCATGTAAGCGAGCGAGTACTTCGAGAGCCATAGGAACACGACGCACAGCACCGCGAGTATCGCGAGCTCGGTGTTCACCGGCAAGAAGCCGTACTCAGAGCCGGAGCTTGGATAGAACAACTGCCTCAGGGCATCGAGACCTAGCGTCATTGGGATAATCGATGCGCCCGCCGCGGCCCAGAACCCTAGGGCTCTCACGGGGAAGTAGAGCCCAGAGGCCAGGTAGACAGGTTCAGTCAGGAGGTTGGACAGGTGGTAGGCCTCTCGGCCGAGCAGCAGGTACAGCGACGCGAACATCATCCCCATGCCGTAGAGGGAGACCATCGTGACCATGAATACCAGTATGATCATCCCTGGCTGCGCGAATGACAACGCGATACCGAACAGCAAGATGCCTATGATCATGGTCGCCGCCGCCCTGATGGCCGTCATGAACAGCCCGCCTACTGCCATGCCAGCGAGTATAGACATGCGCGATATCGGTGCGATCAGGTAGAGTTGCAGGTTGCCGATCTCCTTCTCCCAGTAGAGCTGCGAGGCCATTGCCCACAATATGTTGAGCCAGAAGGCGGTCATCGCGCCCCCCAGGATTACGAACCCGACGAATTCGGGCGGGGCGTCCATGTACTTGTAGATGTAGGCGTACGCGGAGACTGTCAGCAGCGGGAGCGTTATGTCGAAGAAGAGCCAGCTCGGCTCTCTCTTCGACCCGATCACCCTAGGATAGGCACGTCCTCTGATCGCTCGCAGGTTCGTTATGAGCCAAGTGTCGCTCATTCGAATCCCTTTCCGACCATCTTGATGAAGACGTCCTCGAGGGTCGGTTCGGTCTTCTGAAGCGAGAGGATTCTGGCGCCCTTCCTCTGGACCTCCGAGATGATATCCGTGACAGCTGAATCGTGGGTGAGTATGAACTTCAGGTACGTCTGGTTCTTCTCGGCGTCGTCCTGGAACGTGAACTGTTCCACGCCCGCTATGGAGCCGAATTTCGAAGTGTCCTTCAGCGAGGTCACATCGAGCTTGAGGGTCCTGTTCATCTTGACGAGCTTCTTGAGGTTCTCCGGGGTATCGCAGGCCAATATCCGGCCGTCATCAATGATCGCGATCCGGTCACAGAGCTGGTCCGCCTCCATCATGTAGTGCGTCGTCAGCAGGACCGTCCTGTTCTCCTTGGCTTGGACCCAGTCGACGATGAAGTCCCTGATCACCCTGCTCGCGTTTACATCCAGCCCGAGGGTGGGCTCGTCCAGGAAGATGATCTCCGGGTCGGTCACGAAACCCCGGATCACGTTCATCTTCTGCCTTTGGCCGGTGGACAACGTCCTGACCTTCTCGTCCTTCTTGTCCGCAAGCCCGAACTGCGTCAGCAACTCGTCTATCCGCTGCTTGGCCACGGAGCTCTTCATGCCGTAGAACTGAGTGAACATCCACAGGTTCTCTTTGACCGTTAGAAGGCCATATCCTGATATCTCGCCGCCCGAGACCATGTTGATGCGCTTCCGCACCTCTGTGAAGTCCTTCTCCACGTCGAACCCTGCGACGAAGGCCTTACCCGCGGTCGGCAGGAGCAGCGTGCTTAGTATCTTCAGCAGCGTTGTCTTGCCAGCCCCGTTGGGTCCAAGGAGCCCGAACAGCTCCCCGCTTTCGATCCTGAGGTCCACCTTGTTGAGGGCCGTCACTGACTTGCCCTCTTTCTTCTTCTTGGGTTCGAATACCCTTGTGAGTCCCTTGACCTCGACTGCGGATTGCATGTGCGACGGACCTCGGAAACGAAATGGTAGGATATAACCTCGGAGAGTACTCCGATGAAAATGATGTTCCTCGCGAAGCCCTTCAGGCTTCGTAATGCGTTCTGTATCTCGTCACATAGCCTGCGATCTTGTTCCTCATCGAGATATAGCGCACATCGGTGAGCTTCGCGACCATCATCTTGTTGTGCTGGTAGTCACTAGTGAACTGCTCCGGATATCTCTGGACCAGCTCAATGGCTATCCGCTTTATGTAGGTCGGTCTGATGTTTCCCATCGGCTCACCCGATTGGCCTCGGTAGGAGTATGGCTTATATATGTGTTTCGGAGGGGCTGGCCCGTGTGGTCAGACTGCTGTGGACAATACTGGCTCGCCCGAAAAATAGCCGGGCAAAAGGCTACTCCTGGGGCTTCATGCTCTCGACTATGAGCTCGTCATCAGTGGGGATCTCGCCTTCCTTGTAGGGCTTCCCGCAGGCGTACTCGCCCTCAGGACACGGCCCACGGAAGCATCCCGGACCCGCGTTCTCGAACAGTATGGGAGCCGCCCTCTTGGCCTCCTGGAGCATCTTCCAGGCCATCATGCGAATCTCCCACTGCGCCCGTCTGCAGCATCTCAGCTGGAAGAAGTGCCACAGCTCCCTCGCATTCATGGTGACGGTGATGTTGGTGTGGCATGCGTTCGGGAGCACATATCTCGCGTCCTCCTTCGGGACCGTCTTTGCGAGCTCCCTGTAGGCCTTCCAGGTCTCGTCCATGATCTTCGTGTAGAGCCGCTTCGAGTCGAGGTCGGAGCTGATGGATGGCGGGATGACATACTCGCCCTTGTCCATGCTGACATACCTCTGGCTCTGCTGGCTGTATGAGGCGACCCTGTGCCTGACAAGCTGATGCGTAAGGGATCTGGAGACCCCTTCGATGCTGAACGTGAAGTAGGCGTGTTCCACGGTCGAGAGATGGCCCATTCCGACGACCTTCTTGATTATCTTCTTTGCCTTCTCGTCCGTGGTCTTCTCGAACAGCTCGGAAGCGCCCTTCTCGGAGTAGCATGACTGAGCGGCCGCTGCGCATATCTGATCCGGGTTTTTCGTGTAGTTCAGAAGCACTACCTTCACGAGTTCATCCACCAGGCTCTGTCTGGAAGGCGTTGCCCATCTATATGCTTTTCACGGAGGAATGGCGAAAGTGATGTGCGCGCGCCGAGATGGAGTTGTGGATAGCTACGGTCCCTGCCTGTAGTAGAAAGTGGTAGAAGCGGACGCGCCGTCAGATGTTGTCTGAACACCTGCTCTGAGATCCTTCAATCTCACCGTCTCTACCTCGATCCCAGTCAACCTCTGAAGGATCCCTGGTACATGGCCGTCGCCAACCACCGCCACTATGTTCGCATGTTCCGCGGTAAGAGACACGAGTCTGTCCGCCATGTACCCGTTCCTGTCGTCGATCAGAACCTCCTTGATAGACGGGAATCCGTCCCCCATGGATTCGATGTATGCATCCGCATTGTTCTCGTATTTGTCCAACTCTCGCTCGACGGTCTTCTTCGACAGGAAAAGCCCCACGAGGGCCCCTCCCAGCAGGTGCACCCTCTCTTTCATGGACATTCGCTTCCAGAGACGAGCAAAAACCATCGCCGCGTCCATATCGATCAGAGCGACCTTCGCCCCGACCTCCTGGGCAGCACTCGCCGCCGCGAGCATCTCACCTCCGACCTCTGTGCCGAATTTCCCCGCGAGTCGTTCCTGGAACATCGCGAGCAGCTTGTACTGAATCGGAACCTCCCCGGACCGTTCCTTGTGCACCAGCGCGTGATACCGAGCCGGGTCGAGCTCGAGGCACACGACCTGAGGTCTGCGCTGATGGATGACGGATCTCACATTCTCCGAGATGGCGAACACGTGACCGACGCCGATGAGCGTTATCATATCTTCGATTTCGACATGACATCCTTTTAATAAGACTTTCCGCCATCCTTGCCTCGTGGCCAGATTGGTCGTGTTCGACATGGATGGCGTGTTGGCGGACGCAGAGAGCTCCTGGGTGTTCGTCCACCGCAGGTTCGGGGTCAACAACGATCACTCTCTGTACGCGTACCTGCGCGGAGAGATCGACGACCTTGAGTTCATAAGACGGGACATTCAGCTGTGGATGGCGAAGGATCCCGAGATCACGCTCTCAAAGATACAGAGCATACTCTCAGAAGTGCCACTCATGCCAGGCGCTCATGAAACCCTCAAGTCTCTAAGAGACAGAGGGATCAAGACCGCCATCGTCTCTGCGGGCATCGACCTGCTCGCGGAGAGGATCGCAGATGAATTGGGCGTGGATGTCGACATGGCGAATGGGCTCATCACAGACAACCGCGGGAGGCTCTCCGGAGAGGGAATCCTGCGTGTGCGCCTTATGGACAAGGGGGATGCTGTCTCCGAGGTGGCGAATAGGCTCGAGGTTCCCAAAGAGCAGGTTGTCAGCGTCGGAAACTCCCGATATGACGTCACGATGTTCGAGAGATCCGGAATGGGAATCGCATTCATGCCTTCGGATGATCATGTCAGAGGGAGTGCAAACGCAGTTGTGGACGAGAAGGATCTGCGAGGCATACTGAAGTACATCTGATTCGGATCTACCGGTAGCCGTACTCTCCTATGAGCGGCACGAAGACACATCCGCCCAGATTCTCCTTCACCAATTTCTCCCCCGTCTTCTGAACGCGAATCAGGTCCTGATAGTAGCGTCCACCAACTGGGACCAGGAGCTTCCCCCCGTCGACCAGCTGCTCTGTCAGAGGGGCTGGTATGTCAGGGGCGCCTGCTGCGACGAATATCCTGTCGTAGGGTGCATGCTCCGGGAGACCTCTCGTGCCATCTGCGAAGATCACCGTCACAGTCTTGCAGTAGCCCGTCCGCTTCAGGTTTCCTTCCGCGAAGGTCGCGAGTTCGGCAATCCTCTCGATGGTGTAGATGTGGCCATCAGAACCGACTATCTCGGCGCACACAGCGGCGTGGTAGCCTGAGCCCGCCCCTATCTCAAGGACCTTCATCCCCTCTTTGAGGTCAAGCTGCTCTGCCATGATCGCCACCATATGTGGCGCAGATATCGTCTGACCCTCTCCAATCGGCAGAGGCGTGTCGACGTAGGCGTCATCTCTCATCTCCTGAGGAAGGAACTCCTCTCGAGGCACGCGTCTCATGGCGCGGTCGACAGCCGGGCTGCACACGTAACCCCTTCTCCTGAGGCTGTCGACCAGGTGGTTTCGCTCGGACTCGAAATCAGGCACGAGAACTTGAATCGCCGCCTAAGGCTAAATTCTGATGGGTCACAAAGCTTCAATACGAAGTCTTCCTCACGATATTGGCGTACACTCGCACGATGTCCCTCGCCCTTGCTCCGCCCATCCTCAGAGACTTGTCCTTGATCTTGATCGAGTGTATGACGACCTCGTGCCTCCCGACCTTGAGTATGTCCCCGACATAGAACTCCTCATCCGGGACAGCCAAGATGTGTTCCGAGAAGGTCTTGCTGACCTGGCTGACGGAGAATGGGACTCGCACCTTGTCGAACCGCTTCCCCCAAACGGTCTGAATGTCGCGAGCCTTCGCCCTTCCCACCCGTGCGCCCTTCGACTCGATAGAAGTCACGATGATCTGCTCGTCTCCGCACATGACCTCGTCTTCGACCGATAGGACCTCGTCGGGGCCGAGGGCAAGGGATGACTTTCGAGATTTGTCGAGCCAGCTTATGACAACTGGTAGATTCACGGGCTTCTCGGCCTTCAGTACACAGTGATGAATGTGCCCGCACTCCTTGCACTTGACCGTCGATTCCAAGACGGTCTGGGCCTTCCCGCCGATCTTCCCAGAGAGCACTTCGTGCAGGGTCTCTTGCTTGCACACGGGGCACTCGACCATAATCGATGATGGAACAGTCATTGCCGGTGGTGATTGCGCTCAACCGACTTACTACTTTCCGCTGACCGGTTCTGGAATAATTCGGGTGTCGGAGGACTGAGAGGGCGGGCATTATCGGCTCGGGCCCATTACATGCAGCGGATATGGACCAGCATCCTGGTCGCTATGATTCACGCGCACGGACGGCATACTCGTCGCCTCCGTCACAGGATATGTCCTTTCTGGCATACGACGGCCTCGCGAGATACTTTCAGCTTCGAACCGCAGTGCGGACAAATCGCCTTGGAGAGGAAGTGCTCGATCCAAGCGCTTCTGACATCAGGGACCTCCTCATCTTCGATATGTCTCATAATTGCCTTCAGCTCAGGAGTTGTCGCGAGCTTTCTGAGGGCGGATAGCGAGATCATGCGCTTGACGCGTCGGTGGAGAGGGGTTCTCACGATCACTGGCGCGATGAGGAACCCCGCAGCGAGGCCGCCAATGTGCGCCTCCCATGCGATATCCGTCGACGAGAAGGCGATCAACAGCTGAATGAACACGAAGAGAATCGACAGGACCCACAAGGGCATCGGTATCAAGGCCATCAGGCTGAAACGCTCATTCGGATACAACCTAGCTGCCGCGCCAAGGATGCCGCTGATCGCTCCCGATGCGCCCACGGCTCCCTGGAACGGAGTGCTCCAGTTGGAGGCCGCGAATGCAAGGGTGCCCACCAAGCCAGCCACGAAGTATATCAACACGAACGGGCGGGTTCCTATGGATTGCTCAAGAAACACTCCGATGAATATCAGGGCCAGAACGTTGAAAAGGATGTGCTCGAATGAAACATGACTATACATCGATGTGAGCACGGTGTACAGCCTCGACGGGGTGGTCAGGTCGTCTGGCATGAACGCCAAGTCGCCAAGTGCCCCGGATGCAGTGCTTTCCTGAACGACCAGAACGACCACGAAGACTATCGCGCAGATCGCACACGTTATCAGTGCAAAATTGCCCTGCTTGAGCCAGCAGTAGACGGTGCCTCCAACGATTACGGCAATAACGGCCAGAATCCATGGTTCCATGCAGTCGCTCCCGTGCGATTGTCCCGGAGAACAACTTCGCCTAGTAAAACCTTAAGCACGATGCACCCTTTCCCCGGTCGTGAAGCTGGACCAGACGATAGATATCGACGTGATCGACGAAGTCTACAATCCCAGTGATGACTCCTACCTGCTCCTCAGGGTGATCGATCCCAAGCCTGGCGAATCCATGCTTGAGCTTGGCCCGGGTACCGGCCTGATATCCATGCATGCCGCAAAGGCAGGTGCGATCGTCACGGCTGCCGACATCAACCCGCATGCGATCGAATGCACTCGAAGGAACGCTGCCGCGAACGGTGTCAGGATCGAGACCGTAATAAGCGACCTTTTTCAAAATGTAAAGGGCAATTTCGACATCATCGCATTTAACCCTCCATACCTGCCTGGCTCCACACGGACAACAAGCTGGATCGAGAAGTCCTGGTCGGGAGGCGAGGATGGCGCCGAGGTGGCTCTCAAGTTCTTGCAGGAGGCTTGGAAGCACCTGACGCCTGGCGGCCGGATCTACATGATACTGTCTTCAGTCGGCGGACTGATGTCAGTAGTCAGGGCCGCCAGAGAAAGATACGAGTCAGTGATGCTCGAAGAACACCATATGTTCTTCGAATCCATCTTCGCTTATCGCTTCAAACTGAGGTATTCCCAGAACGGATAACTACGGAACAAATCTTATTAGGGCACTCACTAGTAGCAAGAACGAAAGCACAGGTGGAATACCGTGGACCAGAACAGGAAACGCAAGTACAACGATGCTGACGATCTTGACGAACTCTGCAAGCGATTCCTGACGGCTCAGGAGACGAGCCCTGGCGCAGCGATCGAGTACTGCAAGAACTTCCTGACCATGCTCGACAACAAGCCCGTCAAGTCAGGAGCAGTTTTATCCTCTCGCGTAAAATCTCGCTGATTACCTTGCCGTCCACCTTGCCTCGGAGCTCCTTCATCACGAGACCCATGATTGGGCCGAGGCTTTCCTGGCCGCGATCCCTGATGAATTTCTCCTTCGCCCTAACCACTCTGTCGCAGACCGCCCTGACCGAGTCCAGGTCGACCTTCTCCACACCGAGAGTCTCCGTCGCCCTCTCCACGCTGTACCCGTTCTGAAGCACCGACGTCAGTATGTCAGGGATCGCCTCTTTCGCGAACGCTCCCGCCTTAAGATTCGTGAGCACGTCTTTCACTACGTCGAGGTTCAACGATGAGGGATTCAAACCGATCTTCTCCAGCTCGGGGAAGGTGTTGAGATATATCCTGGCGACGACCTGCGAATTTCCGAAGCTGCCTGCCAGTAACTCGAACTCGTCCTCGTACCCGGATTTCACAAGTGAATCGGCCTGCTCCTTGCTGATGCCGAACTCCTCCACGAATCTCGAGACCTTCTCCTCCGGAAGCTCAGGCAGGTTGAGCTTGATGCTCTCGAGCACGGTCTCGTTCACCAGTATTGGCTTCACGTCCGTCTCCGGATACATCCTGTCCTTTCCTGGCAGCGGGCGGCTGTAGACACTGTGACCGTCAGGCAGCGGGTCCCTCGTCTCCTCAGGAACGCCTCCAATGGCTGCGTTCGCACGATCCACGACCCTGGACAGCGCAGCCATCGCCTTATCGACCGAGTCGGCGACCATCACGAAGGCGTCTTCGGGTTCGGCCCCGAGTGCGGACTGGGTATCCTCAACCTCAGTCATCGTGACGCCATAGCCCGGAAGCTCGTCCGAGTGGAACAGGCCCTTCACGCCGGCCACGCGCGCGTGCGCTGCGAGCTCTGGACCCAGTCGCTTCACACCGTTCTCAGTAGAACCCAGTGTCCCTGCGAACTTGCGCAGCTTGACGGCAAGGACGCGGCCCTTCTCCTCGAGGGCGCCTTTGAGCACCTTGCACCTGGTCTCCCGGAACAGCGGCGAGATGTCCTTGATATCGAGCGACATTGGCTTTGCACCTCGCTCCCGAAGGATCCGCTTGGCGTCCAGCAATGCGAGTTGTCTCTTCGCCTCCTCTTCGACGTATACCGGAATAAGGCGGAGCTCCTGAGCTCCCTTGACTTCTACCCTTGCGCCACCAGAGATGGAGATGTTCAGGTCCTCCCGAATGGTCCCGATCCCCCGCCGAACCTTCTTGGTCGCCCGAAGCAACGCGCCTATCCTTTCGGCAACGTACTTGGCCTCTTCGGGTGTCGCCATGTCGGGATCCGTGGCTATCTCGATCAGCGGTATCCCCAGCCTATCGAGCCTGTACGTGACCTCACTGCCGTGCTCCGTGAGCTTCCTGGCAGCGTCCTCTTCAAGACAGAGCGTGCTTATGCCTATCCTCTTGTCACCGACTAGGATCGATCCTCTAGTCGAGACAAGCGCGGTCCTCTGGAACCCGCCTGTGTTCGAACCGTCGATCACGATCTTCCGCATGAAGTGCACCTCGTCGACGGCCTTCATGCCCATGAGCGCAGACATCTCTAGTGAAGCCTCGATTGCCCGTCTGTTGGCATCGTGCGGGGGTTCCTCATCCGCCTCCACCAGGCATGAGTACGGTACTGTCTGGTACCTGAAGTGCATCTTGCGCTCGGACTCTTCAAGGGCCGCCCTGTCGATCTCTCCCAGTTCGCTCTGGGTAGGCCTGAGCCTCCTGACAATCTCCTTGTGGTGGTCATCCGAGAAGTCGCACTGGCAGTCGCAGAACAACTTGCCAGTGCTGAGCTGTTGGTGTATCTCGATGCCGACCTTGAGCCCGAGGGAACGATAGTCCAACTCAGACAAACCTCCTCGTAGTGAATTCGCCCGCGATGTTGGTTAGCATCAGCTTCCTCACTTCCTCAGGATCGTTTGTCTGGCCCATGGCCCACATCAGCTTGACATATGCGGTCTCGGGCAACATATCACCAAGCGGGACCGCGCCTGCCGTCACCATGTCCCTTCCCGTGGAGTAAACGTTGAGGTTCACTGCACCGTACAGGCACTGGGTCGTCACGTATACGTAGACCCCTTTGTCGACCGCACGGGATACCGAGCCGAGGATCTCCTCAGAGACATGTCCCAGACCAGTACCCGCAACAACCATTCCCTTCACATGATTCGCAATCAAATCGAAGTGGTCCGCCTCGAATCCCGGATAGAAGTGGAGCATGCTGGCCCTTCCATCGATCTTGTCCTTGAGCTCCACGGGACCCTTTGATCGGCTGGCATGCTCCGAGAGGAACTCGATCTGGGGGCCCTCCACCTTGGCGATCGGCTCTGAGTTGACGCTCTTGAAAGCGTCTCGCCTGGACGAGTGCATCTTCCTGACCTTCGTACCCCTATGAGCGAGCGTGTAGCTGTCCGAAGACTCTCCATGCATGAGCACGACGACCTCGCCGAGGTCGCTCTCCACGCACAGCCTGGTCGCTGCGAGCAGATTCATGATCGCATCTGATGAGGGCCTGTCAGAAGATCTCTGAGCGCCAACGCAAATGACAGGGCCAGTGAGGTTTCTGAGCATGAACGCAAGCGCCGCAGAAGTGAACCCCATCGTATCGGTCCCGTGAGGCACAATCACTCCGACAGCGCCGGAGTTCAGCTCTTCGGCGACCGCCCTCGCGAGCCCCTGCCAGTGAGTCACCTTCATGTTCTCGCTCAGGATCGAGTACAGCACTTTAGCGCGGACATTTGCCAGGTCCAAGAGCTCAGGCACTGAGAAGACGAGGTCCTCTGCGGATATCGCTGGGTGCACGGCCCCGGTCCTGTAGTCAACGTACGAGGCGATCGTCCCTCCGGTGCTGATGACCGCGATATCCTTCTTGGCAGGGTCGTACGGAAGCACCTGCTTCTTGCGTTCCCGCTCCTCCCGCTTGGACACTACCTTGATCCTCGACTTCTCGTCCGCACGTATGCCAATATTGTATCCGTTCGGAAGCTTGAGAGTGATGATCGACTCGGAGCTGAAATCATGATGCGGCATCAGGATGCCCACATAGACCTCCCCGCCCCTGCGAGCCTCGATGACGTCTCCGAGCTCAGCTTTGGCCCGTTCCAACATCTCGCCGACGAAGCCAGAGTACTTCATCGAGGTGGGCATAGGATTGTTCATTTTAAAGGATTTGCCAGCGAGGGGCACAGCCAGAAAGACCCGCACACTCCGAGGACAGACATGTTCATATGACTCGAACCTGATGCACCGCACGGTCGCAGACGATGAGAGTGCTGGCAGTCGGGGGAGGCGCGCGGGAGCACGCGATCGTGTCCGCCCTGGTGCGCTCCGGAGCGGATGTTTTTGCCTGCCTGAAGAACAAGAATCCAGGAATTTGCAGAGCCGCAGAGGCCTATCACCTCGTGGATGAGAGCGACGTCTCCAAGGTTGTGGAATTCGCAAAGGGGAACGGAGTGGAACTCGCCGTCATAGGCCCGGAGGCGCCGCTCGAAGTCGGCCTGACAGACGGATTGCAGGCAGCTGGCATCCCAACGGCGAGTCCGAGCAAGTCGGCCGCCAGGATCGAGACTTCGAAGAGCTTCATGAGAGAACTCCTCATGAGACACAGAGTCAAAGGCTCCATCAAGTTCAAGATCGCAGACAGCACGCGGGATGTAGAACTCGCTCTCGACGAGCTTGGAACCGGCATAGTGGTGAAACCCATCGGGCTCACCGGAGGAAAGGGGGTCAAGGTCTTCGGAGAGCACATGATGAGCAAAGGAGACATCTTGGCATATGCGGACGAGGTCTTCGCGAAGAGGATAGGGGGATCCGCGCGAATAGTGATCGAGGAGAAGCTCATCGGGGAGGAGTTCACAATTCAAGCTTTCTGTGACGGCAGCAGAGTCGTTCCGATGCCAGCAGTGCAGGACCACAAGCGCGCATTCGAGGGGGATCAGGGACCGAACACGGGAGGCATGGGCTCGTACTCGCAGAAGGGCGGCCTGCTCCCGTTCCTGCAGAAGAACGAA
>MGVW01000053.1:0-25971 GCA_001800675.1 Euryarchaeota archaeon RBG_13_57_23 | reverse complement strand
CAAGATCATGGAGGAGGTCGTGAGCGCGCTCAAGAAGGACGGGAGCGAATATCACGGCGCGCTCTACGGTCAGTTCATGCTCACGAGAGACGGCCCCAAAGTGATCGAATTCAACGCCCGTTTCGGAGACCCGGAGGCGATGAACGTCCTCTCTCTGCTGGAGAGCGATTTCGTGAACATCTGTCAACGGATTGCCGATGGGAAGATATCGGGCGGGGACGCAAGGTTCATGCAGAAATCCTCGGTGTGCAAGTATGTGGTCCCCGAAGGATATGGCATCAAGTCCCTCGCAGGCGAGGAAATAATGGTAGACGAACGGGCCATCGCGAACACGGGGGCGCTTCTCTACTACGCCAGCGTTAACGAGAAGGATGGGAAGGTCTACACGACGACCTCGAGATCGGTCGGGCTCGTCGGCATCGCCGACTCGATTGACGATGCCGAGCAGATCGCAGAGAACGCGGTGAAGCACGTCAAGGGCAGAGTACATGTGAGGCACGACATCGCGAAGAAGACCATCCTCGACGCGAAGGTGGAGAGGATGGAACGGGTGAGGAGAGGGGACATTTGAAGAACCTTGAGAAGGTCGTTACGCAGATAGAGGCGGATCTGGACAAGAAGGACAAGGTCAGAGAGATCGCACTCAAATCCTCCAGAGCGATCACGAGGACCGCGGGTGGCATACTGAGGGGCCTTCACAAGTGGAAGGACGGTAAGACGGAGTACTCCGAGCTCAGGAAGGAGGTCTCCAAGCTTTCGAGCGTGCTTGCTGAGCACCCCGAATTCGCAAACGCCGGATACGTCGAGAACGCTCTTCAGGAGTATGCGGAAGCGGGCATTGTACAATCGATATTGGACGACGGAGATGTCCCGTCCCCTGAAGACCTGGGAGTGGGCAACGTGCCCTATCTGCTCGGTCTGGGGGACAGCGTCGGAGAGCTGAGGAGATTCTGCCTTGACGAGCTCAAGTCCGGCAAGGTCGTCCGCGCGAACGAACTCCTCGAGATGATGGAGGACATCTACTCGGCGATGATGAGGTTCGACTACCCAGACGCGATTGTGCCTCTCAGGCACAAGCAGGACGTGGCCAGGAGCCTCCTCGAGAAGACGAGGGGAGAGGTGGCTGTAGCCGCCAGTACAAGAAATCTTCACGAGAGGATCGAAGAGGTTTTGAGGAAGAACTAGCTCACGAGAAGTGCTTCTTGATCGCTGCCTCGATGTTCGCCCGCGGGTGGGCTCCCGTCATCCTGTCGATCTGCTTGCCGTCCTTGTAGAAGAGCAGCGTCGGGATACTGTGTATGCCCAACGACATGGCAACCTTCGGGCTCTCATCCGTGTCGAGCTTCCCAAAAACGACCCTTCCCTTGTAGTCCTTAGCAAGAGCTTCGAAGGTCGGCGCGAGCATTCTGCAAGGGCCGCACCAGGCTGCCCAACAGTCCACTACCAGCTTGCTCGAAGACCTCACCGTGGAGTCGAAATTGCCGTCATTCAGGTACACGAGATCGTCTGACATGAGTATCGCTCCTTTTTTGTGGGGCGGAGTAGAGGCGGCTCCGTATAAGAGATTATCCCATATAGGAAGGGGGCATCATCGGCTCAGGTCTTCTTGGACTTCTTGCCAGGCTTCTGGAAGTACGTCATCACGACGAAGAACGACGCGACTATCACCGCGATGGTGAGCACCGCGCCTGCAGGATTGCCCTGGTCCCCGACATAGATCGTCTTCGAGAGCACGTTGTTCCCGTCACTGAACTCGACCAACGAGTTGGCGTCATCTATCATTACAGTCACCACGTGTTTCCCATCGGCTATCTTCAGGAAGGTCCAGTTGTACATCAGCTGCGCGGACCCCCCTGCTGTCACGTTGAAGATCCTGGTGCCCAGGAGCTCCCCGTCAGCGAAGAACTTGGCCGTGACGTTCTTGGCATCCACATCGCCCACGTTGAACACCTTGGCCGCGATGACTATCGGGTCAACGATCTTGATCTTGTAGTCCCTCTCAGTGGACCTGGATGCGCTGGTCGCCGTGCTCTTGCTAGTGGCGTTGACGGTCACGGTCAGCGTCTGGTGCGCCTCACCGGGCATGGTGATGTTGAACCTGAAGAAACCGCTCGGGTCGCTAGCGGTGTTCGGAGTGGCGACGGCGCCCGTCGAGTTCTCTGCGGACATCTCGATCCTGTAGGTGTAGTTGCCTCCTTCATCCCCAGCAGGCCCTCCGCTGAGCCTGACGGTGCACTCGACGACCTGAGACTTGCCCGCGAACGCCGGGCGCTGGAACTCGATGTTGATGCCGCTGTACGCCTCCGCGTTCTGCATAGGCTCGAGGACCGCGGCGAGCGGCAGCGCAAGCATGAGTGCGAAGGCAACGACGCAGAGCGCTCTGACGAGCCTGTCGGAGGTCACTTCTTGGCACCTCCTCCGAGCCCTTTCTTTCTCCTCAGCAGGAAGAATGTGACGAGCAGCGCCGCGAGCGCCGCGAGCAGCGCGATGTCCAGGTAGATATCCCCCATGTCCGTCCCGTATGTGACATCGTCCCTGGTAGCACCCAGGTAGCCTGGACCTATGACCAGGTCGGGCAGCTGGACTGGCACTGAACCGTATGCGCTAACGCTGGTTGCGTTCTTCGAGAACACATAGATGAGAGCGACCGCGCTCGGGTCTGGGGTCGACCGCGTAGCAGTGAATCTCACTGACAGCTCCGTGCCTGTGAAGGCCGCGAGCGAAACGCTGTCCGTGACCTCTCCGGTCTCCGGATCGATTATCTCAGCGGTCCAGCCCTGAGCGGCCAGACCATCTAGGTTGGCTATCTGTACCGTGACATCGTCAGGCGCGTTGCCGGTGTTGTTTACCTCAAACGTTGTCACCGTGCTGGTCGCCAGGACCGGCTCGGATTCGTTGAGGCTCGTGACCCTGAGGCTCTTGACAACCGCCACATTGAGGTACAGGGAAAGATCGGACCTCACCGAGCTAAGCGTCTTCGAGCGCACGAGGCAACTCACCTTCGTGTCCCCCGCAGCCGTACCGTCCTGAGCCGTCACCTTCGCGATCACGGTGGTCTGGTTGTCCGCACCATAGCTCAGGTTCAGCTCGGACGGGGTGAACTTCACGTCGAATCCAGTCCCTGTGAATGTGACCAAGTATGTGTCGTCGATGTTGCCCGTGTTCCTCACGGTGAACGCATACTCCACCGCAACGCCAGGAGCCGCGGTCTGCGTCAGGTTCCTGTCCCAGGATGTTGTCACCGAGCGCCTCGTATCTCTTTCGAGGTCGAAAGGCAGATAGACATCCGAGTCCACGATCGTGATGCCTTCAGAACTCGAATAGGTGACGCTGACGCCGTTCTCCACCTGCGTCTCGAATGCAGAGAGCGTATAGGTCGCTGGAGGCAGGAGCTTCTCGAAGTAGCCGGACGCATCCGATATGATTTGCAGCTTCGCGTTCCCGCCGGACACGGTGATCTTCAGGTCCGCAGGGACGTCACCTATGGTCGTCCTGCCCGTGGCGTAATAGGCCTGCACGAGCGTCATCTGCAGCTCAGAAGGTACGTTCCTGGTGAAGTGGATGGTTGACAGGTATGCGGTCCCGTCCTGGATCCTGGAGATGTAGATGGTGTAGTCCCCTGGCTGCACCTGGGCCGAGAACGAGCCATCAGTAGCGGTCATGAAGGAGGCGCTCTGGCCGTAGGCCGTGCTCGCTATGAGCTCGATCTGGGCTTGGACGGGGTCGCCTCTAGGCCCCAGCACCTGACCGGAGAAAGTGATGTTGTCCAGACGGAGTGCAAGGTCGGGGCTGACGAGCAGCGCGGAGTCGAGAACCGTGATGGCCTCCTCCGCGAAGTACTCCGCGAACAGTATCCGGGTGCCCGCATACGAGAAGTCCTCGAGGACGTAGCTCATTTCGTAGCTGCCCGCGGGGAGATCCAGACTGTACTGTCCCGTGATCGTCGACTTCACCGAGACCTGTTCGCCCGTGCTGGCAACTGCCGTCACGGTGACCTGCTTGGTCGTCGCCTCTCCGTTGATCGTGATGGACCCTGAGATGTCCTGGGCGAGCGAGAGCAGGAAGTCATGCTGTCTCGAATCGTACGAGACCTCGATCAGGCTGATGTTTGCGTACCTGTTGGCGCCCGAGGTGGCCGTCGCGTAAACCCTGTATGTGCCAGGGAGCACGTACTCGCTGTAGTAACCCCCGGAGATCGACAGAGATTTCTCCTCCGGTCCGGAAAGCGTCATGGTCACCTTGGCGGATGGGCCGGTGACAGTCCCGAATATTTCGACCTTCTTCACGGCGTCGATATCGACCACGACCGGAGTCCCTGTGGGCTCGAACAGCCAAGGCTCCTCGAACATGTACTTCTCCCCGCCGAGAAGGGTCGTGTCGTCCTCGACGGTCACGGTGTATGATCCTGGTGGAACTGGTACTGTGTAGTAGCCTCCGGGCCCGGTCTCGACATAGACCGCGTCCATGAGGAACGAATCCGGTATGAAACCGATCTCGACGCCCATCACGCCTTCGCCGTCGCAGGTCAGCCGTCCGGTCACGGTCACATCATCCGGGGTTGCGACCCTGCGGAGGCCGTCGACGTCCCCGCCGAAGGTGTTGGTGACCATCCAGCCAGAATACCCAGGTACTGCGACGCCGAAGGTCACCTGAGTGACATCCGGGTACACGAGCGTGAACTCGCCCGCGGCAGACGCGGTGGCTGTGAACTTCGCGCCTCCCGGAACGGTGTACCATATCTCGGCGAAGATGCCCAGGTCCTCTATATCCGCACCGCTAATCGCATCGCTGTCCAGATACAGGTCGCCCTTTGTGATAATCGCGGAGCTCGCCTGCAGAGCCAATGTCTCCGTCCCCTCGTCGACCACGACCTGGCCGTAGTAGATGGCCTTGTCAGATATGCTGGAACAGGTGACCGTGTACGTCCCCTTCGGGATCTTCACATTGAAATTGCCCGAGGCTCCTGTCTTGACCGGGATCCGAGCGCCATTCGCCGCCTCGAAGACCAAGAACTCCTCGCCCAGCGTCTGCACGATCGATTCCTTGATCGTGCCCGTGACCGAGCTGCTTTCGCTGAGGTAGACCGGATCGAAGTCCTCGTCCGCGTCGAACGTGTCGAACAGCGAAGCCCCGGAGTAATGAACCATACCAGTGTAGTAGCTCGCGTATGCGGTCCACTCGCCCTTAGGCACATCCGCGACGAACCAGCCGCTGCCGTCCGTCGCTGTTGAGACGGCCATAGATGGCTCGTATGTGTTGAACAATATGACTGACGCCTGCGATACCGGCAGGCCTCCACTGAGCACCTGTCCTCGCACAGTTGACTTCGGGTAGAGGACTCCGTCCATGGTCACCCGGTCGCCGCCCGACAAGAAGAACTTGAACCCGAAGAGCATCGAATCGGTCAGGTTCGCGGAGATCGAGTACATGCCCTCTATGAGGTCGTTGAAAGTGTAGTTCCCAGACGAATCCGTCTTGATTGTGGATGTGAAGCCAGCGTCAGAGGCCAATGTCAGCTCAACCCCGGCCCCGGGTTCCCCGTCCTTGAAGATGAGTGTCCCTGACACTCTCGCAGGAACTATCCCCAGGGCGGGAGTCGCCTTTGACCCAGCCGTCACATTGAAGCTCTCTGATATCGTCAGATTGACTCCTGCGACGAGAGCGGACATGCTGTACTTTCCAGGGGCGAGCGTCGTGGTGAATGTGCCATCAGCGGCCTCGATGACCAACGAGGTCTTCGTTGTCAAATCTTGCACATACACGACGACATCGGAGATGTAGTCGTCGACATCTTCAGTGTAGTTGCCGTCCGCTCCCCTGTCCCAGAAGATGCTGCCTTCGACATCGGTCCCGCGCATCACATAGTCCCTCGTGATGATGTAGTCCAGGATCCCGTCGTTGTCGAGGTCGTCGGGCATCCTCATCGCCTGGTCATCCGTGACGTTGAACTGAATAGCTGTGATCGTGTTCGACCCGACCAGGTCCGTGTTCGCAGCGCTACCTTCCGAGAATACGAGTGTGACGTTCCCGAAGGGGGCGAGCACCGAGTAATGGCCGTTGGCATCAGTCAGAGTGGTCTGGTGCGGTATCCCGTACTCGTCCTGGACGGTCACCCTGATCCCTGCGACAGGCTGTCCCTCCTCCGTCGTCACGGTGCCGTTGACATAGGCCCCTAGATAGAATTTCAGGAAGACTGTCCCCGATGAGTAGTATGACTGGGAAGAATAGTCCACGTATCCCTCAATCTCTCCAGCGTCGATCTGCTGCTTCAGGAGGACGGCCTCCTGAAGACTGACCGCCTTCCAAGCGTCCCTGTGCGCGCTGAGCTCTGCGGCCGGGAACGGGTTGTAGTAGGCGGTCCTGTAGACCATCCGGAAGTGTGTCATGTTCCAGCCAGGCATCGCCTGGTAGTTCTCGGCGGAGCCCGAGTATCCCGGCAGGCCTTCGTTCGTCAGGCCTATGTCGGACCCGCTGAAACCAATCATTGCTCTGTAGAACATGCTGTCGTAGAACATGTCAGTGTAGACAAGCGCGTAGTTCACGATCGTCATGTCCGGTGTGACGTTCTCAAGGGCAACCTGGTTGCCGTAGGCGTCAACTGCGACCACGTTGTAGAAATCGATCGGGGTCGAGCCCATGGCGATCCTCCGGTCCGACAGCTTCGCTGGGGCGTAGAATATGCCCGTATCGGTCCCGGACATCGGGAGCATCCTAGAATCTACGTTGAAGTATCTGATCGAGTAGCCAGTGACCTCGCAGATGTCATCATACAGTATCACGAGGTCCTCGAGGGAGAGCTTGGTGAGCTCCACCCGTGCGACCACTATCCTCGCATTCACTTCACTCAGGTCGGAGTCCATCTTGCCATATACGGCAGGGTCCGCGAGCACATCGTCGATGAGTGGCTGTCCCGCACCATGTAGTGTCTCGTGTATGCGATCCGAGTCAACACCATGCCGGTCGAGTAGTGCGAAGACCTGTGCCTCTACCTCAGGACCGTCTGCCACGGCGGACTGGATTAGCCTATAGGCGAAGAGCGCGATGGCCTCGTTCTCGCTCTGTGCCATGATCACGTTACCGGTCAGCTGGTAACCGTTCTGGAAGTTGTCGGCCACGGTCGGATGCTTGCCCGCCTGGACGGCCTCGAACCCGTAGTCCCACCAGGAGACATACGCGGGCCGATCGGACTCAGGGAATATGTCCGAGTCCTGCTGTGAGAACCATTTCCAGGCGGCGGGGAAATAGTATTTCGGAAGCGGGAGAGAGTACCCGAAGGCCCCGAGATACCACACGGAGCCGTTTACGGCGTCATATCCGGATGGCCTCAGGTAGTTCGGCATGCTCGTGTAGATCTGCTTGTCGAGGTCCACTTTGGTCTCCGAGGGAACGCCAGCATCGAACGCGTACCAGACATTCGGCAGCACGACCATGAAAGCCAGGAAGAGCGCTCCGACAATGTGCCTTATCTTGACGCTCTTCTTGAATCTCTGCCAATAAGAGCCGCTCGTACCGAACAGCGACTTCCTGACCGAGTTGAAGTCCAACCGGTCTACCAAGAGCACGAGGACCCAACCCGCAGAGACGGCGAACGCTGGGGCAGCGTTGAACATGAACCTGCCAGCCGAGATGGCCATGAATATGGCCGCGACCATCCAAACGACGATGAATATGTACTCCGCGGTCGCGTGTTTTGGGACCTTGATGAGCGCCCATATCATACCTATGAGGGACATGAAGAACGTGACCATGCCGAAGCTGAGCGCTAGCTCGCTGAACTGCGGTGCCCGGGCCTCTGCGATTGTTGAGTATAACTTGTTCTGGACGAAATATCCCTGGCCGCTCAGTATCGCGTCCGCGAGCGCGGGATTGTAGACGTCTACGATGATTATGGCTCCCACGAGTATGAGGATGATGGCAGGGAACGTGAGCGTCCACGGGTAGTCCCTGGATACGACGAACATCATGCCGAAGAACATAGCCGCGAGGAACAGGTAGACCGGGACATCGAATCTGACCGCGATAAGGGACTGTTCGTAGTAGACCGGGAACGAAAGCAGGTACCCCACGCTCATGGTTATGAAAACTATCGCTGTGACGCTGAACGAATCAGTGTTTCTGAACTTGTTCAGCAGCACCTGGATCACGTAGTACACCAATATGAGGACAGTTGCGTAACCGAATCCGACCCAGGCCATTATGACCGAACCGTAAGCAACGCCACCGAGCGCCGCGTACAGCATCGCAGTCCTGCTATTCCGAGCATAGTCACCCAGGCCTTTCCTGATGCTGGCCATGCTCTTCCAGCTATCTACCCATCTACGGTGCTCTTGGCTCTTCACTGCTTTCAGCACGAAGTAGAAAGTCAACACTATGAAGAACAATATGAACGAATCGTGGTCCGCATCGGAGAGCACGCTACGTTGCACATGGCTTGGCATCAGCGCCAAGAAGAAAGCTGCAGCTAGTCCGGAGCGCTTTCCGAATGTCTCCTTGCCCAGGAAGTATGTCGGGACAACTGTCAGTGCGCCCCAGAAAGCAGTCGACCACATGAATGTCCAGAGGACGGCCTCATCGAGCGAGGAGAACATGCCCTGGATGAATGTCGCGGGGACCACTATCGAGAAGCTGAAGAACGGAGGACGCGGGTTCCTGATGCCGTCCGGATAGTTGATCAGCGGATCCCAATACAGCTGTTTGCCTGTCTCCGCATTGTATTCAAGGATCCGTCCCCAATAGTACGAGTCGGACCCGCCGGACCATATATATCCGTTCTCGGAGGCCGTCTCGTAACCGAAGTAGGATCTCACAAACAGGGCAAGAAGGAAGATGAGGAGCAGCATGAACACTGTAGTCCAATTCGCTGCAAACCAATTCCCCATCGCGCTCGGCCTCCTGTCCCCCCTCTTGAGCTTGGACAGAAAAGGCTTAGCAGGGACTTCCCTAGCTTCGGCCAAAGATACTGCCACCTGATGAAGTGTAGCCCTCGGATACCGGGGGTGCTATATATACGTTGTCTGCGCACACAGCGCACATACGCGCCCGCGCCGAGCGCGTCTGGCACGTCACAGATTGTCACTATTGCGGGCTCGATTTCCAATGCGGACAGCTCATAAGCCTTCGCGAACCTCGTCCGCAAGTCTGCTCGCCGCGTCCCGAGGATCATGAGACTCGTAGATCGCTCTGCCGACTATGATGTAGTCGGCTCCCGCCTTGATAGCGTCGGAGGCCTTACCCCCCTGGGCGCCCACGCCCGGGCTGATTATCTCCATGCCGCCGATAATCTTCCGAAGGTCAGAGATCCTCTCCGGCCGCGTAGCGGGGGCGACAATCCCCCTTGCGCCAGCGGACTTCGCAAGTTCTGCCAACTTGTCCGCGATAGGGGCTGTGAACTGCTTGCCCCCGGGATGGCTCATCTCGGTGACAACGAATACCTGCCCCTTTGCCGCATCGACGCAGGCCTTCACCGAATCCTCACCTGTGAAGCCGTGGCATATGACTGCGCTCGCGCCCCTGGAGATAGCCTGCTCGACTATCAGCCTGTTCGTGTTGGGGATGTCCGCGATCTTCATGTCGCATATGACATCCTTCACTCTGGACATGTCGCGAATGATATCCGGACCTGCCGCGAGTATCAGGGGCCAATTGATCTTGATGGCATCCACATAATCCTTCACGGCCTCAACGACGCGCAACGCGTCCGCGCGCGTCGTGACATCGAGTGCGAGAATCACCCTCTTGTCCTTCTTCAATCTCTCCCCGGACCGCTCTAAATGCAATCTTCTCGGTTAATCTTTCCGTTTCGCATCCCTCTATATGTCATATCTGCATTCCCCGAGTGTGCATGCAGTCAAGCGCTTGGCGAATGGGTCGGCGCACACCAGTAGACTGGCAGACGGATGCATCCTATGCGAGAAGGGCGCCAAGCTAGTGCTGCTCGTGACGGGCAAGTGCTCCCGGAGATGCTGCTACTGCCCGCTGTCTTCTGAGAAGCGCGGCAAGGACGTGTTCTTCGCCAACGAGAGGAAAGTTGTCTCCGTCAAGGAGGTCCTCAACGAGGCTGAGCTGATGGATGCCTTGGGGACTGGGATCACGGGAGGCGATCCGCTCGCAGCCACGGACCGGACGGTCGAGTGCATCCGAGCGCTCAAGCGGAGGTTCGGGAAGGGACATCAGATGCATCTGTACACATCAACCACCGATACGGCAAAGATAGCTCGCGTGGCCGAGGCCGGTCTGGACGAGATCAGGTTCCATCCGCCGATGGACTTGTGGCGCAAGCTGGAGAGGAGCGCGTTCGACTCTGCCATCAGAAGATCGAGAGCTTGCGGCATGGACGTGGGGCTGGAGATCCCGGTCATGCCGGGGAAGCAGTCCGAGCTGGTCTCCGCCATCGCATTCGCAGACGAGCGAGAGCTGGATTTCGTAAATCTGAACGAGTTGGAGTTCTCGGAGACCAACTGGAGGGCCCTTAGGTCGCTCGGATTGGACACGAAGGAGGACAACGAGGTCTCTTCCGGCGTGGCAGGCTCCGAGGAGCTGGCGTTTGACCTGCTGTCGCTCGACGCCGACATACCACTCCACTACTGCTCGTCCTCTTTCAAGGACGGGGTCCAGCTGAGAAGAAGGATCAAGAGACGCGCGAGAAACGTGCGCAAGCCCCACGAGGTGCTGACGAAAGACGGGACTTTCATCAAGGGCGTCGTTGAGACGGATGATCCCGCCCGGACCGCAGCCACCATCGCCTCCGTGTTCGAGGTCCCCGCCAAGCTGCTCTGGATAGATTGCGAGAAGGCGCGGCTCGAGGTCGCTCCCTGGGTGCTCGAGGAAATCGCATCAGACCTGAAGCTGCCCAGCTACATAGTAGAAGAATATCCCACTTCGGACAGGCTCGAGGTGGAGCGCAGACCGCTCAAGCGACGCTGATGCTCTGAATATTGTGATGCCTGCTCACGATCTCGCGGGCGATCCTCAGGTTCTTGCCGTTCTTCCCGATCGCCTTGCCCTTCACTTTCGGGTCGACGGTCACGGTCGCATGTATTATGTTCCCGCGGTCCTCGATGACGACTCCTTGCACGGAATAGGTGTGGAACACGTTCTTGACGAAAGTCTCCGGATCCTCGGAGTACTCGATCACATGGATGTTCTTCCCGGTCAGGTTCTTCAAGCGGATGACATTCTCGCCCTTCTTCCCAACCGCGCGACTCCCCTGACCCTTCTCGACCACGAAGACGAGCTTCTCCTCGGTCTCCATGCAGTCCTTGACCTGTGTACCAGTCACTTTCTCGAAAAGGGAAATGTACCGAAGGGTGTCTTCGGTGAATGTTATGTCGCCCATCAGATCAACTCATCAAGCGGAGAGGATGTTGCTCTCTCCTGGGTTTACGATCGCGAGGGCAGATATCGGGAATGGTTTCCCGCACGCCGAGCCGAGCTCGACGTTCGTCCCCTGATACATCAGCACCTTCGCAGAGGACTGCGACGGGACCAGATCCTTACTAATGCAGTTATTCGCGATGACGACCATCTTCGCCTCGCCCTTCTTCACGGACTTCCTGGTCTCCGCGAGGCCGAACCTGACGTCGCCCGTCGTGGAAGCGGTCTTCAGTGCGCGCGCGACATCTATCACTTCACATCACCTTCCGATTTCTTCGCCGACGGCGCCCACACGAGATTGACTGCGCCAGTACCGACAGTAACCGGCTGACCGACTATAATATTTTCCACGACGCCCTCGAGCGTGTCGACCTCTCCAGTGATGCCGGCACGCAGCAGGTGGGTCGACGTTATCTCGAACGCCGCCCTCGCGAGCACGCTCGACTTCCTTCCCGAGATGCCGTGCCTGCCTATGGCCTTCACATCACCGTCGCTCGTCATCAGGTCGGAGACGAGCATGATGTGCCTGATATCCACTGTGAGACCTTGCTCTTCGAGTGTTCTGTTGGCTTCGTGTATGATCGCATTTCTTGCGGCCTCCACGCCGAGCGACTCATAGATCTCGAGGATGCTGTTCGTCGTTGTCTTCTTCCTGTCCACGTGCTCGATCTGCAGAACCTTCTCGAGGTTCGATCCTTCGGTGTACACGACGAAGTGCCCGCTCACGCGTCTGATGACAGCCCGCTGGATGCCTTCGACTCCTTTGATGGGGCAGTACTTCGTGTCCTCCGATATGCGCTGCAGCTTCTTGTAGGAAGGCTCGTCGCACCTGAGCACGATGTTGTCGCCCCGCATCTCCGCGAGGCCCTTCATGCCCTTGGCCTTGTTCAGGGCCTTCATGACCTCTTCAACAGAGACGGACTTCCGCTCCATCTTCTTCCGGTCGAGCTTAACCACGACCTCCATGTTGTTGATGTCAGTCTCGACGTCAGCGATATCGATCAGGTTCGTCCTCTCGATGTTGGAGGCCACCTGCCGGACCTTCTCGAGGTCGTTCTCCGCGGCCTTGTCCAGATATATCTCCATGATGGGTGTGCTGGGCACGCGCCTGGCGTCCACGATCTCGATGAGCCTGGGCAGGCCGAGCGTGACGTTCATCTCGGCGACACCCGCGTAGTGGAATGTTCTCATGGTCATCTGAGTGCCGGGCTCGCCTATGCTCTGCGCGGCGATGATCCCCACTGACTCGTTCGGGTCGACCGTATGCGTCTCGAACCTCTCGATCGTCAGGTCCAGGACCTTGTGCAAGAGCTTGTCCGGCATGTCGACGCCCTCCAGCCTCGCCGATATCTCGTTCAGGACCGCGCGCGGAAGGTGCTTGCCATCCTTCTCGAGCATCTTGCTCATCTTGACCTCGAGAGGTGTCATCTCGGGGGTCTTCATCGGCAGCTCGGTCTTCTTGAACTGGGGTTTCTTGAGCGGTTTCTCCTTCTTCTTCCGGGGCATCCGCTCCTTCATCCTGACCGCTTCGAGCAGCTGCTTCAGCTTCTTCTCGCCCAGGAGCTTCTCGATATCGCGCTTGACCTTGTCGGTCGCGCGCGCGACCTTTGTGAATGTATAGCCGGCGTCCACGAGCTTCTGGGCGGTCTTCTCATCTATGCCCTTCCTCGTGAATACTTCGAGCACGTTCTTTGCTGTCATTGTGGTCACTGCTCCTCTCCGGCGCCACCGCCCTCGAACTCGGGCTCTTCCTGCTCGGTCTCTCCTCCCTCATCGGTCGGGGTCTCCATGAGATCCCTGTCCTGTATGCCGTAGCTCAGGGCGCCCTTCTCCTGCACCTTAGCGATGAGCTCCCCCTGGTCTCCGAGAACGGCGAGTATGATGTCGTCCACATCGACCGCGTCGCCTCCGACGCTCCTCATCGGATCGATCCCGTCCTCGCCGTAGGTGAACTGGATTATGGTGCCCGCGGTGTTCCTCACAGACCCATCCGGCATGACCTTGAGGTCCTCGAGCGCGTTGATCAACCGGCGCTGCATGTACCCAGACCTGGAGGTCCTGACCGCGGTGTCGACCAGCCCTTCTCGGCCACCCATCGAGTGGAAGAAGTACTCCGTGGGCGTCAACCCGCTCTTGTAGCAGTTCCTGACGAACCCTCTAGCCTCCGAGCCCAGGTCGCCCTTCTGGAAGTGCGGCAGTGTGCGGTTCCAGTACCCTCTGGACAGACGCTCTCCTCTGACCGCCTGCTGGCCGATGGCGCCTGCCATCTGAGACAGGTTGAGCATGGACCCCCTCGCGCCCGAACGGGCCATGATGACCGCCGAGTTCTCCAGACCGAGGTGTCTCCCTGCGATCTGACCGGCAGTGTCTCTCGCTTTGCCCAGGACCTTCATGATCTCGACCTCGAGGGTCTCCTCGAGCGATCGGCCGGGCATCTGCTCGAGCTCGCCGCGTCTGTACGCCTGGACGTGCTCCTCGACCTTCAACGTCGCCTGGGTCATCGCGTCATCTATCTCGCGCTTCGCCTGGTCCGGGATGTCCTCATCGTCTATCCCTGTCGTGAAGCCTCGAATCATGATCGCACCGATCGCGAGCTTCGTCGCTCTGTCGATGAAATGTCTCGCGATATCGGGGCCGTAGTCTCTCGCGAGCTTGTCCACGATCTTGCCCTTGAACGCCCCGATGGCCTTCTCGTCAATCGTGCCCGTGATGAGCTTGCCGTGCCTGATGACGACGAACCCGTCGTGCTCGCACTTCTCCTTCAGGCATGTCTGGCACTTCTGGCAGATAGACGACTTGAAGGTCATGTGAAGGCCAGGCGGCAGGATCAGCCCGAACAGCTGCTTCCCGGTCCAGTACTCGACCCCGCCGATCACCTTTGGCTTCGGCAGAGTGACCTCGCCAACCTTCTCGACTATCCTCAGCGTCTCCTCACGCGTGAACTTCGAGTCCTTGAACGTCAACAGGAAGGCCCCTGTGATGTGGTCGTGGATGGCGCCTATGACCGGAGCGCCCATCCTGGGAGACAGTATGTGCTCCTGAACGCGCATCAGGACCTTCGCCTCCGCGCGGGCCTCCTCGCTCTGCAGCACATGCAGGTTCATCTCGTCCCCGTCGAAGTCCGCGTTGTATGGCGGGCAGACGCATAGGTTGAACCTGAAGGTCTTGTACGGCATGACGCGCACCTCGTGTGCCATGATAGACATCCTGTGAAGCGACGGTTGCCGGTTGAATAGCACGATATCTCCGTCCATCAGGTGCCTCTCGACAACATATCCGGGCTCCACTGTCTCCGCCACGGTCTCCGCATTCTTGTCGGTGACCTTTATCCTCCGGCCGTCGGACCTTATCACATAGTTGACTCCTGGCTGGTAGACTGGTCCTGCCGGGATCGGCCCGCGCTTGCAAATCTCCTTGGCCTTTTCGAGGTTTCGCTCCGTCACGTGGATCGGCACGCTAAGTTCTCTCGCGGCCTCCACCGGAACGCCGACCTCGTTGATCGATAGCATCGGATCAGGAGAGATGACAGTCCTCGCGGAGAAGTTGACACGCTTTCCGGACAGGTTCGACCTGAATCTACCTTCCTTGCCCTTCAGTCTCTGGACCAGAGTCTTCAGTGGTCTCCCAGACCTGTGCCTCGCGGGAGGTATTCCTGAGGTCTGGTTGTCGAAGTAGGTCGTGACGTGGTATTGCAGCAGCTCCCATAGGTCCTCAACGATCAGCTGCGGAGCGCCTGCGTCTCTGTTCTCTCGCAGTCTCTGGTTGATCCTCAGGACATCCACGAGCTTGTGTGTGACGTCGTCCTCAGACCGGTCTCCGGAGTCGAGCGTGATCGATGGCCTGACCGTCACGGGCGGGACTGGCAGCGCGGTAAGCACCATCCACTCGGGCCTCGAGACCGTCGGGTCCATACCAAGCGATATCATGTCCGCGTCCGGTATCCGCTCAAGCCTCTCCCTGACCTCCTTTGGGGTTAGTTTGTGCCCCTCCTCCCTGAAGGTCGTGGGCTTGTCGAGCGTGATCTTCAGCTGAACCGTGCTGCAGTGCGGACAAGTTGTCCTCGCAGCTGCGTCCCTCGCGGTCTCTTTGGCCACGTTGCCAGTGTCCGTAGAGTCCGCGCCGAACTCCTCCATCTTGTCCCTCTGCTTCCTGTACTCCTCGGCCTGCTCACCGGTGAGCAACAGCCTGCCGCACGAGCGGCAGGTGGACTGGAGCAGCCTCTTGATCTCCTTGACATATCCAACGTGTATCACTGGCATCGCGAGGTCGATGTGCCCAAAGTGCCCGGGACACTCGTCGACCTTCTTTCCGCAGGTCTTGCAGCGCAGGCCGGGCTCGATGACACCTAGATGCGGATCCATCAATCCCATGTCGATGGGGAACCCGTCATCGTCGTAGGTGTCCGCGGTGATGATCTTGGTCGCGCTCATCTTCCTGATCTCATCAGGGGAGAGATGGGCGAACTTGATCGACGATATTCGCTTTGTGACTCCCGTGACCATCATTTCAAGTCCTCCAGTTGTAGGCGCATGGCGACTCCAAGCGAGAGCAGCTCGTCAAGCAGTAGCTTGAACGCGTACGAGGTCTGCACCTGGTAAATCTTGGAGTTGTTCCCGCAGACCGGGCACCTCAAGGAGCCCCGCCTGTCCAGTATCGCGATATGACCGCAGCTCGAGTTGCCGCAAACGTATTGTAGCGTGCCGTCCGACTCGTCTAGCAAGCGGTCCTTGATGACCATCGCGGCTCCGTGGCCGATGAGGCAGTCCCGCTCCATCTCACCGAATCTCAGACCGCCCTGTCTGGACCTGCCCTCTGTTGGTTGCCTCGTGAGTATCTGGACCGGGCCTCTGCTCCTCACATGTAGCTTGCCGGAAACCATGTGGTGCAGCTTCTGGTAGTAGATGACCCCGACGAACACCTCGGCCTCGATCTTCCTGCCGGTCATGCCGTCGTACATGACCTCCTTGCCATTGTGCTTGAAGCCGTTCCTGACGAGGCCGTCCCTGAGAGCTTCCTCTCGCTCCCCGCTGAAGGGCGTGCCGTCAATGAATCTGCCCTCCATAGAGCCGACCTTGCCCCCGATCATCTCGAGCACATGCGCCACCGTCATTCTCGACGGGATGGCATGTGGGTTGATCAGCAGATCCGGGATGAGCCCATCCTCGGTGAAAGGCATGTTCTCCTGGGGCACCAGAAGTCCAACGACTCCCTTCTGCCCGTGTCTGGAGGCGAACTTGTCTCCCAGCTCGGGTGTCCTCTCGTCCCTGACCTTGACCTTGACCAGGCGCGAGCCGTTCTCAGACTCCGTCAGCATGACGTTGTCCACATAGCCCGTCTCGCCCGGTCGCACAGTAACCGAGGTCTCTCTCCTCTTCTGAGGCGTAAGGAAGTCCGCTTCCTCCTCGAGGAACCTCGGAGGCGACGTCTTGCCGATCAGGACATCTCCGCCGTTGACCGCCGTCTCCGGGCTGATGAGCCCGTCCTCTCCCAGGTTGCTGTAGGAAAGGTCCGCTCTCGCCCCTCTGACATCGGGACTAGGGATCTCGAAGTGATCCTCCTGGCCTCCTGGGTACCTGCGCTCCTCCGCCCTGTATGTCCTCATGAAGGTAGAACGGCCGAGCGCTCTCTCGACAGAGCTTTTGTTCATGACGACAGCATCTTCCATGTTGTAGCCATGGTAGGACATGATGGCGACGACGAAGTTCTGTCCAGCCGGCCTCTGGTTGAAGTAGACGAAGTCCATGGACTTCGTCGTGGTGAGCGGCTGCTGCGGATAGTGCAGTATGTGACTCCTCGTGTCCGGTCTCATCCTGTAGTTCGAAGAGCTGAGGCCGAGCGACTGCTTTGCCATTCCCGAACCCATCGTGACCCTCGGGCTCGAGTTGTGCTCCGGATACGGAACCAATGCTGAGCAGACTCCTAGTATGACCATGGGGTCAGTCTCGAGATGCGTGTGATCCTCTGTGAGCATCGATTCGACATGCATCAGGCCGCCGCAGGCCTTGCACTCCAATGTGACCTTGCCCTCGTCTCCAGGGTTCTTCCATTCGACGTCCTGGGGCGAGAGGTACTTCGCGCAGTGCTCGCACTTCTGAGGAGTGGTGTACGCGAATACCGCGATGAATGTGTCCTCTTCTTCCTCAGCATCGATCCATTCGACGACGCCTTCTCTGATCAGGTCGGCCCATCGAGCTTTCCCAGACCGCATGTCCTCAATGTGCTTGTGGGTCATCATCGTCTTCCCGTGGCGAACCGTCAGCAGAGGCCTCCTCAGCCTCCCCTCGTCGCAGTTGATGATGATCTCGTTCATGTTGTCGTCGAACCTGACATTGACCTCAGACGATAGCAGGCCAGAGCGTCTCCTCTGCCTGATCTCCTCGACGAGCTCCTTCGGCTTATCGTGCAGGCCGACCAGGTCCCCGTTGACGTACACCCTTGTCTCTTGTGTGTACTGCTCGCCGACGTCCTTGACGCCGAGATCCTTCAGTAGCCAGACGACCTCCTTGTCGTCATAGCCCTCCGCAATGTCGATGATGAGAGCGCAGTTCTTGACAAGGCCGCAGTTCTGACCTTCTGGGGTCTCGTTCGGGCACAGCCTGCCCCACTGAGTGGGGTGCAGGTCTCTTGCTTCAAAGTGCGGCTGGCTCCTCGTTAGAGGAGACGTGACACGCCTCAGGTGAGACAGGGCGCTCATGTTCGAGGTCCTGTCCAGCAGCTGCGACACGCCCGCTCTTCCGCCGACCCAGTTGCCGGTCGCGAATGCGTGCAACAATCTGTGTGTCAGCAAATCGGGCCTGATGGCGGATGATATCTTGAGACCCTTCTTCCTGGTGTAACCTCTCTCCAGCTGGTACTTCAAATCCTTGATCAGGTTCGTGAATGCGACCCTGAAGAGGTCCTCCATGAGGTCCCCTGCGAGCTTTAGCCTCTTGTTGGCGTAGTGGTCCTTGTCGTCCTCTTTCCTGTGGCCGAGCTCGAGCTCGAGGATGGTCATTGCCATTCTGCCGAGGAAGATGGACTTCTTCAGCCTCGCGTCAGCGGTGTCTCCCAGGTGCGGAAGCAGCGAGCGGTCGATTATGCTCTCGACCTTCTTCGCCCTGTACTCCTTAGCCTGGCCCGTCGCGAACTTGCGCTCCAGGAAGAGTACCGCGTCCTCCGTGGTGTAGATTCCGTTCGGCGGGTAGAGTTTCTTGTTCTGGCACTCCTCGATGTTCGCGTAGACGATGTTGGCCATCTGCGGGTCGGAGACGATCGCCTTGAAGATCGCCTCATCGCTCTCCATCCCGAGGGCCTTCATGAGAACTATCAATGGGATCTGTCCAGATGCAGCTGGGACGGACACGACGAGCATGCCATCCTTCTTCTTTTCCATGAGTGTGAGCGCGCGATATCCTTCCCTCTGCGAGAACACCTTGGCCACGTGCAAGCTCGTGCCGTAGCGCTCGTTCAGCTCGACCATGACCCTGTTCGGCGCGAGGTCCTCGAGCGAGATCAGCGCTCTCTCGGTCCCTCCGATGATGAAGTATCCACCAGGGTCGCACAGGTCTTCGCCCGCCTTGACGAGAAACTTGTCCAGCTCCTCGTCCGAGGGCTCGCGGTCCATCTCGATGTTGTCCTTGTGCAGGTTGCACTTCTTGGACTTGATCATGACTGGAAGGTCGCCTATGTGCACCTTCTCGGGCTCCCTCTCGATTCCGTCCTCTACGACAGTGAACTCCAACCAGATCGGAGCAGAATAGTTGAGGTTCCTCAGCCGGGCCTCCATCGGGAACAGGTCGTGCGTTGCCCCGTTGGCCTCCTTGATCACGGGCCTTCCGACGGAAATCGTCGGCCGCGCGCTCTGGTCGATCTGGCCTGTCTTGGGATCTCTCTTCCTTCCGATGTAGATCTCGATGATCTTCCCTTCGGTCCTGTCAGGGTCCAACCTGATGATGCCCCGATCCATGTCGTCCGGGGACGCGCGGACATTATCCACGATCTTCTGCATCCTGCTGTTCGGGTGGTCTATCGTTGGGAGGAAATCGTTGTACGACGCGATGTGGTGGTTAACGATGCTCCTCTCTTTGAAATAAGTTTCAACTAGTTCCCTCAATGGGCCTACCCCCTAATCACCAATCTGTAACAGACGCTGACCCCGCTGGTCGAGCTCTTTCTGACGATCTTTACCATCATTCCCTCTTCGACCGGGCCGGCGATCGCGTCCAAGACGCGAACGGCCGGATCCCCGAGCCGAATCTTCGGGAGCTGGTCCTTCGTTAGTTTCAGTCCCTTCAGGACCTTCTCCGCATCCTTTTCCGACAGGAGATGATGCTCGGGAACGAGCTCATGCTCCAGGACGTTCAATTCCTCAGGCATATGGTTTCACCCCGCAGTCACGAGGTCGGGCGCCTCAAGTCGTTTCATGCCAATTCCCCCGCGCACGCCAAGTACGACGCCTGGCGGGCCCGCGGGGATTTCCGAGACTAGTCTGTTAGGCATAGTCATTCGAACCCCGGGCCACCTGCTTAAAAGGCAGATGCTCTTTCTAGGGAGCTTCCTCTCAGGAAAATTCATAATACTCCTACCTAGCTGAGCTACGGGCCCTGGGCGGCGTGGATACCCTTGGCTGCGTTAGCAGGCCGTGTAGACACTTCGACTATAAAACACTTTCTTGGGTTTCAGGCTTTTTGTGGCAGATGGGCGCGAATCGTATTATTCTCGGCTCGATTTTCATTAATTCGCCACCATAATATTGGATTTCATAGCAATCAATTTGAACCTTCCGCTAGCGAGGGCTTGTCAGGGTAAGCATGTCACTTCTTCAGTTTCCCAAGGAAACTGTGCGTGAACTCCTTGGCCAGCTCGAGACCGCCGTCGACAAGTGGGCCCTTCAGATCCTTCACCTGCACGAGAAGAACCTCTTCCACCGCGTTCAGACCCCTCCCTCTGGCGAAGTCCCTGAGCTCGGGCGCGGCCGCTAGCACCCATTTCTGAACACCGGCTTTCTCCTTCTCGGTGGCGTACTCATCCGGAAGCTTCCCTATCGTCGCGAACACGACCACGGGCTTGTCCTTCCACGCGGCCACGTCCAACTTCTTCACGAACTTCTTTGTCTTCCGTGACAAGTGCGCGATTCTGTTCGGACCGCCCACGAACAGGAAATCACCTTGTGGAGGTGTGGGATATTTCTCCCTCACATTGCGAACCTCGACCTCGTGTCCGTCGGCCCTTATCTGCTCGGCGATGGCTTCGGCGACCGTCTTGGTATTGCCATAGTATGTGTCATACGCGACTATCCCCTTCATCGGCTCCCTCCGAAGAAATACGCAACGCGTTCAGAGTATATTATTGCGGCGAACGGAGTTGCTGGCTCGATCTCCGAGGCCATTCTGAATGGATATAAATGTATCTCCGGAGTCGGATAGCCGAAAAACGCCAGTTTTCAAAACGCTCTTATAGGCACCCCCGACCTAGTTACCATCGCCAAAAAAGGCTCAGAGTGATGATGACTCTGATGGGCCGGATCCGTGAGGATTCGTCCGAGGTGCTCGGGGCCGGCGTGGGCGCGGTTGGTCCCGGAGTCTGCTCGGTCTCACCCCTCTTCGTCCGGCCCCAACCCCTTCAAATCAACCATACTCCCCCCTCCGCCCGAGGCTCCCCCCTCGGGCATTCCTTTCTTCATTCAGCGACAATCTGGCATGCTAGCTCGAGTCCCATCGCATCTGCTCAACTGTTAAATATAGATAGTCTATACCTCAGCCCCGAGGTCGAAATCGTTTGATCAGCTCACAGGAAAAAATCTGCACCTCATGTGGAGTCCGCCTCGTCAGGAGGACGGAGACGACTTTCATGTGCCCAAGCTGTGGCAAGGCGCAGATCGGGAGATGCATGAACTGCAGGGACCAGAGCGTGAAGTACAAATGCTCTGCATGCGGCTTCGTAGGACCTTGAGGTGTTTTTCGTGGGAGAAGTCGGGATGCAGTACAGGGTGCTACCCGAGGGGCTGGATGTCGACCTCGAGAAGTTGAAGCGCGAAATCGCGAAGGCCCTGCCCAAGGAGGCGGCACTCAAGGCCTCGGAGACAAGGCCTGTGGCGTTCGGCCTCAATGCACTGCATGTGCTGATTGTAATAGACGACAAGAAGGGCGGCGCTGAGCAGATCGAGGATGCGATTTCGAAAGTGCCCGGAGTCCAGAGCGTCGAGATCGTAGAGATGGGGCTGCTATAGCACAACTCGATATAGAACGATAAATGGGTTTTCTAGGGTTTCAACGAGCGAAGGCTAGGCTCATCACGCCTTCGGTGGGGGCTTGATGAACTTCGTCTTCATCAGCATCTTGGTCTGGTTCCTCGCGCGCCTAATGATCTTCTCCGCTTTCTCGTAGAACTCCTTGTAGCTCAGCTTCGTGCGTGCGATTCCCTCGTTCACGGCCGCCGTGGCAACCGCTGCTGCCTCTCTCGGGAAGACCTCCCACTCGTCCATCGTCGGGACGATGTAGGTCTCGCTTAGGCCGTTGTCCTCAGCCGTCTTGGCGATCGCCATGACCGCGGCAACGCACATCGTGTCCGAGATAGTCTTGGCCTTCGCATCGAGTGTCCCCCTGAAGATGCCAGGGAATCCGAGCGAGTTGTTGACCTGGTTCGGGAAGTCCGACCTGCCCGTGGCGACTATCTTCGCTCCCGCCTCGAGAGCCTCCCAGGGCCATATCTCGGGTATCGGGTTGGCCGTCGCGAACACTATTGAGTCATCCGCCATGCCCTTGATCCACTCGGGCTTGACCGTGCCCGGACCTGGCTTCGAGGCTGCGACCAGTATGTCTGCGCCCTTCATCGCGTCCGCCGGTCCGCCCATGACGCACTCCTTGTTGGAGTGCTCGCACATAAAGAGCTTCTCCTTGTAGTCGTTCTTGAGCTCGTCGCACCTGTTCATGTTCAGAGTGCCCTTGGAGTCGCACATGACCATGTTCTCCCACTTGTAGCCGGCCAGGTGCATGATCCTCGAGATTGCGATGTTCGCCGCGCCCGCGCCTATGAATGCGGCCTTCATCTCCGAGGGCTTCTTGCCAACGACCTTCGCGGCGTTGACCGCGCCCGCGGCAACGATCGTGCCAGTACCCTGCTGGTCATCGTGCCAGACAGGTATCTCGCACTCGTTCCTCAGGCGCTCGAGAATGTAGAAACACTTGGGTTGGGATATGTCCTCGAGGTTGACCCCGCCCAGTGATGGTTGCAGTATCTTGACTGTCTCGATGATCTTGTCCGGGTCCTTCGTGCCAAGGCAGAGCGGGAACGCGTCCACGCCCCCCAGATACTTGAACAGGAGAGACTTGCCCTCCATGACAGGCATACCCGCCTCGGGGCCGATGTCCCCAAGCCCTAGCACCCTCGTGCCGTCAGAGATGACGCCGACGGTGTTCCATCTGTTGGTGTGCACGTAGGACAGATCCTTGTCCTTGTTGATCGCCTTGCACGGCTCCGCAACGCCGGGAGTATACCAGATCGCGAACGCGCTGAAGTCCCATACGGCGCACTTCGGGACCACCTCGATCTTCCCCTCGTAGAACGGGTGATAGATCATTGCGAGCCTAGCGGGCTCGTAGGCCTTCTTCAGCATCGCCTCGACGGACTCCTTCCCCATGGCCTGCACCTTCTTGGGTGGGGCCTTCCGGGCAGGGGTCTTCTTCACAACCTTCTTCTTGGCGGATTTAGACTTCTTTGCCATTCGAATCTACCCCATGTTTTTCGACTCTTTTCGAAAGTCGTTGATGCGATTTGCCGTTTCGAACAATTTGGGCCTTCCCATATCGCTCGAACGACAACGGACAGGATTGATTGCGGCAATTAATAGATTGCCTTCTTACAGACCATCATCGTCCAGCCCGCCTGAGTGCCTGAAGACATGTCTGGATGCCGTTCATAGGGGACCCTCCCGGCGACGGTATCGGTCGATTGGCGCGGGCAAATAGGACCGCTTAGAACATTAGAAGAGAGAGATGTCGATTACGGAGCAGGTCGTAGCATGTCGGTGAAGGTGTCTAGGAGGAAGATCAGGCTCGGAGAGCGCGCGGACGGAAGCCCATACGATCTGCATATTCTGCAGTACAAGGGGTCGGCCGGCCCGTCAGTGTTCATAGGCGTGGGCATCCACGGCGATGAGCTGACTGGCGTCGCATCCGTCTGGCGGTTGATCGATTACCTGAAAGGGAAGGACATACGCGGGACAATAACAATCATGCCCGCGATGAACCCCGAGGGGCTGAACTACAACATCAGGAGCATCCCGGAGGCTGGGGTGGACCTAAACAGGCTGTACCCGGGCAAAGCCAGCGGCTACATTGCCGAGAGGATAACCGCGAAGGTCTGGGAGATCGCTCGGAAGCATGACATCATCATAGACCTGCACACGATCGGTAAGGGCATCCCGTTCGTGCTGCTTGACCCCGTGACAGGCGACCTCAAGAAGAGGAACGACGAGCTGGCAAAGGCGACCAGGATAACCGTCCTTGACGAACTGTCGTCAGAGGATTATGAACAGCAGAACCTGGGAGCGAGCTTGGGAGGAGTGGCGTCGAAGGAGGGCATACCCTCGCTGACGATCGAGCTCGGTGGGTCGAAGGACATCGACTGGGACAGCGTCGATGCTGGCTACCTGGCGGTAAGGAACGTACTCAACTACATCGGAGTGGTGGATGGGACCGTTACATCGGTGAAGTCGAGCGTCGTAATACGCGAGAGCGGCTACCGCAGGGAGGACGTGTGGTCAGAGAAGGGCGGCCTCATCCAGTATGTGGTCGATCTTGGGCAGAAGGTGAAGGCAGGCCAGACTCTGGCGAAGGTCAGGGATCTTTACGGGGAAGTGCTCGAGGAGGTCCGGATGCCTGAGGACGGCTACATGGTGGCAGAGAACTCAGGGCATGTCACCCACACCGGGGGCCCGATCGCCACGATAGCAATCAGGATGAAGAAGTAGCCAGCGGGGTCACACATAATATCAAGGGGAACGCGATTCTCGCATCGCATGAGAGCGCTGGTCCTCGACGGATACGCCGATGAGCCCGCCTGCCTGGGAGTCCCGCCGTTCATATCACCATATGCGAGGCTAGCGCACGGGGCGCTCATCGCTGCAGGAGCGGAGACGGACTACGCGACCGTCGATCAGTGGCGGGCTGGGACGGTCAATCCCACGAAGTACGACCTGGTCGCGGTCATTCGGAATCTGGCAGTGCCCGGCAAATATCTTCGAGGCATGCCGGCGAGTGACAACGAACTGAACAGGATAGCTGCCTCGTGCAGAGGCCCAGTCATCGCCAGCCTCGGTGTTCGGGAACCGATGGTGCCATCATCGCTGCGCGATTCCTTCGACCGGATATGCTTCCAGGATCTCGACGCTCTTCTATTCGATATCGCCTCGACCGGCTCTGGCGAGGATCGGAGAAGGACCTCCAAGGAGTGGAATGACTGGCTGATCAAAGGCGCTGTTGCGTGCACAAAGCACCCGGACCATGGAGGCCCACTCATAGCCGAGGTTCAGATGTACCGCGGATGCGTCAGATATATCACCGGCGGCTGCAGGTTCTGCGTCGAACCGCTTCTCGGTGATGTGTTCTCGAGGCAGCCACAAGAAGTGCTCTCGGAGGTTGAGACGCTCGCGGGGGCTGGGGTGAGAAACTTCAGGCTTGGAGCCCAGTCCTGTGTCTACTGCTACCTGTCCTCAGAGATTGGCATGAGCGAGACCCCGAGGCCGAACCCGGACGCTGTGACCAAGCTCCTGCGAGCGATTAAGCAGAGGGTGAGACCCGACGTGTTCCATCTGGACAATGCAAACCCTGCTGTGATCGCCGAGCATCCCCTTGAGTCCAGGGCCATCACCATAGCGATCGCCGAGAACTGTACCAGCGGGAACGTCCTGGCCTTCGGACTGGAGAGCGCCGACCCCGCCGTGGCGAAGGCGAACAACCTCAACGCGACTCCGGAGCAGACACTGAAGGCGATCCGTCTGGTCAACGAGGTCGGGTCGAAGAAAGGACCGACTGGACTGCCGCTCGTCCTTCCTGGCATCAACTTCGTCTGCGGGCTCGACGGGGAGTCCAAAGAGACATATCGCTTGAATCTCGAGTTCCTTCGCGAGGTCCTGGCAGAGGGACTCTTGCTTCGGAGGATCAACATTAGGCAAGTGATACCTTCCAGAGCGGAGTTCCCGGGGATTCGTTCGAAGGGAGACTTCGTCAGGTTCAGAAACGCGGTGAGGAACGAGATCGACTCGAAGATGCTCGAGAAGCTGGTCCCAGACAGGACCGTCCTCACCGGCGTGTATGCAGAGTTGAGGGAGGGCGGCAGGACCTTCGGGAGGCAAGTCGGGAGCTACCCGCTGTTGGTGGCCATCCCATACCATGTTGAGATCGGCAAGAAAGTGGATGTGGCGGTGGTCGAACATGGGTATAGGAGTGTCTCCGGCGTGATCCATCCCACCAACGCGAACTCTGCGACTCTGTCGATGCTCCATGCCATACCTGGGATAGGAAAGAAACGGGCGGGTTCCATCGTGCGCAGAAGGCCGTTCGCGGAACCCTCGCAACTCTGGAGCCTGTTCGACGAGCCGAAGGCCCTGGAATCGGCCCA
>MGVW01000052.1 GCA_001800675.1 Euryarchaeota archaeon RBG_13_57_23 | reverse complement strand
CAGCATCAACCTGCTGCAGACAGCCATCTCCAAGGGATTGGAGGTGGCAGGGGGTCTACGGTTCGACCCCGGCGCGTTCCAGCATGACGTTGTGATGACCCTCTACGACCCCGTAAGGGGCGCACGGTCGGAGCCGAATGGAACGAGTTGCTTTGTCGGAGTGACATAATGGTCACCACCGGATAATGCAACAGAACCGGTGGTAGTTATCTCGATACCAGGGAATCGATCACCCGGCACAGATCCTTCTCGCGTCTATCTACTGAAAAGCGCTCCGCGATTCTTGTGCGCGCGTCATGTCCATTCACCCAGCGAAGGCCCTTCTTGATCGCTTCAGCGGCAGCAATAGGGTCGCCGTACGGAACTATGAGCCCGCTCTCGCCCACGACCTCGGGGAGGGCGCCCTGGTCCGATACGACAGGGTAGCATTCCAAGCTCATTGCCTCCGCGAGAGCGAAACCGAACGACTCCACCCTAGACAGCTGGCAATACACCTTCGCCTTGTCCAACCACTCGATGAGCCTCTCGCGAGAGAGCTCACCCGTGAACTCGACCGCCTGGTTCATCTTCTGGAGCCCATCAACGACCTGCTGGTCGAACGGCCCTATGACGACGAACTTAGCACCCGGTACCTTCGTCGAGGCACTCACGAAGATGTCAATCCCCTTCAACACCCATCGAGGCCTTGTGGCTCCTCCAACGGTGACGACTATCTCCATCTTTGGCTCGGACGGCACGAGCGCGTCGACATCGACGGCGTTGTAGACGACATCGATGTCCGCATCCGGGGCGATCGTCCGGGCGGATCTCTTGACGAACTCGGATACAGCAATCGACTTCCCCGCCTTCGACAAGATCTTCGCAACCATCTCGCGCGTCTCGGGATGTAATGCGGAGCCATACGATATCTCTGGGACTTGGGCGACCTCGTAGCCACCTATGACCACAACGGACTGCTTGCCCAACAGTCTCGAGAGCCTGACCGCCCAGAGCGCATACACCTCGGCGAACCATGAGTAGGTGACATCCGCCCAGAGAACTCCTCTGAACATCCGCCAGAAGACGCTGACCTTGTTCCCCAGCGACCTGCCCTTTTCGAACACGTCCAGAGTGCGAACATCGTAGTGCTTCTCGAGCAGCTTCAGGTCCTGTTCGATGAAAGAGGCCTTAGAAGGTCGGATGAACAGAACCCTTGTCTTCCTCGCCGTGCGGTCACCCCGGGATATGCTTCGGGATGCTCAGGTACGGTATTGAGCCTTTTGTTGGAGCGGAGTAGTTCTATGCTTTCACTTCGAACCGTCCGCAGGCCCCGCTGCGACGCCCACAGGCCTCGGCCCAGACTTCTCGAGCTCCGGCAGGGCCTGCTTGTTCGTCAGAAGGAGTCCGAGGATGACCCCGATCCCCATGAACACGGACGCCATGACGAATATCAGCTGGTAGGCGTACTCGTCTGGAACCGCCCCGATGCCAGGGATGATGCTCGAGTTGTTCGAAATGATGACCGCAGCAAGCGCCGGACCGACCACCGAGCCGCTCGTCCGGATGACCATGTTCATCGCGGTGGAGATGCCGGTCTCCTCCTTCGGAGTGGTTATCAGGAGCATATTGATGCTTCCCACCATCGCGAACGCGGAGCCAGCCCCCATGACCGCGATGCCCACCATGACCTCGTTCTCGGTCGAGTGATAGCCAAGGAGCATCATGTAGCCCATGATGGACAGGATCATGCCGAAAGTCAAGGGCCATTTCGGGCCCCACCTCTTGACCACGAAACCCGCGCCCGGCCCGAGTATCAGGGTGATGACAGCCATTGGAAGCATCAACAGGCCGATCCCAATGGTATTCAGTTGGAACGTGAACCCACCAATTGCCACGACCGTCTGGTTCGCCGTGAACATCGCAAAACCGATCATGAACGCGATACCGTTGGTGAGGGCGATGTCCCTCTGCTTCAGGAGCGACGGCCTCACGAGCGGATCCTTCGCCCTGGGAAGCCAAAGGGCGAACGCAAAAAGCAACGCCACCGACACCAGCAACAGGCCAACGATGAGCGGGTCGGTCCAGCCGCGGTTCCCGCTCTCGGTCACGCCCACAAGGAACAGAACGAGCATCCCGCCCAGTATCGAAGCTCCGACATAGTCGATCTTGGCCTTGATCCTGACAGGGGACTCCTTGATCTTGAAGGCGACGAGGATAGTGAACAGAAGGGCGACCGGTGCGACCGTGTGGTAGGTCCACTGCCAGCCCCACATCTCGGTGACCCAGGCGCCCACGACCACGCCCACTACCGTGCCGACACCGAACATGGCGGAGATGATCCCTTGGGCGACGGCGAGCTTCTCGCGGGGGAACTCATCCCTGATTATCGAGAAAGCCAGCGGGAACATGGACATGGCCAGTCCCTGCGCAGCCCGGAATGCGATCATGACATAGATGGAGTCGGATATGTCCCGGCTGAACCCCGTCAGCGTGACCATCACGGTGTAGATGCTCATCGCGATCACGAGCATCTTCTTCTTGCCGTAGATGTCGCCCAGCTTTCCGAACACGGGTATGGCGACCGCGCCGACGACCAGGTATATCGTGACGATCCAGGATGCGAGCGCGTAGTCCTCGACCGTGAGCCCGAAGTCCCTCATCACCATAGGGAGGGACGGGAAGGCCATCGCCTCGACATACATGACCATGACCGCGATGGATGCGAGAGTAAGAACTACGAAAAGTGTGTAGCGCTTGCTCTTGCCGTTCTCACCGTTGCCGTTCAACAACTCTCACCAGACTGGAGGGGCTCACTCCGATTGGAGGCGCGACAGATTGTGCCCTCATATCAATTTGTTGCCGATACACCAGGTTCCAGCGCCGTCAATCAACACCTTTTTGTAAGGCCTCCGCATACGCATTCGAAGATACAGAATATCGAACGCCAATCCAGTGCATTGGCCTTGGGTTGGAGAGGGGCGATTGAGATGGAAGGCATCAAGGTAAGGTACAGGCTCAAGATCCTGAGCGACACCCAAGTCGACGCGATCGAGGAGGCGTCCTTCAAGATACTGGAAAAGACCGGTGTGAGGTTCGATGGCGAGGCGGCCAGGACAAGGCTCGTGAAAGCAGGAGCAGTCCCCCATCCGAGCCGAAAGAACGTGATCACATTCCCCAGGAGCCTGATCAAAGAGACAATCAAGCACATCCATCCCTGGGGGTCCTACTGCGCCCGAGATCCCAAGAACGACATCAGATACGACGGGGAGACAATGTACGCTCATTCGCTCGGAGGCAACCCTGGGGTGTTCGATATGGACTCGGGGGAGTACAGAATGTCCACGCTGGAAGACGTCGAGAAGACCACCAGAGTCATGGACGCCCTCGAGAACTGCCACTCAATCTCGAACCTTGTGGTCGCCACGGACGTCCCACCCGAACTGCTTGTCGTGAAGACGCAAGAGGCCATGATGAAGAACTCGAGCAAGTGCATCTCTGGGTACGCGCTCAATGTAGAGAGTGTGGACATCCTCGCGAAGATGTGGTCTTGCGTTACTGGCGGGGTCGAAGAGCTCAGGAAGAGGCCGCTGCTCGATGTCTACGCCTCGCCCAGCAGCCCTCTGACTTACGACTCGCATGTCGGCGACGTGATGGTTCGGGGAGCTGAATACGGGGTCCCCGTGGACATTGTGCCATGCCCGATAGCAGGCGGCACCGCTCCGATCACGATTGCGGGGGGACTAGCCCAGCAGAACGCCGAGATGCTCGCAGGCATCGTCCTGGTCCAGACCGTGACTGACAAGGTCCCGATCATGTATTCTGGCAGGCTCAGCATGATGGACCTGCGCACTGGGAAGAACGTCTGGGCGATGCCAGAGATGGCTTTGGCTTCTGCGGCAACCGTGCAGCTCGCTCACAAGTACAAGATGATCAGCGATGTGTACGGAGTCACGATGGACGGCCACTGCTACGACATGCAGGCCGGCATAGAACGCGCGCAATGCGCCCTGCTCCCGGCAATGGCAGGGTCGGATAACCTCTCGGGCATCGGAGGTGCTTGGGAGAACGGAGCCAGCTACGAGATGCTGGTAATCGATAACGAGATCTACTCCGATGTTTTCAGGATGGTGCGGGGCTTCGAAGTCAACGACGAGACCCTCGCAGTCGAGATCGTCGACAGGGTCGGCTCCATGGGCAACTTCCTAAGCGTGCCTCACACAATGACTTGGCTCAGGAAGGGCGAGATCAGGCTCTCGCCTCTCTGGGACAAGCGGACGGGCGAGAAGGCGAAGCACGATGGCGTGAGGCCCCTGCAGGAACTTGCGAAGGACCATGTCAAGAAGATCCTGAAAGAGCACCACCCGACGCCGTTGGACCCTGATGTTGAGAAGCAGCTCTCGCAAGTGGTCAAGGAAGCTGAGAAGTCACTGCTCAGGCACTCCTGAGCCTTCGCTTCCGTTTCCAGACCAGTGCGATAGCGGTCACGAACGCTGCTATGCCGGAGGCGACGATGGCGATCTTCATCACGCCGAACTCCGGTATGATGGGCACGAACTGCAGGTTGATCTCCTGCACCGTGTCCGCGGTCGCAAGGGTCGAATTCTCCTCGCTCCGGCTGTCGTAGGTCGCGCTCACGACTATGGTGTCACCTAAGAGCCATTCATCGTTCGTGAAGGTCACTGTGTAGAATCCGTTCTCGTCAGTGGTATTGGAGGCCACGGTCCGCACGTCAGAGCCGTTCTTCACGGTCACTGTGACCAGCAGTTCAGCGATCCGTCCACTGGTCTCGTTCAACACATGCCCGCTGACCGTCTTCAGACGAATCATCGTGATCGACCAGTTCAGATAGCTTGTGTTGTTGCCGTCTGAGACGGTCAGGTTGGCGAAGTAGACCCCCCAATCCACCGTCACTCCGGACACGACACAGCTCGTGTCATTGCTGAAACCGATTGCAAGCCATGGAGCATCGGTATCGAGGGCCCATACCGAAGGCCCGTTGTCTGGTTCGGTGCAGCTGATTGTGGATGAATACTCAGCATAGGAGAAGCCCTGGGGCACTCCCTCGGATACTATGCGCGGACTGTCCAGCTGGTTTATCTTGACCTCGATCTGAGAGGACTCGTTCCAGAAATATGAGACGTACAACCTGTCCCCGCGGATGTCGAATCCTACGTCCATCTCCCTGCTCATGTTCAGGTTCTTGAGAGTGCCGTCGCTCGAGTTCAGATCCCACTGATCTGAGACGATCCTGACATAGCCAACGTCCATGTCCGTGATGTCGAAGGAGACCGTGACCGGGACTCTCCAGTATCCGTTCGATGTCGGATCCTGCCGGGATACGTCGTAGACCCACTTCTCCCCCGACGACGAGTTGTTGACCTTGACATCCGTGCTCCACCTGCCGTTTATGTAGCTCGCAACCTCCCCGTCGGTCGCCTTCCAGTTCTCATACGGAAATTCGGTCTTCGGCTGAGTTACCCAGAGCAGAAGGGATGCGTTCGCGACGATATTGTGGTTGTAGAACCTGACGACTCCGTGGTTCTCGGCGGTCATCTGAATCATCGGGAGCTGGTATACGTTATCGGAATCTGTATTGATGGACCGCAACATGTCCAACATGTCCGTCTTCTGATGGGGATGCCAGGAACCCCAAGAAGGCAGCCAGCTCCCCGCAGGCACATTGATCCAGTAGCTGCCGATGAGAGAGTTGTTGCCCCCGAGATAGGTCCATGACGATGTGCCCATTATCCGGATGCCGGTCTGCAACTGCGCGAACATCATCTCCCACGAGGCGGTGTTCCCGGGGTTGGCCATGCTGATGTACGTGTCGCCGACGCCCACATAGCCCGGGTCGTCCCATCTGCTGGCGAAATCGTAGCTCTCATCCAGCATCAATTGGCCCGCTTCCGCACTTATGACCGCGTCGCTCCATGACTTGTGGCCCCAGGTCTTGTACTCGTGCGGATAGTGAAGCGCGATCTCGGATTGTCTTGCCAGGATGTCTGTGGAATTGCCCGTGAACCCCGAGGACATGTAGGAAGTCGTCGGATGGTCGAAGGCATTGTAGGTCAGATCACCAGAAGTGGCATCGCTGGAGTCGTCTCTCCCGAAGACGCTCACCCAGTCCCATCCGTTCCACCATTGCGATACCTCGATTCCGGACAACTGGTCCATCACGGTCGTGACGGCAACTGAATCCTCGATATGGACTCCGTCCGCAATCATCGTGTAGTTGTACTTGACATCCCAGTCAACGAGTCTTGAGAAGTAAGACTCGTATCTCGATGTCCCGACGTTGAAAGGAGCTGGCACCCCTTCGATCGTCACGGAGGCGTCATTGATCACATTGCCTGAGATGTCGGCGACTCTGACCCAGACGGGATCCGACGCTTCCACGAACTCGTAGACGGGTTCCACGATAGGGTGTCTAGACTGCATTGAGCGGAACATCAGGTTGTCGACTATCCAGCCCGTCGCGACATGGTAGACGCTCACGTACCCGGTGTCGACGTCCATGTCCACCCTCAGCTTCGGCCAGAGTGTGTTCGTTGTCGCTGGAGCCGTCACGTTTCCGGAGAACACGACTCCCGCACCTGAGTTGATGACAGTGACCGTGATCTCTGATGAGCCGTTCGAATGAGCGAAGGCGACGAAGTATCGATCCGGTCTAAGGCCGAAGTCCGCAGAGTCATGCGGGAACGCTGGCCACATGTCAAGAGAGACATTCGTCCAAGACATTCCAATCGGATCATACAGCTGGATGGCCTCGTTCTCTGGAGAGCCGGTCACCAACTTGATACCGGCCTGGATGGCATCCGTCTCGTTGCAGAGATAGACCAGTATGGCCTGTCTGCCTGCCTGGACCGACAGATTGAACGACAAATAGGACGAATCCTCCTTGGTCTTCGTCACCTCGAGAGAGAGGTTCCAGTCGTCCGTTCTCTCCGAAGGCCCTGAGGGCTCATACCACATAACGGTCCCTTTGGCATCGGCAACGGTCATCTCGTAGAGCCAACCGTCCAGAACCACAGTGTCAGCGGTGAAGTTGCCCCATGGATCGGTGAGCCCAGAGATTGTGACGTCGTTGAACGTTGCAGGTCCGTGCGTTCCCATCGTCACGTTGTTGAAGGACTCGACGATCCCCCAATATTCTGGGCCAGAGTACATCGGATGCGCGATGTTCTGATCGTCAGCGGGCATCATAGGAACAAGGAGTGAGAGGGCAAGTGCGGAGACGACCAAGAATCCCGATGCTTCCGCCCGCCTCACGAAATCAGTCCTCCTCATATGCAAAGTCAATCTCCGTGCCGATTCTGAAGATGTGCTACAGAAGCACTATAGCCTTCCCAGTTCGGATACTCTTCTATTGATACGCCGTTGCCTATGAAGGGAACACTATATAAGCCTAGACGCCGAGGAATGAGTAGCTGGACCCCCCAGAGGCCGAACCATTAAACCTGACGAATCCATTAATCACCTGGGGGAAAAAGGTGCGTTGTGGTTCGTGTGGGCGCGAGAGCCCCGAAGGCTACAAATTCTGCCAATCATGTGGATCGATCCTCGCGACACCGATTGACCTGCATGACAGCAGGCTGGACGGCCCGAGGCAAATGGTCGTGAGGGCAATCTATGAGCGACAGAGGACCGACAAGAGGCTCTCCGTGCTCTGGGTCGTCGCAATCATCCTCGTCGATATCATTTCGGTCGCATTGTCGTTCGTGGCGATGTTCTGGTCTTATGATTTCAGCGATCCCTACTACACAATGGATACCAGCGATTTCTTTGCGGTCGGGGCAGTGTCCAATGTTGCGGGCGTGCTCTCGACTATCCTTCTGGCCGCGTTCGTCTATTACCTCGTCAAGAGGCAGAACGATCACTATGCCAGGGAGGCTCGTCTCAGAACAGCCCTGCTATCGTTGATGAGTGCCGCAGCCTGGTCACCAGAAAGAACTAACGATATCGTTCCCGAGACCATGGCGTTGTCAATGGCAAGGGGACCGCAGGAGAAGCACAGAAACGTCTGGTTCTGGATCTTCGTGATCCTGTTGCCCACGATCCTGTCTATTGTGATAAGCCTGGGTTTGTGGCTGTACATCTATGCGGGACCTCCACAGGGAGATATCAGCTACTCCGCCATCATCGGAGCGCTCGTCTTGTCACTTCTGATGCTCCTGGGCTACCTCATTCTCATGCTCTATCTTCTGTACTTCCTGACTCAGACAATGGAGGAGCACGACAGCCGATGGAACGCGTTCGCCTACAACGTCAGGAGAGCGATGTCAAAACTCGGATTCCCTGTTGGGAGGTCATTCAGGATGAACCGGCTTCCCGAACACTCGGTGGCCCTGTACGTGGTCCTGACGATATTCACCGGGATATTCATCTTCTACTGGTACTACGTCCTGGTGAAGGACCCAAACGAGCACTTCGATTACCAATGGGAATTCGAGGACAACATACTGAGCGCCATCATGCCGCCCGAGTACGTGGTTACTTCCTCGGTCTCACGGCCGTGATCCTGTAGCTCGCGATGAGCTCCGACAGATTCCGCCCTCTCAGCTCAGGGCGATCGGCGTACTCATAACTCTTGAGGTAGTCTGACAATTGCTCGTGTGTATACACGACTCGGTCCTCGACCTTGATCTGCTCGAATCCGGCGTTCTTCATCGCGCCGACGTACTCTTTCTCCGACACCGCCCCGCTGACGCATGAGGACCAGGCCGTGAGGTTCTCTCTGATATCCTCCGGAAGCTCGCTTATGAGCACTATGTCGGAAACCGCCAGTCTGCCTCCTGGCTTCAGAACACGGAACGCTTCCTTGAAGACCTGCTGCTTGTCAGGAGAGAGGTTGATCACGCAGTTGCTGATAACCACATCAGCCACGCCTGCGTCCAGAGGGATGTGCTCGATCTCTCCCAACCTGAACTCGACGTTCTCAATCCCAGTCTCGCGTGCAGTCTTCCTAGCCCTGTGAATCATCTCGGGAGTCATGTCTATCCCGTAGACCAAACCCTTGGGCCCAACTTTCCTTGCCGACAAGAAGGCATCGATGCCCCCTCCGCTGCCCAAGTCAACCACGACCATGCCCGGCTTGAGGCTGGCTATGGCTGTTGGGTTTCCGCAGCCAGCGCTGACAGCGATAGCGTCCTGCGGCAACGATAGGATCTCGGTCTGAGAGTACAGCCCTCCGCATCCGCACGACGATTCCTTGGTCGAGCAGCAAGAAGACCCGGTCTTCGCCAGGTTGCCATAGTGCTCCCTGACTGCGCCTCGTATCTCGTCGCCGCTGCTCTCTACCTTCGGAACCTCCCGCTTAGTCGACTTGCCTGACTTCTTCGTGGCTTTTGTCATCATCTCACCAACGTAATCCCAGGACCTCTATTTTGACTTGATGCCACTAGCCACTCGATCAGTTCCTCTCGATCTTGCAGTAGTTCCGCTGGCATCGGATCTTCTCGTATCTCTCGATCCTTGCCTTTTGCATCGCCCTTGCGATATCTGCTGTCATTCTTCGGTCCTCCTGTTTGTCTAATATTGCATGTCCAATATACGAATGGGAGCGGCAGTATATAATCATATTGGACACACAATATTGTACGCACAATACATTAAGTATGCGGCTGTACATATCTGGTCACCATGGCGAGGAAAGCCAATCCGATCGACATCGTTGTCGAATGCTGCAGGCCACCCGACTGCTGTGACATGCGCGGGATGCTGAGCTTCCTCATTCTGCACCTGCTGTCGAAGAGAAAGATGTACGGTGGCGAGATCGCGACAGAGATAGCCAAGAGGAAGGCGGGGAAGCCCAATCCAGGCACGCTCTATCCAGCGCTCAGATACATGGAAGAGCGCGGCCTGATAGAGTCCACAAAAGAGGGCAAAACGAAATACTACAAGCTGACCCCGGCGGGCAAGGAAGGGCTACGACAGGCAAAGGAGTACTTCGTCCAGGCGTACGGAGATATAGTCCTGGAGTCGATGTGAGGACCGGAGGCAGTTGGACTTGTTCCTGTCAGATACGGACAAGGCGATGCTCCACAGAGCCCTGACTCAAGGGATGAAGGACGACATCAACCTCATCCTGTTCTTGGATGACACCTCCGTCTCGAAGGAACTCCTGGAGTTCGCGGAGCTACTCGCAGGCATAACACCGAAGATCAAACTCGACGTTCAGAAGGTCGACGACGGAAAGAACCAGAGGTTCAAGGACCTGAGGCTTGAGCACTGGCCTGTCATGATCCTTTCGAGAGATGACTTCTTCAGGATCAGGTACTACGGCGTCCCGCTCGGGTACGAGCTCGCCGCGATCGCAGACGGCCTTGTCGACCTTTCCAACATGAGGACCCCACTCTCGCCAAAGGCAAAGGCTGCCTTGGCGACGGTCAGGAGGAAGGCGAACATCAAGGTCTTCGTATCGGTCACATGCCCATACTGCCCCGCAGTTGCCCGGCATGCGTACAGGGCCGCCGTCGAATCTCCTCGAGTCACTGCTGAGATAATCGACACTCAAGCCTTCCCCGGCTTGGCCGCCAGGCATTCCGTCATGGGGACGCCGAAGGTCGTGCTGAACGACAATCTGGACATCACCGGGGCGATGGGAGATGTCGAGTTCTTCGAGAAACTAAGAGACTCCGACCATTCCCTGATAGACAGCATATACGGATGACCGACTGGGTAGTCAGGGGGCCTTGGCACCTGCCGACATGCGAGGATAAATTCATCAACAGGAAGAAGCTTCAGGAAACCAACGGAATGGCTTCCGGCCCCTGGATTGATGGGAGCCGGAGGGGTGAAACGATGACTGAGAAAGATAACTGGCCCCGGGTGGATACTGGCGAGGTCCTCAGCAAAGTGAAAGCCGAAGTGAACAAGGCGATCGTTGGCTACGGAGACCAGATCGATGACTTCATGATCTGCATCTTGAACGACGGGCACATTCTCATGGAGGGCGTCCCCGGAATCGCGAAGACCACCTTGTCCAAAGCCTTCGCATCGGTCTGCGGCCTCTCTCACAAGCGCATCCAGTTCACGCAGGACCTGCTTCCCGCGGACATCACAGGCCACTACTTCTACAACCAGAAGAGCGGGGAGTTCGAGATCAGGCGAGGGCCGGTGTTCGCCGACCTCGTCCTCGCAGACGAGATAAACAGGGCTCCTCCGAAGACCCAGTCGGCGCTTCTCGAGGCCATGCAGGAGCGACAAGTCACCATCGAGGGCACGACCCTCCCGCTTCCGGAGCCGTTCATGGTGATCGCCACCTTGAACCCAATCGAGACCGAGGGCGTCTACCCGCTCCCCGAAGCTCAGGTCGACCGATTCATGATCAAGAGCACCATGGATTATCTGAGCGATAAAGAGGAGATCGAGATCCTCAGGATGAAGACCTCTCCAGAAATTCGTGTTGGGTCGGTGCTCGACGAGGACATCATCACCCAGATGAAGCGTGATGTCCGCAAGGTGTACATCCACGAGAGCATTCTGAGCTACGTCAACGACATCTCCCGCGCCACAAGGTCCATAGACGACCTCGATCTCGGCCTGAGCCCCAGAGGCGCCATCCATCTACTCCAGGCGGCCCAGGGGAAGGCGTATCTCACGAGGAGGAACTATGTGATTCCGGACGATGTGAAGGCAATGGCGCACAAGGTCATGGACCACAGGCTCATACTCTCGCCGGAAGCGGACATGGAAGGGCTGACGAGGGGCGGGATAACCGACACGGTCCTGTCTACCGTGGCCGTCCCCAAGGGAGAGTTCACAAAGAAAGCGAAAGAGTGAGGGACTGTGCGAGTCACTCCGCTCGGCAACTTCATCCTCATCTTCTGCGTCTCGACGGCGTTTGCCAGCATTCTGTTCCTGAACCTCTCGTGGGCGATAGTCACACTGGCCACGGCTGGATTGTTCATCTTCGCGAGGTCCAAGTTCGCTGGCGAGATCGAGAGCACGAACCTCGATGTCGAGAGGACGATCCTCGACCAGATGGTTTTCGCACAGGAGCCGGTCGCTGTGAAGGTGAACGTGGTCAACAAGGATGTCAATCCCGTGTACGGCGCGATCGAGGATGTCCTTCCAGAAGGCGCAGAGCTGGTCTCTGGGTCAAACAGGATGGCCGCCATACTGAAACCGAGGACCCTGGTGACCTTCTCATACACGGTCAAGCTCCGGAGGAGAGGCGAGCACAAGATCGGCTCCATGAAGATCGAGCGGTCCGATCCTCTGGGCCTCTTCGCCGAGGAACAGCTCGTCGGAAAGACAACTTCCATCAACGCACACACGAAGAAGGATTCCTTTGACGCTGCGAGAAGAATCGGACTTCGAGAGCACTTTGAGTTCGCCGGAGTCTCCCGCATGCCGGCTATTGTTCTCAGAATGCAGGAGTTCGACAGCATCAGAGATTATGTGCCCGGAGACAAGGCCAGAGACATCCTATGGAAGGCGTACCCGAAGTACGGGAAACTGTTGACCAAGACATACATCAAAGAGGGTTCGCTTCAAACGTTCATACTCATGGACTGCGGGAGGAGCATGCGCATCTCGGGCAGAGGGGCCTCGAAGATAGACCATGCGGTCGATCTGTCCATGCAGCTGTCCAATGTCCTGATCGGAAACTATCATCCCACAGGAATCGCGATATTCGATGAGGTGGCCATGATAGACAAATCAGACCCAGCCCTCGGGAAGCATCAGTTCGAGAACATCGTGAAGATCCTGAGAAAGGCACCCGAGTCGATCAGGCCAGCTCCGGGAAGAGAAGAGGTGCCCGAAACCCCTGCCAGAGTGTCTTCGCCGCCGTCGTTGACGAGGGCGATCTCGCCTGAGAACAACGGCGACTTCCTGGCTGCAGTCGCGTCCATCAAGCGGCAAAAGTCCAAGACGATCAGCGTAGATGGCATCATCAAAACCGCCGTGGCGAAACGCAAGGGACAGGAAAGGCTGTTCATCGTCATATCCGACCTCGTGTCCTGCAGGGACGGAGTGATTGCCGGGGCGAGGATATGCCAGCGCACCGGCAACAGGATGCTCGTGATACATACCTACGATGGATGGTACCAGCGAGACACACCTCCTGGTTCAGTCGAAGAGGCCGAAGGAATGTACCAGCAGATGGTCGATTCGAGGCGCGTCGAGGCCGCGCTCAGATCCCTTGACGCTTCGTACATAAGGATAGGCCCTGCAGACACCGCACCCCGCATCGTCAGGAGCGTGAGGAGGGGGATGGCGAAATGAACATCGAGAAGAGAGGGATGACCATCGCGCTCGGGCTCGCTGTTCTGGCAACGCTCAGTCTCGGCCAGATGAGTGCCCTGGCGATACTCGCGATCTCCGTCGGCGCTCTCCTGCTTGTAGTCGGTCTTTGGATATCGTATCGGCCGGCTTCGGTGTTCGGGTTCATGACCCTCGCGATAGGCAGCGGGATCGCCGTCAATTTCAGCTCGTTGACCGAGTTCTCGACCCTGATGAGCGCGTTCTTGGGGATCCTCGTTCCGGTCTACATCGCGGGATGGGTTGCATTGTCCTCGGAGATCGAAGGGCCCATCGAGATCAGCGTTCGGAACAGATCGACGCTGATCACCATCGTTTACACGGTCATATGCGGCTTCTCGGTACCAATCGCATTGTCGTTGATCGGCCTAATGGCGCCGAACATGTCGACCCACGTCTCCATGATCACAGAGGCAGCGATAATGCTCCTCGTCATCGCTATAGCGGTCATTCTGCTCACCGGGCGCACCCCGAGGGCGAGGACTCAGGAGCGCTCAAGAGAAGAGGCGGCTTCCGAACTGGCCTAGCGTCATCCGCCAGTAGTCCGATTCTGACAAATGAAAAGATGCGGAAATGCATTTCTCATCAGGATTAAATAGAGCCAATTGAGTTGGCGTTGCCGTGAAATTCCAGAAGGAATGGCTGCTCCTGTTCGGCTCGCTATTCGTCGCCGGAGCACTCTACAATCACTACCTGGGCCACTCAGCGCTTCTAGTCGAGATAATCCTGGTCGCTGTAGGAGTCGCCATGGCGGTCTATGCGGCTTGGACCACATCGGTCCTGAAGAAGGAGGCCGTGGACGGGCTTCTGATCAGGATCATGCAGCGATTCATGAGCAAGGAGAGAGCCGCCTCTCTGATACCGATGCTCGGATTCGCCGTGCTGCTGGTGTGGTCAGTCTGGAAGATATTCTTCATACGGATGACCGACCTGCACATGGAGGACTTCATAGTCACTCTGTTAGGTCTGTCTCTTGTTCTGTACAACTTCGGCCCCTCCAAGTTCCACCAGATGCAGGACTTCGTCGTGTTCTACCTGTTGTTCCTGACATTAGTGTTCATCGGCCTCTGGAAGCTGTATGAGATACTCTCCGGGGAATCGTCCTACAGGATCACGGCCTATGCCGAGTACTACATAGTGACGCAGCCAACAACGACGATTCTGAGCGTCCTGGGGTTCGACGTGACGTCTGAGCTCCGCCTTGAGGGCGTCGGCCTCGCGAACATAATCGAATATGAGTACCGCGACAGGATACTCAGGCTCGGGATTGGTTCTGGGTGCAGCGGGCTGTACTCCGCCGGCCTGTTCTTCTCAGCGTTTCTAGCATTCGTCCTCGTGAGATATCAGAAGGTGGACAGGTACATCGGCGCTGCGCTAGCTCTTGGATTCGTTGTGACCTGGCTTTCGAACATCGTGAGGATGGTGTTCACAATCATGGCCGGGATACTGTGGGGCCACCCCGCGCTGGCGTTCTTCCACTCGTACATCGGAATAGTGGTCTTCGTGGTGTTCATAACCATCTTCTGGCTTCTGATAGTCAGATGGCTGGACGCAAAAGAACCGAAGGCGACTGAGGCTCCGCCTAGTGAAGCCACTCCTGCTCAGAGCTGACCGAACGACGGGAGGGCCCTTCTGCCCCGGGGGAAGTCACTCCATTAGCTTCTTCCACTTGAGCCCAGACACCTGCTTCGGCTTGCCCGTTTCGATCCTGTCCTCGAGGTCGAACAGCTTGTCGAACGCCTCGTCCGTCGCGTACACAGAGCCTCTGCGTGCGTTCTCGTTCAACTCGCGCTCGACCTTCTCAAGCTCCTCGAGGAACTCGTTGTAGAACTTCTGGTCCTTGTCCTCTTGGAACACCACGGGCTCGGGGATGGCGTCTATCAGGTTCAGCTTTCTCATCCTCGGCATTTCCTGGGGCTTGACCGGCATCTTCGGCTGCTCGGGCTCGGGCCTTGGAGCGGCTACTGCGAGAGGTTCTTTCGGTAGCTCCGCAGTCATAACGTACGAGGGCCGCTCTGGCATCGGCTCAAGCACTGACAGCCGTGGCGGCTCGGTCGTCTCCGTCTTCGGCTCAGGCCTGGAAGGCTTCGCCAGGTCGATTTCCCACTGTTCTTCGTCTTCTTTCTTTCTGAATATCATGAATAGAATTATGATTGTCGCCGCAGCCACGATTGCCCCAATCAACAGGAACTCGTTCAAACCTGCGAACAACCAGCCCATCTGGGAGTCATCGTCTTGGTCGTCGTCAACCGACGCGACCTCGTGCAGGACCTGCGTAGGGCCGGCGCCGACATTGCCCGCGGTGTCTACAGCCACGACATATATTTCCATTCCGTCCCAAAGGGCCTCCGCTGGCAGCGTTGTGACATACGCATACCCGTTGTAGCTCATGGGCACCTGCAGGAAGCCTCCGCTGGGAAGCGAATAGAAGAGCGTCGCCTCCGCTATTTCCCAGTCGTCCGTCAGAATCACGGAAACCTCGAACGAGCTGTTCGACGCGAAGTCGCTGCCGGAACTCATCAACACCTCTGGAGTGGTCCCGTCGATGTAGAACGTGAACACCTTGGTCTCCGAGTTGCCCGCCAGATCCCTTGCGACCACCTGCAAACTGTGCGGGCCGAGCTCCATGCTAAGCGTTAGCGAATACATTGCAGGAATGCTCTGCTCGCTGCCGTCCAGCGTCATCATGACCTCGGAAAGGTGCTCGTCCTGAGCCATGATCGTCACAACATCGAGCGGGGTGAGCGCATCCGCCATCCCTTCGATCGTCAGCACTGGGGCATGAGTATCCATAATGAATCCAAACTCCGCCTCCGCAGTGTTGCCTGCCTGGTCCGTGGCGACAACGTAGACAGTGAATTCACCGTCTGCCGGTGCCAATGACAATGAGATTATCAGAGGGCTGATGAAGCTCTCGTATGTGCTTCCCCAGACTGTATGCGAGGCCGAGAGGAAGTGCGTATCCGAGACCGCGATGATGATGTAACCTATGTTCGTGACGTAGCTTCCATCTGTGCTGGGGGAAGCTAACGAAATCGTCGGTGCAGTGTTGTCGACAACGACACTGAATACGAGTGTGAAGCTGTTTCCTAGGTCGTCCCATACCTGGACTGTGATCGCATGGTAGCCTTCGACCCATCCATCGGTGAGGATATCATAGGGGGCGTTCAACGATACGGGACCAGAGCCGTCGTTCCACGTGCACGAAGTCACTCCGTTACCGATCACAGACAGCATGACCATTGTTCCCGCCCTGATCACGCCGCCGTCCGACGGGCTGTCGAGCCAGACAACTACGTTCGCGTCCGCTATCTGGAACCAGACGCTTGCCTCGGAGACATGACCAACCGCGTCCAGGGCAACTACCTCGACCGTGTGTCCTCCGAGATCCCAGCCGGCCGTGCTGATCGTGTACGGCTCGCTCAGCGGGACAAAGGCTCCGCCATCCACGGAGTAGGTGACCACGGACAACCTAGCGTCCGAAACGTTCACAACCACGGTGTGGTTGATGGGCACGGAAAAACCCGCTGGGGGATCCGTGATCGCAAGATATGGTGCGAAGGCATCAACGTCAAATGTGTAAGTTGCGCTCGAAGTCAAGAGATCATCATCAGTGACCCAGACCTCAAGCGTCGCGATCCCGTCCTGCCAGCCGGTTGTGGATATGTCCCAAGGAGACGAGAGCGAGACCATGGAACCCCCATCGACAGAGTACTGCGCGCTGACCACGCCGTCATCCGTGACCTCAAGGTCAATCGTCGCTCCAGCGGCTATGGTTGAGCCACTGCCCGGAGAAACGAGCGTGATCGTCGGGGCAACGCTCTCGTCCGGTGTGGAGTGGAGCGTGAACGTCCTTGTGATCGGCTGGTACAAACCCAGGTCGAACTCGGCAGTGACGGCCACATCCTGGTTCGGCCCTGTGAATATCTCCGTGGGCCTCACGATCCACTCGTAATAGATGGTGCCATTGTGAGTGTGCGATGTTCCCGATACGTACTCGTCGAGAATCATGCCGACCTTGCGGCCGCCCACCGTGAGTTCAATGGGC
>MGVW01000051.1 GCA_001800675.1 Euryarchaeota archaeon RBG_13_57_23 | reverse complement strand
GGCGTGCTTCTTGTCCGCGCTGGCCCTGAGTGCCGCAATCTCCTTCATGAAAGTGGACGCCTCTTCGTGCGCCTTGTGCTGCTCCTCTGACAACCGCACGACCTCGTCATGCTCCTTGTCAGCCTGCCTGAAGAGGGCATCTATGCTCTTGTCAACGTCGCGGATCTCCTTCAGGACCTTCTCCTGTTCCGCGAGTATCTTCTTCAGGTCCGCAGCCTGTGCTATCTTCTTCCTGAGTTCGTCCAGGAGCTCCCTCTCCTCAGGAATGGACAATGGGACCGTCTGCTGCTTGCGCTCCATGTCCTTCGCCTCCCACTCGAGGACCCTTATCTCGTCCTTGAGGCTGCCGAGAGGCTTGCCCTTCATCTTCAGCTTGTAGGCGATGAGCTCCTTCGCCTTAGCTTGCAGCTCGTCCCTCTTCTTCTTATGAACCCGCATCTCGGCGACGAACGCATCACGCTTGTCCCTCGCCGCGCTCATCTGTTCTTGGAGCACCTTCTTCTGCTCGGTGAGTGAGTCCCGCTCGGACCTCAAAAGTACGGCCTGCTCGTTGATCTCGTCCCGCTTGTTAAGCAGAGCCCTGAACTTCAGTTCCGCGCTCTGCAGCTCGCTGATCTTCTTCGGCATTCTGCTACACCGGTTTCGCTGTACTGGCCCCTCATACAAGAGCTTGGCTATAAGGGTGTTGTTTCCATCTCCGTAGTCGGGCTCCGTTGTTGCTGCGCTATTTCAGCGATTGATTCATATCCTGAGCAGAAGGTGTCTTGTTCATGGGTGCTAGGAAGGGGCGAGATGTTCCCGCATGGTTCACCTCTGAACCTGAATTCGTAAGCACAACATTCCAGGCTACGAATTTGGGGGTCGACTGTGCGATCCTGTCGATGATAGGCAACATGTACGGGTTCATGATCAAATGCCCGGAATTCGGGGACAGACGAATGGCGCCTGAGATCAACGGTTCGGTCGAAGGGCGGATAGGCCGCGGGATCGCGGCATACCATTCATCGGTCGGAGCTCCTGCGGCGGCGATGCTGATGGAGACACTCATTGCCAGCGGCGTGAAGAAGATCGTAATGTTCGGATATGCTGGTTCTCTGTCCAACGAATGCAGGGTCGGCGACATCCTGGTGCCGGACTGGGGAGTCCGTGAGGAGGGCACTTCCTACCATTACCTCCCCGGATCGGTCGGCGTGAGGGCATCGGATATGCTCGTCACGAGACTCTGCGAATCTCTCGGTCGAAGACACTTCCATAGAGGTGGCATATGGTCCACAGATGCGGCGTATCGGGAGACCAGGGGAAAGATTCTGAAGTATGCGAAAAAGGGAATCATGGCGGTTGACATGGAATCCACGGGTCTAATGGCAATCGCGATGTACAGGTCGGCTGAGTTCGCGCCTTTGGTGGTCATCTCAGACGAGCTTTTCGGGGACAGATGGGTTCCAGATTTCGATAGTCCGAAGGTGAGGAGAGCCAGCATGACCGCTTGCAGGGCCGCTCTAAGGGCGCTGGGTTGCCGCTAATCGTCCAGCGGAGTCTTGATTCCGAGGCCGGGCCGCTTGGGCGTGATGAGATAGCCATCCTCGAACTGTAGACCCGATGATGGATCGTCTACTATGTTGAAGTGCGAGTCGAGATCCGCAAAGGCCACGTTATTCGAACTTAACGCGAAGTGAAGACCCGCTGCTATGGAGACTTGAATCTCTCCCATGCATCCGACCATCGTCTTCATATCCGCTGCCTCTGCGAACCTGTTGATCATGATGGCGTCGCAGATCCCTGCGCTCTTCATGAGCTTGATATTGATCATGTCCGCGATGCCCTCGCGGGCGACCTTGCGTGCGTCGAAGACCGACTTGACACATTCATCGGCCATGATTGGGACGTCGCTCGCTTCGGTCACCTTCTTCAGGCCCTTGTAGTCCTCCGCTTTGACAGGCTGCTCCACCACGACAACGCCCAGCGCATGCATCTCCTCGCAGAACTTGATCGCCTGGTCGACGGAGTATCCTTGATTGGCGTCCACCCTGAGCTCCACCCTCTCGCCGACCGCATCTCTGACGGCTGCGACCCTCTTGATGTCCTCCGCGAGGTCTAATCCGACCTTGATCTTGAGCGCCCTGAAACCGGAGCGCGTGTGCTTGATCGCCCGCTCGACAGTGACCTCCTTGGACGCGATACCGATGGTCATGTCAGTGAGCATCTTGTCGCGTTCCCCTCCGAGGAACTTCCAGAGAGGCTGTTTGCAGCGTTTGGCCAGAAGGTCGAAGATGGCTATGTCGACCGCAGCCTTGGCAGCCGTGTTGCCCTCTGCGATCGAGTCAAGTCTTTGATGAAGTTTCTCAGGCTCGTTCTCGTCGGTGCCGACTATCTTCTTCGGGACCCACGATAGAAAGTCCTCGATGGATTTGACCGTCTCTTTTGTGACGTCGGTCGGATTTGCGTTCCCGACCCCGAACTCGTCTCCTGAGACCACCTTGACTATCACGTTTTCCTCGGAGCTGGAAGAACCTGTGGCGATCGTGAACGTGCTGGTCCGTTTATTGACGAAGGTTCTGAACTCGACGGAGTCTATCACTTTCTCTTCCTCTTCTCGAACAGTTTCACAGCGTTGATGTCCTTCCTGAGTCCCATGGCGTTCGCGACCGGATGGCACTTGGTCCTCAGCAGGTATGCGATCGGGGCGATGTCAGTCTCGGACAAGGCCTCGAAGTTGGCCATCCCCTTAGCGATCACGAGGTCAGCGCTCCTCAGGGTTCTTCCGAACGGCCCCTTCAACGAGTCCAGGTCAATCCCTACAGCGAATCCGGGAGATACCTCGATTCTGTCGACGATGTCCTCCATCCCCAACCCCTCGATGTCGCTAAGGGTCGCATCTGTCAGGATGGGCTCCTCCTTCACTACGAGCGTGAGGTCGACTCCGAAACGCTTGATCTCCTTCAATGCCAACCTGTCGAAGACTATCTCGCCGCAGTTGTCGGCCAGATAGATGACTCTGTCCGCCTTCTTCAGCAGGTTCTTGATCTTCGTGGTGTCGTCGTGACCCAGTCCTTCCTTCACCAGATTCCTGTATTCTTTCTTGAGCTTGACCGGATTGTCGTATCCTGTGCCTATCCCGAAATCGAGGATATTCCCCACGATGGCACAGAGGAAACTCGTCCTCAGCCTGTCTCTCGACCGCTCGACCAAGCGCTTGGCGAATGGATACAGTTCCAGCGCTACTTCGTTGCTCAGCATCTTCAGGGATGCGTATGGGTCGTTGTCGCCTAGGATCCTGTAGGTCTCCCTGTGCACCTCGGTCGCGACAGTTGCAGAGCACACTCCGTGGTCGAAGAGTTCTCCGAGCATCATCGACGCGTTCCTCACTGCGGGAACCGCCTTCGCATCGTCCACCTCAAGGCTCTCGAAAAGGACTCGCCCGATGAGGCACGGAATGCACTCGGGAGTCATCTTCATGGTATCTGCTGGAATCCCGCTGCGAATATTTAAAGAATGGACAGCTACGGACTGCTGGCCTCGGCTCTCATCTACTTGATTATGCCCATCTCGGTGAGCTTCTCGGGCAGGTACTTGTCGGTCACGTAGTCCAGGCCGTACTTGGCCAAGGCCTGTTGCTCGGCCTTCTTGTTTATCTCGAGCATCAGGTCGATCTCATGTTTCCAGAACTCGTCGTTGAAGCGCGGGTCGGTCTTCTCCGCGTTCAACGCCTGGATGTCCTTGTCGCTCAGCTTATCCGTGGGCAGTTCGTAGTTGAGTATGTCTGATGCGGTGATGCCGATGAACTCCGCTGTGGGTGTTGCCAGGAACTCTGAGAGGTGCGCGGTCTTGATGGCACCGTATGCCAGAGACGCGTGTATCCTGAAGCTCCACGGATCGCCGTCGGTGAAAGTGCACACGGGGAGCTTCATCTCCTCGTTCAGCCTCTTGATGAACCTCCTGGTGCTCCTCGCTGGCTGGCCTTTGAGGTGCACGATGATGGCGTGCGCGTCCTCGTCGAACTTGTTCTCCACGAGCCTGTCGAACATACCACCGGTCTCGATCGCTATGAGGAAGTCGGCGTCACAATCCACGAACTGGATCTTCTCCTTCTCGACATTGTACGGCATGCCGTATCCAGAGTCTCCGACATCGTCCCTGCAGTTGATCTTCTTCTTCTTGCCCTTTCTGTCCATCTCCTGGATGGTCACGTTGCCGATGACGCGGGCGCCGTCCTCCTCGGGCCTGAGCTTGAAGTCTTCTCTCATGCAGGTCGTGATGATCTCCAGGTCCTCCGCGAGCATGTTGGACTCGTCCTGGGTCGAGAACTTCGCCTTGGCCCAGCCCTCAGATATGTAGTACATCTCTCTGAGGGTGGAGCTCTTGCTATCCTTGATCATGTCCTCTATGAACTCCAGCATGTACATGGTCCGGAGGAGCATCTGGGCACCTGTGAGTTTCTTGGCGGTCCTAGCGCCCATGGCCTTGCCATACTTCCACACATTGGATTTTGGGTCGAACCTGATGTTCCCCTTGGTCCTGAGAGGGATCATCATCTTCGGTATCTTGCCTGAGTCGATCTGGTCGTAGACTTCTCCGGCCAGGTCGGTCAGCCTGTCGACTGCTCTCAAGTTGCGCTCGTTATTCTTCATTCTTCACCACCTCCGCAACCTCGTCATAATCGACCTCGCCTTCTTCCCCTTCGTCCATGGTCTCTTCAGGTCCTTCTTCAGTGATCTTCAGATGTTCGAGGTCCCAGTCTCCGGGAAGCACTTCGACTCCGATGACTGAAGCCGGATCGATGTGGCTGACATACACCTCGTTGTCGTCGTACTGCTCTTGTGGAACTCCAACCAGGTCGAACGCAAGCTCGTACACTTCGGTCGAGGATATCCTCTTGAGGTCCCAGGTCACCTTGTTCCCTTCTCTTACCTCGATCGGCTTGACCTCGAGCGACTTCTGGTCCACCTTGTCGTAGGGCACGAGCATGTGTAGATGCAGTGCCTGTGACTTCGGCGTGTAATTGTATATCTTGACCGAAACGTGGTGCTTCTTCTTCTCGAAGGTTACGGAGTCATCTATCCAGACCACATTCATTATCTTCGTGATGGTCCCTGCGATGTCCGGCACCGGCTTTCCAACGATCTTCGCGCTCTTCTCGGCTATCATCGGGATGATGTCCTGGACGATCTCAAACTTGACCTTTGCCTTGCCCTTCTTAGCGGCCTTGTTGAGGTGCGTCTTGAGCCTTCTCGCGCAGTGTTTGAGCGCGAGTTCGATCTCCTCCTTGATCTCGGGTATGTTGGCGACGGCCTCCTTGGACTCTGAGGTATAGGGTATCTTGGTCGATGCGACGTGGACGAGCACAATCGCTGGGCCGTACGGGATCCCTTGTCCCCCGCGCTGCTCCAGACCGTATCTTCTCCAATCGACCGTTTGGATGGCTTGGGTTATCGCACAAGCTCCCTGCTGGTACATGAGTGGGACTCGATTCGCGAACCTGAGTATCTGGATGGGTTCCTCCCTGTTCAGCTCCCCGCCGTAGACTATCCCGACCTCGACTACGAACGGGTTGCCTCCGAATACCTTGGGCTCCCTTGTGACCGGGGGTGCGTAGAACTCCGGCGTCAGACCCCCGAGGACGTTCTTGAGCCCTTTCCTGATGAGCGTCTCACCGATAGGCGAGAGGCAGTCCGTTTCAGGAGCCATGATCTTGACCTTCTTGATCGCCTCAAGGATCGCACCTGCTTCCTCAAGGGATAGTTTGTCTGGTCTGGCATCTGGCGCAACTCCGGCGAGCTCGCATATCTCCCTGGCCACACGATACGAGATCCTTGAGAACTCGTTGTTCAAGAAGCTCGTCATCTTCAGCGACTCGGTGTACTTGGCCATGCTCAACAGCTCACCAAGCTCAACCCCTTCCGGATGTGGCTTGATCTCCTTGGTCGGCGGAGGCATCTGTTCGGTCGCTCTCTCGAAGACGACAGTGTTGCCTTCAGGAGGTACGAAGGTGATCTTGGCGTGCGGGTTCACTATCGCGACGCCTTTCAGGTACTCGAATATGGACTGCTTCCCCGTGATGTACTTGCCCTTGACGTGTATCTGGAAGCTTGTCCCGTGGACCCTGTCCCAGATGACGAAATCCTCCTTGATTATGTCCGGCCTATTTTTCTTCGTGTCGAGAATCAGGTCGCACTCGTAGGCCACATCCTCGTCTGAGATCTTGGAGCGCACCGTGGCCGCCTTGCCAGTGGTGAGCTGGCCGTACATGACTACTGCGGATACCCCGATGCCCTGTTGCCCTCTTCTCTGAGATCTTGTGTGGAACCTCGATCCGTAGAGCAATCTGGCGAACACGTTGGGAACCTGCTTCTTGACAATTCCAGGGCCGTTGTCCTCGACCGTGACTCTGTACTCGTTATTCTCGACCTTCTCCACCTTGATTATGAGCTCGGGGAGAACGCTGGCATCCTCACATGCATCCAACGAGTTATCCACCGCTTCCTTCACGGAGGTGATCAGGGCGCGCGTGAGCGAGTCAAAGCCTAGTATCTGCTTGTTCTTCTCGAAGAATTCGGAGACGGATATCTCCTTCTGCTTTTTCGCTAGCTCATGTGCTATCGATGACAATACAATGCGCCTCCGCGACCCTGACGGAATCGCTCAGCCTTCGGGTGCATCCCAGCCAGACGAAATGGCTTTCCTAGATAAATGTGTTGTGCGCTCTATTTTTCTCACTCGAACTTCTCCCCGCACTTGGGGCACACCTTCGCCTCTGCAGGCACGTCAGCACCGCACTCCGAGCACACGAAGGAATCCTCGCCCGGAACACCCATCGCCTTGGCGAGGCTCGGGACCTTGGCTTCGTCCTTCTTGACGCCGGCCTGCTCCTTCTCGCGCTCGGTTACGGCCTTATCGTAGGAGTCCATCCTCATCTTCCTGGCCTTCTTGAGCCACCAGACCATCAGAACCAGGATGGCGAAGACGATGTACATGTTCACTAGTCCAGCATACAGCCCGAACGGTACCATGATCCCGAAGATCGTCGCGTAGTCCTGGTACGCGGGACCCTCGATTCCATAGGTCGGGAGAGGACTCTTGGGGCTTGGGTTCTGGTTCCCCGCGATGTACCATTCCCCGTCAATGTTGACCCAGAAGACGAACAGGTTGAGCGGGTGAGGAACTGTGGTGACGTTGCAGTATCTTGCGATGGTTTGGTTGTTCTCATTCAAGTACTGGTCTATCAGGACCATCGTATGGTTGTGCCCCTCGCCTCCGTAGAATCTGAGGTCGCCAACGACCACGGTCATGTTGGTGACCTCGGACGTACTGTTCGGTAGTCTGACTGTAATTGTGAAGTTGTACAACGTATCCGATGTGCCATAGACTGGAGTCACCATACCATCGTACAGATCTCCGTTCTCGCTCTCCGCTTCCTGCTCCGGCAGGTCAAGGTAGTATCTCGTGGCGAAATCAGCATACAGACCAGTGATCACCAGGGCCCCCAGAAGGCCGATGATCAAGAGATGCTTGATGCTCTGAATTTTCAGCTTCCACAGAACCCCTATGAACACGAGTGGTACAATCAGATTGATGAGGCAGTGGAACGGAGCCGCGAGCATGAAAACTGCATACAGTCCCGCTATGACCGCGAGCGCGAAAACGGTCCTGATGAGGATCGATGTCTTCATGAATCGCTCGACCAACGCTTTGAATTTGACTTCCAGCAGTTGGGCCGGTGCGGGCATACTGAGGGGGTACTTGGTCTTCGGATAAATACCTTGTTTTCCGAGCCAGAGTCCCGCAACAGCAGTTATATACTCGGTTTCTCAATGAATGCAACTTCCCAGAGGGAGGTCCCGACTCTGAAAACCGCGGTCATAGCCATTGGAGGCAATGCGCTCCTTCGCTCCGGGGAGAAGCCGACCCAGGAGAACCAGATGCGCAATGTCGCTACCACCGCGAGGGGGCTTGCCGACCTCATAGAGCGGGGCTACGATATTGTCCTCACCCACGGGAACGGACCACAGGTCGGCGACATACTTCTCAGGAACGAAATAGCCAAGGGCGAGATCCCGCCCATGGGCATGGATGTGTGTGATGCCGAGAGCCAAGGACAGATAGGGTACATGCTCCAGCAGGCTCTGACCTCGGAGTTCCTCGAGAGGAAGATGGATAAAGTGGCTGTCGCCCTCATAACCCAGGTCATCGTCGACGAGAACGACCCAGCATTCCAGCACCCGACCAAGCCGATTGGCAAGTACTTCTCGGCTCAGGAGGCAAGACACCTGGAGAAAGAGAAGGGCTGGACCATGGTGCACGACAAGAAGCGCGGAGGCTGGCGGAGGGTCGTCCCATCTCCAGATCCAATCGGCATCGTCGAGTACAAGCCAGTGCGCAGGCTGGTTTTCGGAGGAGAACATCAGGCGGAGGTCGTGATAGCCTGCGGAGGCGGAGGGATACCCGTGGTGAGGAGGGGGAACAGATACCACGGTGTGGAAGCTGTCGTGGACAAGGACCTCGCCGCATCGATGCTGGCCGTGAGCATAAAGGAGCGTCTTTTCGTGATGGCCACGGATGTGGACCATGTGTTCTTGGACTTCGGCACGATCAACCAAAGGCCTTTTATGAGTTCGACCAAGAACGAGATCAAGAGGCTCTATTCCGAGGGGCAGTTCCCTCCAGGGACGATGGGCCCGAAGATACTCGCGGCGATAAGGTTCCTCGAGCGCGGCGGAGACGAGGTCATCATCTGCTCTCTCCAGAACCTCGTCCAGGCGATCGAAGCGGGCGCTGGAACTCATATCTACGGGGACGCTATTAGGGCTTGAGCCAATGGCCAACATCGAAGAGCAGATCAAGGAGATAGAGGACGAGCTGGCGCGTACTGATTACAACAAGAAGACCCAGCACCACATCGGCAAGCTGAAGGCCAAGATGGCCAGGCTCAAGGACGAGCAGGAGCTCAGGCGGTCCAAGGGCCCGAAGACTGCTGGCTATGCGGTCAAGAAGTCAGGCAACGCGACCATCGCCATCGTTGGTTTCCCCAGTGTCGGCAAGTCCACTCTCCTAAACAAGATAACCAACGCGCAGAGCGAGGTCGCCGCCTATAAGTTCACGACCTTGACCGTTGTCCCGGGGTTGATGGAGCACAAGGGCGCGAAGATTCAGGTTCTGGATCTTCCGGGTCTCATCAAGGACGCCTCGAAGGGCAAAGGCAGAGGTAAGGAAGTCTTGTCCGTCGTTCGTTCGGCCGACATGATCCTACTCATGATCGATGTGTTCGAAACGAACATCCAGGTGCTCGTCGACGAGCTCAAGACAGCCAATCTGCGGCTGAATCAGGCTCCTGCGGATATCGTGATAGCCAAGAAGAACAGGGGCGGCGTGATAGTCAACTTCACGACGAAGCAGTCCACTCTCGACGAAGAGCTCGTTCGCGATATGATGAACGAGTACGGCCACATCAACGCGGACATTGTGATCAGGGACGATATCACGGAGGACCAGCTCATCGACTACATCTCAGGCAACAGGATCTACATACCCGCGATAGTCACGATCAATAAGACAGACCTCGTGACCCCGCAGTATCTGAAGCAGATCGAGAAGAGGCTGAAGGGCTGGAAGATAGTGCCGCTCTGTGCGGAGAAGGGAATTGGGCTAGGGCCGCTGAAGGATGCAATCTACGATGCACTCAAGTTCATCCGGATCTACATGAAGCCACAGGGTAGGGAGGCGGACTTGGTCGAGCCTCTCGTGATCAAGGAAAGCTCGGACATCGGGATGGTCTGCGACGCCATCCACAGGGACTTCAGAAAGAACTTCAGATACGCCCAGATCTGGGGCAAGAGCGCGCGGTTCCCTGGACAGATAGTTGGGCTGGAGCACAAGGTCCGGGACCAGGACGTTGTCACAGTAATCGTCAAGCGATGAAAACTCGGAAGAAAGGGTTTTGGATGAAGAAGACGCGTCGACTCGTCTAGGTCTTCTTCATGAGTTTCATGAATCCGCCGCCCTCGTGGATCTCTAGACCCTTCTGGGCGAGGATCTGCTCGAACTCGGGCCAGTCGATGATCTCGACCCTTGGGCTTCCGCC
>MGVW01000050.1:3269-9582 GCA_001800675.1 Euryarchaeota archaeon RBG_13_57_23 | reverse complement strand
AGCCCTCAAGTTCTCGCTCGAAGTGGAGGCGACGAACGAACCAGCGATAAGGCTCTATTCTGGCAATGGCTACGAGGTGAAGGCAACGCTCCAGGATTTCTATGGGCTGGAAAGGAACGCTTACTACATGGAAAAAAGCGTGGACCCGACCAGACGGGAGATCAAGGTGCGCTCCGCCTGACCGACAGTTCCAACGGCATCTTGTTGATCGTCCATTTCTGCGCGCCCGCTGGAGACTCCCCTCTCGTCAGAGCCTTCGCATGCGTCTCGCGCTTGATGTGCTCGCTGTGGGAGGATATCGCTGATTCCAGGTCTGGGTGACCGCGGTACTCTACCGTGACTGGATCCTCGAACTCGAGTTTCAGCTCCTTGCGCATGTGCTGTATCCGCCTTATGACCTCGCGCGAAAGCCCTTCGAGTCTCAGGTTATGTGTGACCTCCAGGGCAACATAGACATGTACCTCGTCAATGCTGGCATGCGAGTATCCGGGCTTCTCCTTCTCGCTGACAATGACATCCTCTTCTGCCAGTGTGAATCCGCCGAGCCTGATCTTCCCCTTGGACCTGAGGTGTTTCACGAGCTCGTTCTCATCGACCTTTGACAGAAGCTTCGCTATGTCGTCGGTGCCGCCCTTCAGCTTCGGCCCGAGCACCCTCAGATTAGGGTGAACCGCGTATTGTATCATCTTCTCCCTGCTCTCAAGGACCGTCACTCGCTTGACGTTCAGCTCCTCCGCGATCATCTTCTCGAACCTGCGCAGGGTCCAAGCCTTGTCCGTATCGACGGCTATGACGACCTCAGGGAGCGGCTGTCTCAGCTTCACGTTGACCTTCTGCCTGGCAAGCCTTCCCGCCATGACGGTTGTGGCAACGAGCGCTATCTGTCTCTCAAGAGTGCCGTTGATCAGATCCTCGTTCGGCTCCGGATACTTCTCCAGATGGACGCTCTCGAGGGGCCCCTTGAGGCTCCTGTACATCCAGTCCGAATAGAACGGAGCGATCGGCGCCATCAGCTTCGACAGCTCGATCAGACAATCGTAGAGGGTACTATGGGCTGAGAACCTGTCCTGAGGATCGTTCTCCTCCCAGAACCTTCTCCTGGATCGCCTCACATACCAGTTGCTCAAGTCCTCTATGAAGGATCCGAGCGCTCTCACGGCCCTGTGGACCTCAAGGCTCTCGAAGCCTTCTCTGCACTCCTTCGCAGAGGAGTGCAGCCGCGACACGATCCATCGGTCCAGGTCGTGGGTCCTTCCGTACTCGTTCCCTGGCCTGAACCCGTAGGCGTTGGCGTTCGAGGCGAAGAACGCGTAGACGTTCAGGAGCGTGTTGAGGGTTCCGACCATCTCCTCACGCACGCGTTCAACGGAGAATTGCAGATCGTTCCAGACCGGAGTCCCCAAGAAGAGCAGACGAGTTGCGTCCGCCCCGACGCTGGAGAACACATCATCCGGGTAGACCACCTTGTCGGTGCCTCTCTTCATCTTGCTTCCTTTCTCGTCGAGCACCTTGCCGAGTACAAGGACAGACATGTAGGCCGGTTTGTCGAACAACAAGGTGCCCAAGGCAAGTTGCGTGTAGAACCATCCTCTGGTTTGGTCTACTCCCTCGGCGATGAAATCAACGGACCTGTGAGTGTCGAACTCCTCGATGTTCTCGAAAGGATAGTGATACTGCGCGAATGGGGCACAGCCCGAGTCATACCAGCAGTCAACCACGAAGTCCTCCCTTCGCATCGGATTCCCGCATTCAGGACAGTGAACGCCCAGCTCGTCGACGGAGGGTCTGTGCGGATCGAAGGATCCGTTCAACTGAGACCCTGACAGCTTGGCGAGTTCGTCGTAGCTGCCAACGCACACCTCGTGATCCCGAGCACAACGCCAAACGGGCAACGGCACTCCCCAGTATCTGCTCCTGCTTATCGCCCAATCCTTCGCGTCGGCCAGGAAGTTGCCGAACCTGCCGTGCTTGAACGCCTCAGGGACCCACCTGACTTCCTCGTTGAGTTCGATTATCCTCTGCTTCGAATCCTGAACGGTCACGAACCATGAGTCGATCGCTTTGTAGATGAGGGCTGTATCACATCTCCAGCAGAACGGATATGATTGCCTGATGAGCCCCCACTTGAAGAGCAGCCCCTTGGATTCCAGCATGCGCATGACTTCTGAGTCGGCGTCCTTGGCGAACAACCCTTTCAGTTCGGGCACGGCATCCGTGAAGCGCCCCTCGGAGTCGATGGGGTCGAAGATCTCGACTCCCTCCGCCGCCCCGAGGTCGAAATCAACGGACCCGTAGGCCGGGGAGACGCTCATAACGCCCGTTCCTTCCTCGTGGGTGACATCTGGGGAATGAACGACCTTCCAGCCGCTTGCGGAATAGTCGTGGTACTTGAATGGCGGCTCGTAGCCCTTACCCAGCAGTTCAGAACCTTTGATTCTGCCGACCACCTTCCCATCGAGAGCCACTGATTCGATCCTGTCCTCGGCTATGGCTAGCCTCTCACCCGAGTGCTCGATGACTGCGTATGTGGCATCGCGGTCGACCGCAAGCAGCGAGTTACCAATGAGCGCCCAAGGGGTTGCGGTCCAAGCCAAGAGGGCAATGTCCGTTCCCCTCAGCTTGAACTTCACAATTACGGACCGGCCCTCAGTCTCCCTGAAACCCAGGGCGACCTCGTGCGTGCTCAGGGTCGTTCCGCAGCGGGGACAGTACGGGACGACCTTATGCCCCTTCGAAAGCAGCCCCTTTTCATGGAGCTGCTTCAGAGACCACCATACGCTCTCGACATACTCCTTGGACATCGTCAAGTAGGCGTTGTCGTAATCTATCATGTACCCGATCCGACGGCTCATCGCTTCCCAGTCCGCCTTGTACCTGAGAACGCTCTCGCGACAGAGCTGGTTGAACTTGTCGACGCCGAGCTTCTCGATATCCTTCTTGCTCTGGATGCCCAGCGCCCGCTCAACCTCGATCTCAACAGGCAGACCGTGGCAATCCCATCCTCCGATGTACGGCACGATCTTCCGGCCGTTCATCACATGATACCTGAGGAACGCGTCCTTGACCGCGCGCGTGAGCGCGTGCCCTATGTGGGGCTTCGCATTAGCGGTCGGAGGGCCTTCGCAGAACACGAGCGGGCGCCCTCCCTCCATCCGACCCTTCACCTTCGAGAGCAAGTGCCCTTGCTCCCACTGAAGGAGCACCTCCTGCTCCATTTGCGGGAAGGATTTCCCGTCGGGTTCCGGATAGTACTTGGTCATCGCAACAGATTCCTCCAAAAGGAGTCTATCACAAGCTCGGCAATGGTATCGAGAATCAGCTAATTATGATGATTGCGCGCTGGTGTGCCGAGCTCATCCGGGGAATGCAGGGCAGGGACGATATTTAATCCTTGTCTAACAATAGCACGGCCTGGGGACGACCATCGCGAAGGCTTCGCAACCCGCAGCATCTGGACACATCTGGCTGGGCCTCGGAAACCGCACACCGATTAAGAAAGCTCTATATATCAGGGCATATATAGCGCGGCTCGTGCAACCCATGGCCTGGGGTGGTGCCCAAGGCCTCGACAGGTGAACGCAGATGGAAGAGCCCTTGTGCAACGTAGAGTTTCTGAAGAGCAACTCGACCTATGTAGCTAGAGTGCAGAGCGATCTTGGCGGATTGCGCGAGTACCGAGGTGGCACCCTTGAGGAGATCCTCGAGCAGGTGGTCATAGACCTGCAAGAGGAGTTTGAGGGCGCCAGGCTCTGACCGTCTGGGCGGGCAGCGACAAAACCCTTTGCGCAGGCAGCGCATCCGACGCCCTCCCGTTCATCCGCGGGCTTCTGACACCACTTATGGGACTACAGATGCGGAACGGACGCCTTGAAGGAGGGCGCTGACATGGAAGAGAAGGACAAGAAGGAGTACGAGGAAGTCATCTCATCGTATTATGGGGACGAGCAGGTCGCTGCGCTAGTAACATTCAAGATCGACACAAAGGGTTCTGACTCGGTCGCGAGAAGAATCGCATCTTCTGAGCATATTGAGGACGTTTTCCTGGTCACGGGTGACACGGACATTATCGCGAAGGCGCGCTTCCCCAGCTATGCCGCCTTGAAGAAGTTCATCGTCGACGACGTCGCCGACATCGACGGCGTCAAGGAGACGAAGACCTTCATGGTCGTGACGACCTTCAAGGAGAGGGGCAAGATCCGAGAGGAAGAAGAGGAGCCGAAGAAGTAGGAGACGTGGAGGCATAGGCTTCTTGATACAACCTAGAGGTGGCAAGTATGGCAGACATGGAAACAAGGCTAAGGCAGATCATGGAGGTGCTGGACCAGCTTGCCGAGGACACCTCGGTCCCCAGGAACATCAGGCGCGGGGCGACGGACGCCAAAGAGCGCCTCATGCAGAAGAGCGAGGCCCTGGACATAAGGAGCGCAAGCGCGGTCATGATTCTCGACGAGCTCGCGAACGACCCCAACATTCCGCTCCACGGAAGAACGCTCATCTGGAACATAATTAGCCAGCTCGAGACGGTCAAGTAACGTCTCGCGACCTGCATGGTTCGAGAAACAAACACTGTGAGGAGGATGATTATTTCCGCAGTGCGGAGCATTAGCTTCAGGCTGCCAACGACCATGGGGACCTGAACTTGAAGAGGCTAGTCGCTGTAATAATCTGCGCGATCGCAGTCGGTGCCATAGTTCTCGGAGCGTATCTGGCTGGACTATTCAGCTCCGAAGAAACACCATATGAGCCTGTGATAGACCCTGCAGATTTCTCAGGGCCGATTGACAATCCCTATTACCCACTGATACCGGGCACGACCTTCGTCTACGAGGGTATCTCTGAGGATGGGGCCGAGAGGAACGAGATGCAAGTGACCAACGACACTAAGGTGATCATGGGAGTCACATGCGTCGTGGTTTGGGACCGGGTCTGGCTCAGCGATGAGCTAGTGGAGGAAACCTATGACTGGTACGCCCAAGACGCCGACAGCAACGTCTGGTACTTCGGCGAGGATTCCAGGGAGATCGCCAATGGTGTCGTCGTCAGCACTGAAGGCTCATGGGAGGCGGGAGTAGACGGCGCCCTACCTGGAATCGTCATGTTGGCCGACCCTAATATCGGACATGAGTATCGACAAGAGTATTACAAAGGTGAGGCCGAAGACATGGCTAAGGTGCTCGCACTGAACGCATCCGCGAGCGTGCCCTACGGAGCCTATGACAACTGCCTTCAGACAAGAGACTGGACGCCTCTGGAGAAGGGGATCGCAGAGCACAAGTTCTATGTTCCGGGAGTCGGTCTTGTCAAGGAGCTGCAGGTCGAAGGCGGCTCCGGGTACATGGACCTCGTGAGCATCTCAACAGGCTAGGCCATCTCGATCTCGTCCCGGGTCTGGCCTTTTGTTCAATTGCGGATATCTTTAAATGGAAACCTATTCTATCCGCTTCCTGCGCGGCTGTAGTCTAGCGGTTAGGACTGAAGCTTCCCAAGCTTCAAACCCGGGTTCAAATCCCGGCAGCCGCACTCTCATGCGCAGCCAGACCAATATTTCTCGTCTTCAATCAAAGGTCTTTCTGCAGAAAAAGAAACCATACCTGCGAGACCGTCTGACACCCTAAGTGCCAAGAGCGTTCTCACAGGCCTCCGTCGAGATCTTTCCTCTGTTCCGTCACCACATTGACTTCATAAGGTCGTGCTTCTTCTCCATCGCGTCGCTGATATTCTCACCGACAATCACATCAGAGCCCATGTTGTTGACGCCCACGAGCAGGTTGTCCGTACCCTGGTCCCACACCATATTCTTGCCGCCACCTACGACGGTACAATGGTCGGAGAAAGGACCCAACCATACTTGCGCGACTTCTGCATCAAGATTCTCGAAGTTGTTCCCTGAGAGAGTCCAATGGCTGCAGGTCTCTAGCCAGCCGTAGTATCCGTAGGGCCCAGGAGCGATGTAGATGCCTGCGAGTCCACGCCCGGAGACCTCGTTCCCGGTGACCACTGCATCTTGTATTCCGAACCCATAGATGCCTCCAACAAGGTAGTCGAGGCGTATCTTGTTGTTAGAGATGACCGCCTTCAGAGACCAGGCCGCCTCCTTCTTGAGGAACGCTCCGTAGGATGGTCCATCGTCGTCCAAGACGATGGCGTCTGACAGGATCATTTCCCCCCATCCTCCGTGAAAGTCCATTGTGTTGTGCGAGATCAGCACCTGTGATGGCGAAGTAATCAGATCAATGGGCATTGCTTTTTCCTGCGGCTTAATATCATTGTAGCAGAAAATCTGACAGCCGCGTGAACCACCCATGAAGTTGTA
>MGVW01000050.1:1237-3222 GCA_001800675.1 Euryarchaeota archaeon RBG_13_57_23 | reverse complement strand
CGTAGGAATCTATGAATGTGTTCGCGTCCCCTGCGCCGCCGCCAATAAGTGCTCGTCCGTTGCTCAGGCCGAAGATGGCAATTGCCTCCGTGAAACGGGTGAATTCACATTGCTTCACGATGTGGGTTCCAGTCGTCGGGCCCACATGAAATCCCCAAGTCGACTTGAAATCACAGAGGTCAGAGATCCTGATTCCGACATGGCAGTTGTCTGGTACCAGGTACGGATTGAAGTATCCGGCACCCTCATGTCCAATGAACTGAACGCGTTCCACCAGCGAGTTTGCGTTTCTCCCATCTATCCTGACCATGGCATCTGTAAGATAGAGATCCATGCCAAAGGCCTGTTTGCCATAGGTCACTGTCGTCCAGTAGGACGTGATTTCCAGTGTCATGTCTGAGATCCTCACATTTCCTCCCACGAATGCGAAGAGCGATGGTAGGTCGATTGGATTGTTCAAAGGCGGCGCGTTCGGATCCAGGCCTCTGAGTGTGTCGACTCTCGTGACACCTTTGCCAGCTCCTCTGAAAGTCCCATCGAAACCGGTGACGACAATGTTGTTGCAGTAGAACTGACCGACAGTGAGCTCGACGGTACTACCAGTACCAGCGGAGACCGCTTGATTGAACGCATATTGGACATTCCTGGTATCATCTCCCCCCGATGGGGAAACGGTCCAAGTCATCGTGTTCTTGTCGTACGCTACGTAGCTCGGACCCGCAATCGCACTCGGCAACGAGAAACTCACTGCGAGCGCAACGAAGATCACAAGCACGGTGACACAGCTCAATACTCTGACTAGGCGCGAGAAAGCGCTCTGTTCCATCACACTACCTCCCTCCTCCTCGAACCACCTTCGAGGTGTTCGTAATGCCCTCGCCTGGACATTCGTCCGAGGGCACCAATCCTAGGAGCCACAGAAGAAGCCTTATACACTCCTCAAGATGGCACGAGGTGTTCTGGTCACAAATGGAGGGCGGGCTGACCTCAATGATACTGTCTCCGATTGAAAGACCGGACATTCAAGCAACGAGAACGCCACGTTCGTCTCGCTGAATGCTGTCACTACTCTCTAGGCCCGGAAGACGAGCTGTGTTTCCTGATTTCCTTGGCATTGGCAACCATGGCTGCAGGCAACTTGTCTCGCCACGTCTCATACGTGCGGTATGCGCAGGTGATATTGGGCGTTATGGCTACGACATCTGGATCCTCGCCGATCTCTTTGAGAACCTTGAGGATTTCAGCCATCTTGTTGCCATAGAAAATGCACAGGAGAAACAGTGGGAGGTTGCTGAAGGTCCTGATGTATGTTATCTGGAAGGGATACCTCGAAAGCAGCCTTCTGCCGACCTCCATCTTGTCAGCATTGTCCCTGAGACCCACATGCACCAAGGCCTCGACATCTCCGCCTTGGGTGGGGTCTCCGCGCATTTCGAGCGACAGTGATCCATCGGATATCATTCTCTCCAGGTGTCGCTTGACCGTCTTGGTTGAAGCTCCGACCATATCAGCGATATCCGCTATGGTCCTACGCGCGTTGTCATGGAGCGAAGCTATGATTTTCAGGTCGAGGAGGGTGAGTTCCCTGCAATTCGATTTCAGCTTCGATACTCCGTGGACAGGATAGCCATGGCATAGTTCCTCATCGAGACAGTATATTCCCACAGTTGGCGCCGGCATCTTCGCTACCCACCTTACGAAATCGGCATATCCGTCGAGCTGGGATATGTCTCTCAGCTCCCCGACGACAAAGAGTTGATTCCCTGCGGAGGCGACCGCGGCCCGCGTGAATTCGCTTTCCCCCAATCTGTCTAGGGCTTCCTTGACCAATGCTGCGTCGGATCTGCCAAATACTGCCATAGGGACTGCGCCAAGGTAACTGCCGGAAATGCACCCTGACAGCCTAAGGAGTGGCCAATTCTTAAAGATCACCTGCATCCGATGGTGAGCGACCTGCACAGAGATTCCAAGTTCTTCTGCAAGCT
>MGVW01000050.1:0-1156 GCA_001800675.1 Euryarchaeota archaeon RBG_13_57_23 | reverse complement strand
GGCAGCCGCACTTTCATGTTGGTGAAGCGTTCGCCTTTTGTCACTCTGGATTCCGCTCGCAACCAATATATAGCGATGGATAGCTGAACTCGACACGGTGGGTCGGAGGATGGACAGATTTCCTTTCGGGTTTCCCGGCAGCAGATCGCGTGAACTGACTATTGTACTGTCATTGGCTCTTGTCCTTGTCTCACCGGTAGCTGCAGCAATCTTCTCCATCTCTGGTTCAGATACCACGGCCAAGGATATCCAGCCGTTCTCGGCTGGTGACCGGACTCTAAGGCTCGGCATCGTTGGAGCAATTGGAAGTATCACGACTCTCAGCCCACTGCAGTACACGATGACGGAAGAGATGATGGTGATATGGCCTTGCTACAGCACTTTGCTGACATATGACGCGAATGTCAAGGAGATAGGCGACCTCGCGCGCACATGGTCTGTATCATCAGATGGGATGACTTTGAACTTCCAGTTGTACCAGACCGCCTTCTGGTACGATAAGAACAGTCCGGGTCCGTACCAAGCGGTCACGGCCAACGATGTGATGTACACGTTCTTTACGATCCAGAACGACTCGATGAACAACCTGCACTCATATTTCCCAACGGTCGACGGACAGCCGATCCTCAAGAGAATGGCCGTTGGTCCGACGGAATGGGATCTGACGATTGAGCTCTCGTCGCCGTATTCTCCAATCGTGGGGGCGCTGCACTCGATCCCTATCCTCCCGAAGTATATCTGGCATAACCAGTCCTTGTCGTGGGACAACTTCGCCCCCGGAATCGCTCCTTGCATAGGTAGTGGCCCGTTCTATTACAACCAGGATGGCCTGCCTTCAACAACGACAATCGAACTTGTGAGGAGCCCGACATGGTTCGGAACCGAAGAGCACGGCTGGCAGCTGCACATCAACGAGCTCGTCATCAAGTCGCAGACGAGCGACGACAGCAACCTGGCGGCCTTCCAGGAGGGCTCAATCGACGTCATGATGTGGGCGAATCCCGATCAATACGAGGGCGAGCTAGCGCAGATGGAGACGATGGGCGAAGCCACGAGGTTCCGCTCGTCGACGGGATTCGTCTACGAGTACAACCTGAACCAGATGACAGATGAGCTGAGGGCCACCCTCGGAAGCGGTTACAACTACGGAGACAAC
>MGVW01000049.1 GCA_001800675.1 Euryarchaeota archaeon RBG_13_57_23 | reverse complement strand
GCTTAGAAGGCCAGTGCTATATCCTGGCTAAGCCACCGGCCCATCTGGCCTCGGTGTACATAAAGCACGGTTCTATTAAAGCTTGGCAGATTGCGGGCAACGACGATGACGAGGTGTTTTACACTTCCCGCACCTGTGCCCATGAAGTTCTATATTCTACAACCCTCATGGGGTCGTCGTGGCGAATGTTGAGATAGTAGAGCTGAAGAAGATCGATCTTCGGAACGCGGTCGTGATCGATGGCTTCCCGAGCGTCGGCCTCGTGAGCTCGATAGTTGCGAACTATCTGATCGCTCTCCTGAAGATGGAATACATAGCCGTGATGGATTCGGATTTGTTCCCCACGCTCTCACTGATACGGAATGGAGAACCTCTCGGTCCGGCCAGGGTATATGCCCGACCAGAGCTGAAGCCTGGGGAGCCGCAGGTTGTCGTTTTCTCCACGGAGCTTCAGCCCTCCGCGAACCTCCTGAGGGATATAGGTACAGCGATCGCGGACTACGCTCAGGCCCAGAAGTGCAGGCTGATAATCTCCGCGGGCGGCCTCATAGTTGAGAGGGAAGAGGGGGTGGAGCCGGATGAGACCGGGGGGGAGATCGCGGTCTACGGCATAGGCAGCACCGAAAGCGCCCAGGCGATGCTGCTTCAGGCGGATGCCGAGCCATTCGTGGAGGGAGTGATTTCCGGGACCGCAGGAGTTCTTCTGAACGAAGGCAGGAGACGCAACCTGGACGTCATCACGCTTCTCGCAGAGGCGAGGCCCGACACAGCCGATGCGCGTGCTGCAGCCCTGATTCTAGCCGCCATTGACCAGATGATCCTGCACATGAACCTCAACGTGGAGCCGCTCTGCAAGGAAGCCGAGAGGCTCGAGGCACAGCTCAAAATACTGCACAAGGACGCTCAGAGAAAGAGCAGACCATCGGATGTACAAGGCTATACGTAGACGTGAAGGCCGACGACTCGGCCAGGATAGGACAAAACGCTCGTTTTCTGCCTCGTTCCACTTGAAGTTTCTTCACAAAGACTATCTATGATTTCAACTATCAGCGAACGAAAGCGCCTTTCATTGCAAGAAGTTCGAGGTATCAACATGGCAGCGAAAAAGGCTTCAATAAAGACCGCCGAGGTCCCGGGACCTAAGTCTCAGGAACTCAGCAAGTTGAAGGAGAAGTACATATCGAAAGCAATTGGGGTCGGCGCCCCGGTCTACATCGAGAAGGCCGAGGGATCGCTGTTCACCGACATCGATGGAAACGTCTTCATCGACATGGGAAGCGGCATCGGCGTCATGAACGTCGGGCACTCCCCGAAGGAGGTCGTGGCCGCGATCAAGAAGCAGGCGGAGAAGTTCGTGCACACCTGCTTCATGGTGACGCCTTACGAGAGCTATGTCCGGCTCGCGGAGAAGTTGGCGAACGTTGCCCCGCACCCTGGACTATCGAAGTCCGGCTTGTTCAACTCGGGCGCGGAGGCGGTGGAGAACTCGGTCAAGATATCCAGGCATTACACGAAGAGGCCAGCGGCGTTTTCTTTCGTGCACGCATTCCACGGAAGGACCTTCCTGGCAATGGCACTGACGTCGAAGGAGATGCCGTACAAGGCGGGTTTCGGCCCGCTGCCCGAGAGCTACAAAGTAGAGTTCGCCTACTGCTACAGGTGTCCGTTCAAGATGGAGTACCCGTCTTGCGGCGTCGCGTGCGCGGACAAGATAGACGAAATCTGGTCGACTCCACAGTTCCAAGGCAAGGTCGCTTGCATCATCGGCGAGCCGATCGCTGGTGAGGGCGGATTCATCGTCCCGCCGAAGGAGTTCTACTCCAAGCTGACGAAGATCTGCAAGAAGCACGGTGTGTTGTACATCGACGACGAGATCCAGACGGGCGCCGGCAGGACGGGCAAGATGTGGTGTGTTCAGCACTGGTCCGGCGTGGAGCCTGACCTGCTCGTGTCTGGCAAGGGTATAGGCGGCGGATTCCCGGTTTCAGCGTGCACTGGCAGGCCCGAGATAATGGACTCGGTCCAGGTCGGCGGGCTCGGAGGCACGTTCGGAGGCAACCCGGTCGCGTGCTCGGCGGCCCTCGCTCAGTTCCCGCTCATCGAGAAGGGCATGAAGAACGTGCCCAAGGTCAACGCATACATGGTCAAGCGCCTGAAGGAGATGCAGAAGAAGTTCCCGATCATCGGCGACATCCGGGGCATGGGTGCCATGATGGCGATTGAGCTCGTCAGCGATGCGAAGACCAAAGCACCTGCCGCGAAGGAAGCGAAGGCCATCAAAGGCGCCGCGCTCAAGAAAGGCATGATCCTTCTGACCTGCGGGACGCTTGACAACGTCATCAGGATGCACCCGTCGATCGTCATCCCTGATGATGTTCTGGAGCAGGCCATGGACATACTCGAGGCGAGCATGGCAGAGGGCACGAAGGCCTAGGCGTTCTCTCCGAAATTCCTAAACTCCTTTCGTATTCTTGTTTTCGCTGCGTTCACCATCGAGCCTTGCTGAGGGCAGCATATGCCCGGTTTCGACAGGAACATTCAAATACACTTTCATTATTTCAAGTTCACTTTAGAACGAGACACCGCCACGCGCACGCGAAGCGGGACGTTCTGAGAGGGAGCTGATCTGATGGAAGGTAAGAGGGCAGGAACATTCGACTGGAGGATGCTGTTGGTCATTGGCGTGGTCGTTGCCGCCGTTGCAGGGTTCATGGCCGGATACTTCGTCGGCAGCGCGAACCAGCCAGAGACTTTGAGCATCGTGGACGACTACGGAAGGAGTGTCAAGTTGTCCGGACCCGCTGAGAGGATCGTGTCAGTTTCGCCGACTCCGACGGAGATACTCTTCGCGGTTGGTGCAGGATCCAATGTTGTGGGCGTGGATGACTATAGCGATTACCCAGCGGAAGCTGCCAACCTGACCAAGGTCGGTTCGTACACGCTCAACCTGGAAGTAATAATCAGTCTCAATCCCGACCTGATCGTTTGCAGCGACCTGGTTCCTCGGTCGCAACTCGACCAGCTCGCGACCCAGCAGGGGATACCCTACTTCATCTTCGCAACGCGGACGATGGAGGATGTCTACAAGGACATCAGGCTCGCGGGGGGTCTGACTGGTCACACGACGGAGGCGGATGAACTTGTGACGGATCTACAGACAAGGGTCAATGCCATCACGAGCAAGACCCTAGCGGCTAATGTCACGAAGCCACGAGTGTTCATCGAATACTACCCACTCTGGACCTATGGTCCAGGATCATTCGGCGATGACCTGATCCGGTTGGCGGGCGGGGAGAACATCGCAGCTAACGCTAGCAACGAGTACCCAGAGCTGACCTCGGAGTTCATCATAGCTCAGAATCCCGAGATGATCGTCTACACGATCGGGCCGATGACGACGACAACCGAAGCGGAGATCGCCGGAAGAGAGGGATGGAGCGGCATAAGTGCGGTCGCGGGCGACAACATATACTCGATAGACGACAACCTGCTGAGCAGGTACGGTCCTCGCATCGTGGACGGTTTCGAGCAGCTTGCAGAGATGATACATCCAGAATTGTTCAGCTGATGAAATCGACGGGTGATTCGACTGGGAACCCCCAATACTAGCTCGGAAGAGGAGCCAGGAGTCCTGAGACTCAGGGAGCGGCGCTTGCTCATACTGGGCGGACTGGCGCTTCTGCTGTTCATTTCAGCTTTCGTAGCTATCCTAGTCGGCACTCTCGGTCCCATCGGCCCGGGAGAACCCGAGCGGATCACCTTCTCGGAGGCAATCGATTCGATCTTCAATGATTCGACCTATCACTGGGTCTTCTGGAACGTCAGGATCCCGCGGGTCCTGCTCGCAGGCTTGGTCGGCGCAGCTCTCGCATGCTCCGGAACCGCCATGCAGGCCATATTCAGGAACTCGATGGCCGACCCATTCGTGATAGGGGTCTCATCGGGCGCGGCCCTCGGGGCCGCGATTGCGGGTTTCCTCGGGCTCAGCGCAGTTGCTTACATTGGCTTGGGGTTGCCTCCCTTGTTTGCTTTTGTGACAGGGCTTCTCGCCGCATTCACCGTGTACATCTTAGGATCAGTGAAGGGGAGGGTTTACGTCGACACGCTCCTCCTTTCCGGAGTTGCTGTTGCCGCTTTCTTGGGGGCGCTGGTCTCCTTCTCGATTTACCTCGCGAGGCAGCAATTCCATCAGCTTGTTTTCTGGCTCCTGGGAAGCCTCGCGCTCGCGCGGTGGAGCTATGTAGAGATCTTGACGGTCGTTGTCGCAGCCGGGACCCTCATCGTGTTCCTGTATGGGAGGGATTTGGATGCTCTACTCCTTGGCGAGGAGACTGCGCATAACCTTGGTGCCAACCCAGAGCCGCTGAAGAAGCTGATGCTTGGCGTCTCCGCGCTCATGGCGGCCGCAGCGGTCGCTTTCACTGGCGTCATCGGTTTTGTCGGTCTGATAACTCCTCACATGACCAGGCTGGCAATCGGTGCGAATCACAGGCTTCTCGTTCCCGCGGCCACGCTATCGGGCGCGATATTCCTGATATGGGCGGATACTCTCGCGCGTACAATCGTATCGCCCGATGAACTCCCGGTAGGCATCATTACGGCCCTCTGCGGAGGACCGTTCTTCCTGTACCTGCTTCGAAGGCATAGCATGGGGCGTGAGAGCTGATGCGCCTCGAGGTGAAGAATCTCAGCTTCGCGTTCTCGGACAAACCTGTGTTGAAGGACGTGAACCTTGAAGCCTCCGACGGGGAGTTCCTCGGGTTGATGGGTCCGAATGGGTCTGGGAAGACAACGCTTCTCAGATGCATTACGAACTTCTTATCTGGCTGGGACGGAAATATCCTGGTGGACAAGAAGCCCATAGGCGGGTACACGCCCAGAGCCCTTGCGCGGGTGTTCGCCGAAGTTCCACAAATATCCTCGACCGACTTTCCTTTCACCGCCCACGACATCGTCATGATGGGCAGGATCCCGCACATCGGGAGCATGCTAGATGGCGAAACGCGAAAGGATAAGGACATTGTACGAAAAGCCATGGAGCGCACCAACACCCTGCAATTCGCAGGACGATACTTCAGCGAGTTGAGCGGGGGCGAGAGGCAGCGGGTGATCATAGCGCGCGCGCTCGCGCAACAGCCCAAGATCCTGTTGTTGGACGAGCCTACGGTCTATCTCGACATTAGCGGACAGTTCGAGATGATGGACCTGATCAGAGGGCTCAACCGTGAGCAGCACATCACAACGGTGACGGTCCTCCACGACATCAACATGGCCGCGAGATACTGTGACAGGATCGCGTTGCTTAGCGACGGGCGGCTGGAAGCGGTGGGTCCCCCCGAAGAGGTATTGACTCCGGAAACGATTCAAAACGTGTATGGTCTGGATGTCTCGGTGAGGAAGGACCCGTTCACGCATGCGGTCTATGTGATGCCAAGGGCTGCCAGGGTTCCACTGAGGAGACACGGTACCAGAGTGCACATACTGTGCGGCGGGGGCACTGGAGGGCCTCTCATGAAGGCGTTGATCGAGAACGGTTTCTCCGTCACGGCCGGAGTCCTCAACGTGCTGGACTCGGACTATGAGAACGCTGCGGACTTGAGGGTCCCGGTCGTTGCCGAAGCGCCCTTCTCGCAGATCGGTCCTGAGGCGCACGACGAGAACCTTCGGATGGTCGAGGATTCTGAGGTGGTGATCGTCCTGCCTTTCCCTGTTGGGCCCGGCAACTTCAAGAATCTCGAAGCTGCGAAGTACGCAATTGAGAAGGGCAAGAAGGTGTTCATCGTTCGCGCAGCCGGCGGAGTCGCAGTTGATTTCGTGGATGGAAAGGCCGAATCCTTCATCAATGGTCTCGCTTCTTCAGGAGCCGTCGAAGTCGGGAACCTAGGCCAGGTCCTGACCGCGATCTCCAGGATTGGGGGAAGAGTAAGTGGCTGACCATCCTCTGCGGGATTTGAAGAGGAACACCGAGCTGCTGATTCTCATTGAGTTAGTCCGGACCCCCTCGATCAAGCTGAAGGATATTGCGGGCAACCTGGGCGTCACCGTTCAGGCGGTGAGCCAGTACATAGTAGCGATGAAGAGAGAGGGGCTTCTCAAGGAACAGACAGGGCAGGTGCGCGCCACAAGGAAGGGCATGCAGATAGCCCAAGAGCACTTCGTGGGGCTCAAGCAAGAGATCGATGGGATTCTCAGGCGCATAGCGGTCATCGACAACTGTGTCGCCATCGCAGGCAAGAAGATGGTGAAGGGCCAGAAGGTCGGGCTCGTGATGGAGGACGGAATGCTCATGGCCTATCCTGGCAGACGTTCGTCTTCGACCGGAGTGGCTCTGGAGTCCGCCGACGAAGGTGACGATGTGCTCGTGGGCCAGCTCGAGGGCATTGTCGACCTGGAGCTGGGCAGATTGCTAGTGATCGAGGCCCCTGGAGAGATGGGTGGCGGCTCGAAAGCTGCTGATGTGGAGCGTGCGCGGGATAGACTCGAGCAGCTCTCTCCTGGACTTCTCGTCGCGGGAGATCCGACGGGCGCCGCCTTGCTCATGAAGACCAGCGGAGAGCTGTTCACCATACATGCGCCGATCGAGTCAGCCATGAGCGCGTTGGCCAGGGGCGTGGACGTCGGCTTTTGCGGAACGAGGGAATCAGTGGACAGGCTTCTGCGCGCGGTCGACGAGCTCAAGCAAAGCACCGGATATGAGATCAAGTGGCGGTCGCTCAAGACTTAGCGACGGTGACAGGTATCAAGTCTAAATCGGAGGTCGTCGATGCTTGCAGACGGTGCGAGCATGGATGTCGTTGATGCCATCAAGATCAGAAGGGCGAAGCGGGCGATTTCTGACAGGCCAGTGGAAGACGAGAAGATAGAGGCCCTTGTCGAGGCCGCGAGGCTGTCCGCATCGTGTAACAATAATCAGCCCTGGAGGATAGTGATCGCGAAGGGGCCCGAATCCCTCAAGATGGTCAAGGACGGACTCTCCAAAGGTAATGTCTGGGCGACTCGCGCACCCGTGATATTGGTCGTCTTGGCCAAGCCCTCGGACGACTGCCAGTTGAGCGACCGACGGGACTACTATCTGTTCTCGACGGGTCTGGCCATAGGACAGCTGGAGCTGCGTGCGACTGAATTGGGGCTCATAGCACACCCGATTGCTGGATTCGACCCTCTCAAGATCAAGCAGGCACTGGGCATTCCGGAAGAGTACGTGCTGATAACCCTCGTCATCGTGGCATACTACAGCGGAGATGAATCGCTGATGTCGGACAAGCAGAAGGCCATCGAACCGAACAGGCCCGAGAGGAAGCCAATCGGCGAGAACTTCTTCTTGGACAGATGGGGCACTCCTTTCCATTAAATAGCCAGCAGGAGCTGCGCTCCTAGCTCATGTGCCCCCGCAAAAAGGTATATCCCCCCTACGGGCTTCGGGAGTCGAACCCCGGAGGTGACACTCTTGATGAAGGTTTACTGTGCAAAGGCGGGCGAGCTTCAACCATCCGATAAGACGAAGCTGAAGGAAGCTGTGTGGATTGACGCGATTGCCCCGACTCCCGAAGAGGTCGAGCTGCTGCACAAGGAATTCGAGCTGGACCTTCAGGACGTCGCCGACTGTCTGGACCCCAACGAAAGATCGAGGGTCGAGCTAGAGGAGACCTATGATCTGTTGGTGCTGAGAACTCTTCTGGCTGACGAGAGGAATGGCGAGCACCGTGGCCGAGTGCAGGCTATGCCCATCGGCATCTTCGTGACAAAGAACAAGGTCATAACGGTCAGGATAGGCTCTTCCTTCGATCAACAGGAGCTCACATCCGATTTGAAAAGGAAGCCCAAGTTGGAGAGCAAGGAAGACTTGTTCCTCCAACTGATTAGGCGTGTGAACAAGGATATCGAGAGAAGAGTACGACCGATGGAGAGGACCATCGCATCTTATCAGGAGAAGATACTCACCCCCGAGCGAGAGAAGATTGCTCCGCACGCATTCGCGCTCAGCAACGAGCTGATATTGCTGAACACGGCGCTCCTCTCCAACCTGAACGCCTTCTCGATGATCGCTCGCGCCAAGCACCTCAAGCTCACGAAGGAGAAGATCGACCTGTTCGAGGACATCGAGAACGACGTCGCCCAACTGTACGAAATGACCACGACCTACAGGGAGATAATGTCCAACGTCCTCGACGCCTACGAATCGGCATTGGCCAACAGCCTCTCGACCGTCATGAAGACGTTGACAACGATATCTCTGATCCTGTTCATACCGATCATGATCACTGCCCTTTTCAGCATGAACTTGATGTTGCCGTTCAGTGACGAAGATCCGATGGCATTCTGGATTGTCGTTGTCATAGCTGCGGTATCAGTGTTTGCGCTCTGGATCGCCTTCAGAATGAAACGGATATTGTAGTTCCTGGTGGCCCGGCCCGGGAGAGGGCGCTTCAGGCATAGCGCCGTCCGGTCCAAATACGTACTGTTCGAATCTCAATTCTTATCAACTCCGTGAGCATTAACCCTCTCATGGCAATCGATTCCAGACTTCTCATGAGAATTCGAAGGGAGTTCCCCGCAGCCGAGAAGGATCCGTCAGGGCGGAAGAGGGCCTTCCTAGACAACGGTGCGGGCACTTTGGTCACTAGACGGAGCGCGGAGGCGGAGGCCGAAGCACGGATCGATTGGAGCGCGAACGTGGGCAACCTGTTCCCGGAGTCCGTCGGCGCTGGCGAGACCATCCTCGAGGGGAGGCGAGCAGTCGCCGACCTGCTTAGAGCGGAGAGTCCGGATACGATCATATCGGGGGAATCGTGCACCAGCCTGCTGTTCGCGCTCAGCTATGCGCTTAGCAGGAATCTCAAGGGCGATAGCAACGTCGTGCTCACGGGGTACGAACACTACGCAAACATCAACCCGTGGGCTGAGCTCGGCGGGATGGGATTGATAAGCCAGCTGAGGCTTGCGAAGTTCGACCTTGACACTGGTCTTCTCGACCACGAGGACCTGAAGAAACAGATCGACAAGAACACCAAAGTGGTCTCCGTAACCGCCGCCTCGAACGTTCTGGGAACAAGATCGGACCTGAAAGTGATTGGAAAGATGGCCAAGGAGGTTGGCGCGCTCTTCGTCATAGATGCGGTCCACCATGTCGCGCACGGGCCGACCGATGTACGAAAGATCGGGTGTGATGCGCTGGTCTTCTCGGGGTACAAGTTGTTCTCGCGCCATGGCAGCTACATGTATCTGACCCCTGAGCTCGTCGAGAAGCTCCACCCTTACAAGGTCGACCCATCTCCGAAGCACGGGCCAGAGAAATGGGAATGGGGAACACGGGACCAAGCCATGTTCGCGGCGATCCGCGGAGCTGTGGACTATCTTGTTTGGCTCACGAATCCCAACTCGAAGATTCCACCGAAGCCCGGTCCGCAGAGGGCTGCAAAGCTGAGAGAGGCTATGGAGATGATCGAGGATTACGAGAGAGAGATAACCAGGATAGTGCTCGATGGCTACGGCAAGATACTCGGTCTCAGGCATATACCAGGGCTGACGGTCTTCGGGCCGAAGGACAGCGCTTCAAGGCTCGGGAGAGACCCGACATTCTCGTTCAAGCTTGCCGGCTACGACGACCATGGACTCTCCAAGATCCTTTGGAGTAAATACGCCCTAGCTGTCGGAGCCGAGGACTACTATTCGCGCGTGCCCGCGCTGTACAACACCAAGACGATGTGCCGTGCGACATTCGTCCACTATAACACGAGGGACGAGGTCTTCGCGCTGCTGAACGCGTTGTGGCAACTATCAGAGAAAAGGAAGAAGTAAGGAGTTTGGAAGAGGTTTGGGAGGAATCCATTACTTCTTGTTGTAGTACTTGGCCCACTCGCCAGGCTGGGAGCTGAGGGTCCTCTCGTAGGTGGGCTGAGGCTTCCGTCCAGGCTTCTTGCCCATCGCGACAACTAGGACGACCGCTATGATGGCGACCACAGCGACTCCTATGCCGATCATGAGGAGGATCCCGATGCCCGACCCTGTGTCTTCCACATCGACCAACGCCTCTGAGGAGAAGGTCGGGTCATGGATGATCGAATCGCCTCCTGGGAAGGTCATGGCCGAAAGCACCGCAAAGCCTGCGAAGGTCGCCCCATTTCTGGCCATAGCCCAGACCGGCATTCCAGCCATTACCTGGGCATGCACTTGAGCCTGCGTACCGTCCACGGTGACATTCGAGACCCACTCGAATGCTCCTATCCTGGTCTTCTCACCACCGAATGTAAGTCTTGGTGTGGTCAGAGTCCTCGGAGTCATCCAGACACCGGTGCTGTCATCGACATCGAGGTCACCAGAGTCCTCTCTGCAGGTCATGTAGCCGTACTCGTTCATCGCTCTGACGGTGTTCATGTTCATCCAAGTCATCGCCCCGCTCGGGATCCAGTTGCCGACTAGTGACTCGAACTCCATCAGCAAGGCGGGGTTCGTGTTGCTCGGGTCGAAGTCCCAACCTTCAATGGCCTGGTCCCACTTCACGTTGTAGGTGAGGACCTTCCCGCTGACCTGTATGTCATCGAGTCTGTCGGCGTCACTGAACCACCAGGCGTTGCCCAGTGGGCCGCGCTGGACCGTTATCCTCCACTGTGGAAGCGTAGCGTTGTCGACCTGCGTCATCCTCGCCTCGAGGTGGAAGGTCAGAGTGACATTGTTCAGCTTGTTGTCCCCCACGTCCGTGTCGGCTGATGTGTTGACGTAGGTGTATGCGAGATCCTTCGCGGCGAGGTCGAAGCTCCATTGCTTCGTCTCGTCAGTCTCGTCATACTGGATTGGAGACCTCTCCCAAGCGGTCTTTAGATCCACACTCTTGTATGTGGGCTCGTAGGTCACGTAGTCGCCTGTGAAGTTGTAGTTCGTGTACACTCTGTGGTATGGCAACAAACCATTGTCGTTGAGGTCGTCGAACTCGAGCATGTCAGCGAGCTTCACTGCATAGAGCGTGTAGATCTTGACAGTGCGGTTGCCCTCTACGAGATTGCCCTCAACATCATATACCTGGGCCATCCCGAGGTATCTCGCCTTGATCGCCACAAAGTACACGTTGTTCACGTTCTCCTCAGTGCCCCAAACGACACCGAACGCTGCATCCGTTCCGAACTTGACGTAGAAGTAGTCCCCTCCGCCGAGGTCGGTCGTCGTACCCTCTTCAGTTGTAAGCTTGTCGGTCAGGTTGATTGGCCCTGCGGATGCGTTGACAGGAATTGCGAAGATTCCGAGCAGCATCAGCAGTACCGATGCCATCGCGCCAGCCAGTCTTGTCCCTTTTCTGCTAATCATTTCTTTCATGCCTCCATTTGGCTTTTTCTGGTGGTAACTACCCAAGTCGAGGGTATTTGAGCTCTGAGTGGTCTTTTGCACTCGTTTTGCAGTCTTCTCCTTCAGATATCCCATCCGAAAGCAGTATTAGGGATTGCGACCGTCTCTGTCTCGAATGGTACGTCTGGTCGTCTCTCCCTACGAGCGCATGCTACTCCATCTCGCGGAGATGGACAGGTTCCGGGACGACCCTGAGGTCCCTCTGGGAGCAAGTCAGGAGGGAATCGCCCAGAGGCTTCAGATCCAGATACATGCCACCTCCAGGGCCTTGGCGTCTATGGAGACCGAAGGTCTCATCTCGGACAGGCTTGCGCACGTGCGTGGCGCTCCCAAACGAAGGCGCGCATACTTCCTCACGGAGAAAGGTCGGCAGGCAGCGGCCGCGATCAAGGCGGATATCTCGAAACGGAAGGTCGCTCTCGAACTCGAAGGTAGGGTGACCGAGCAGCCTTTCGAGGATGCGATCAGGAATATCGCTTCGGCGACAGGGATGACCCCGACCTTCAACGAAGTGCTGGACGCCGCGCGCGCGGGAGATATGCTCACCTCTGAATCCTTCTCGAAACCTGCGTCTCCAAGGGCGGCGCCTGAGTTCGTAATGCGCGCCCAAGGGCGGCCGAGCGTGGACGGCTTCTACGGAAGAGAAGCTGAGAGAAAACTGCTCACTGAGGCGATTGGCGGCAAGGAAGTATCGACTGTGCTGATATGCGGCATGCCCGGCATCGGCAAGAGCACCTTGGCCTCCAGGTTGTTCGAGGAGCATTCCGGAAAGCGCTCAATGTTCTGGTACTCCTTCAGGGATTGGGAAACCGAGGCTTCCTTCCTGGGAGCCTTCACCGAGTTCCTCGACGCAAGCGGCAGGAGTGCGGCGTCAAATGCCGTTCGAAGGCGCATGCCAGTATCCGCATTGTTCGGTCCCCTTGTCGATGATCTGTCTGGGGCAGACATGCTCTTGTTCCTCGACGATGTCCACAAGCCGGTTGAGAAATCGCTCCCTGTGTTACCGATAGTCTTTGAGGCCGCTAGGGTCTCGAGGTCGACCAAGGTGATACTGATATCCAGGTCTGTCCCGAGCTTCTTTTCGAAGTCAGGGCCCGAGTCGTTGACGATCGAACTCTCGGGACTCGACCGGGATTCCGCATGGCGGATGGCCCAGAACCTCGACGCCAAGGACACGATACGAGTAGTGGACGAAAGCCATGGTCATCCGTTCCTGATCAGGCTCATGGCGAAGGGTGCGACCGGATCTGCCAAGGGCGATCTCATAGCATACATCGAGAAGGAAGTCTACTCGACAATCTCAGAGGACGAAAGGAAGGTGCTTCAGCTGCTTTCGATATTCCGCCATCCAGTTCCCGCGGAGGCATTGTCGGGAGTGGACTACTCTGTCGTCGCAGGGCTGAAGCAAAGGGCACTTGTTTTCGAGCAGGAGGCTGGGATCTCGACTCACGACCTTCTCACGGAGTTCTTCTCCTCGCGGACTAATCTCGAGACAAAGCTTGCACTTCACAGACAGTCCGCAGCCTATTGCGAGACCCGCTCGGACGTAGAGTGGAAGCTCGAGACGCTTTACCATTTCGTTGAGGGGAGAGATTGGAACGGAGCACGGAGGATCTCGCTTGGCGCAGCCACCGAGCTGGCGAACGAGTTTCCCGAAGAATCTCTTGCACTGATTTCGAAGATACCCCTGGTAGAAGGGGCCCAGAAAGAGCTCGCGGAACTGTTGTTCATCCGGGGCCAGCTCCACGAGGCGACAGGAAGGGCTGAATCCGCATTGTCGGATTTCGAGCTGAGCCTCAGCATGCTCGACACCGGGACAGACGCGGACAAGCGGGCAGCGGTCCTGGAGGCGATTGCGAAGCTCCAGTCGCATGTCCGGCGTTGGTCTGATTCGCTCTCGGCACACGAGAAGGCCCTGCGCTTGTACGAGCAATCAGGCGACACTGACGGTCAGGCCAGGGAGTTGCTTAACATATCCGGAGTCCACATGAGAAAGGGAGACCTCGACACGGCTCGCGAGACATACATGAAGGCTCTCGCTCTTGCGACCAGGGCTGAGAACAGGCCGGCGCAGGCCGCCTGTCTCAACAACCTCGGGCTCCTGGATTGGGAACGGGGCAGGCTCAAGGATGCCGAGGTGAAGCTGAAGGAATCGATCAGGCTCGCCCATGTCGTAAAGGATCACATCGGCGAGGCGAAGGGTCTGGAGAATCTTGCAGGATTGTTCAGGCTGGAGTCGCGGCAGAGCGAAATGGTGAGCCTGCTCCGGGAGTCGTCTGAAGCCTTCAGACGGGCGGGAGAGCTGGTGGAGTTCAAGAGAATGCAGGCAGCAGTCGCCTCTGCACTCGGAGATCAAGGCGGATTTGCGGAGGGCATCGAAATCTGTAACAGAGTCCTCGAGAATCCGGAGTTCAGAAAGCGCCAGGGGCTCTTCCAGAGACATTCGGTCTATGACACCGGCGATGCGGCCCTATCAGCCGCCCTCGTGGATCTCCTCAGGGCCTCTGGAGACCTCAAGAAGGCCCTGAGAGAACTCGAGAGACACTCGCAGATTGCGCGCTCGATCGGAGATCGAAGCATCGTGGCGAGAGGAATGCTCATGCGTTCGATGGTAAGTGAGGCTGGGGGCGATCTAGATACTGCCATCGAGATGCTCGATGATGCCGTGGACGTACTTCGTGGTGAGGGCAACGCAGAGGGACTCATTGCGGCAAACATGCGCCGAGGCATGGTGGAGGAGAAGCGAGGTAATGAGGAAGCGGCGGTGGCGCACTATGAGGAGGCAGCTCGGCAAGCTGAGCTCGTGGGCAACGAGTTCGCCCGCATGCTAGCTCTCGAGAATGTACCTTCGTTGCGCAAGCAGTGACAGACATGGGAGACAGTTACATGCGGAGTTCAAAGCTCTTCTCGTTCGATTTCCTCATAGTACGGTAGCCGCTCCCATAGCCTATCACGGGCCTTCTAGGTCGATGTCGGAGTAGGGTCTTTCGCATAGGTCGGGATTGAGGCATTGCAGGCGCACAGCCAGACGACCTAGCAGCCGCAGCTGAACTCCACGCGAGGGCCCAAAATCCACATCCTCTTCGCATCAGAGGGCGTGTTCGCGAGTGGCCCCTTGTCTGCTTCCGAGGCCTCGGGCTCGGTCATAGCGGCTGACACATCATCCGGAGCCTCTAATTAGTCGTCGCCTGAGAAAGATCTTGCTTCTGCCTTCTGAAGTGAGGGTTCGTTTTCACCGCCTTATTGTGACCAAATCGCAAAGCACCTAGGTTCGGTGTGCAAACCAACGAAAAGAGCATATAGCGCCAGTAGTAGTCCTTCTTGCAGGTCGACTGGAGGGTTGAGGGTGAGGAAGATAGTGTTATCCGCACTTATAGTGCTAGCAATGCTGACGTCCATCGTACCCGCATCCGCGGGAACGATTTCTGATGGTCACACATGGGGGCTTCAGTATGATGATTATGCGAGGGCCGTGGATGTCGACGGCATGGGCAATGTATACATTGCCGGTTCAACCGACGATGGGAGTGGCGGAACCGCTTTTATCGCGAAATTCAACAGCCTGGGCCAGCTCGTTTGGGACAGGGTCTTGGGATATGATAGTTGGGTCCGAATCTACGACATCGCTGTAGACGATCTTGGGAACGCGTACCTTTGCGGGTATGCATCGTTCAGTGGCATTCAGTCCGCCGGGGGATTCGTCGCCAAGTTCTCCTCGGATGGCTCGCTTCTATATGATCGCGTCATGGACAACTTCTCCAATCCATACGAGATAGAACTCGATTCTCGAGGATTCGTGGTTGCCGGTGAATGGTATGGAAGCGCTGTCGTCGCGGCCTTCACCTCGGACGGATCGATGAGGTGGTGCGTGAACGCGTACTCTGGCGGACACGCTAGCGTCTGGGGACTTGCAGTGGATTCATCGGACAATGTCATAGTGATCATGAATCGATATGAGACCGAGAGCGATGTCGGCTTTGCGATGCTTGATACGAACGGCAACTTGGTCAGGCAGATCGCCTACACGAGTTCGTCGCCGGACGAGTATTCGTGGGATGTGATGGTCGGATTGGACGGTTACATCTACTGCCTTGGTTGGTCCATCTCGGAGTCGTTGCTGTTTCTGGTCAAACTCACGCCTTCCCTGGATTTCGTTTGGGGAGAGAAAGTCGGCGATCCATTGAACTACCAGGAATGCTGGAAGATAGTCGGACAGCCCGACGGCACCTTCTACACGATAGGGGGCGCTCAGGATCCCTACAATGGCACTATGGGTCCGGCGCTCTTCCACTTCACGAGCTCAGGATTATTGATTGAGGCTTCGTACTACACAATCTACGACTTCTCCGATGCCGCCGCTTTACCTCTCGGAGGCTTCGTCCTGGCCGGACAGAGCTACGGCCCGGTGGACCTTACTTCTGCTCCGCTGACGGGCATGGTCGTCACGCCAGTGACCGATCTGATGGTTGAGGACACCCTGGTATATGAGTTCATGACTCCAGGCATTACTTCGGCCAACTTCATCGTCACGGATCCAGTGGCATATGTCGACAACTATGATTCGGCTATGGCAGGCCAAGCATGGTTCGGATATGTCGACAGGGTCGTGTCTCAGCTCCAGGTCGATATCACGGTGCGACAATCCAACTCGAACCCGAGCAGCTGCACATTTAGAGGCACCGCCTCCGGCGGGGACAGACCTTACACGTATTCTTGGCAGTTCGGAGATGGCATAACGGCTGTGGGCCAGCGGGTATCCCATGTGTATGCCTCCTCAGGCATCTATTATGTTACCCTGATCGCAGAGGATTCCGTGGGCATGCTGGGATTTGCGACAGTAGATGTGCTCGTACCAGGACCGCCGATTATCTTGGGAATGGACTACTACCCCATGCCTGCTCTGATCAATCAGAACGTGACGTTCGTTGTCGACGCCTATGACCCTGATGGAGGGACTCTTGCCGGTTTCGAATGGGACTTTGGCGACGGTTCGTCCGCCTCATCGTCTAGTTGGGTCATGGATCATGTCTACACTTCGGCTGGCATGTTCACGCTCAACGTTGCGGTGACTGATGACGAAGGGATGGTTACGTCGTCTGCATGGGGCATCGAAGTGACTGAGTTCAACAGCATGCCTCGGGCGACGTTCAGCGTGACCCCATCCTCTGGTAACTTGTCTACTGTCTTCACGGTGGACGCCTCAGAGTGCTATGATTTCGAAGACCCAGTCTCCGCTTTGCTGATTCGCTGGGATTGGGAATACGATGGTTACTGGGACACCAACTGGACCACGGACAAAGTGGCCTATCACATGTACTCTTCCTTTATGACCTACACCATTTGTCTTGAGGTCATGGACACAGGAGGTCTCGGTAACAAGACCACTCGGCAGGTGACGGTGACTTCCGACGAATCGATGACTATCCTTTACGAGCCCTTCGACTCGTACGCATCGCTTGACCCGGGATGGTCCTTCTGGAACTATTCAGGCGTGAACTACAACCACTTCGAGATCTTCAACGGCACGCTCTACGCGACAAACGCTCCAGGCTGGGATGCATATGACGCCTGGAACGCGTACGCCAACTGGACTGGGACGATCTCCTACAATGGGAGCCTCACGATATCCTTCTGGATCTACCTTCCGACCGACTCTGACTACAAGGAGGGTCTGTGGGGACAATGGCCCGGCCTCAAGTTGTACGATATGTCGGGAGAACCTTTGCTCATCATGCGCTGGCTCATGGACCAGTGGTCGGGGGCACCGAGCGGATGGGCGTATATCGATGGCAACTCTCAATGGGCGAGCGTCTGCAGCTTCACCGCCGGATGGCATCATGTGGATGTCGTCATGAACAAGACGGTGCTCACATGGACGGCTATCTTCGACGGCGTCGAGTATCCGGGCCAGTCTTACACTGGGATGCCCACGGTCCCGACCGATATCTCGATGCTCAGCTTCGTTAACGGCCTCAGAGAAGAAACCGTGGTCGTGATGATAGATGATTTGTTGATTGAGGCGGAACAGCAGGTCTGGCCATACAACTGGCCTCCTGTCGCCAGCTTCACGGTGTCGCCTCAGTACGCTTATGTGGGTGATTCCGTGACTTTCAACGCCTCTGCCTCCTACGATCCCGACGGGACGATTGTGAGCTGGGGCTGGGAGTTCGGTGACGGGACGGAGGGCGGCGATGAGATCACGGCGCATCCATACTACGAGCCAGGCACATATACGGTGACGCTAACGGTCACCGATGACGAGGGGGCGACAGACACTGCGACTGCCACCGTCGTTGCGCTCCCGGTAGGCGAGAGGGCCAACTGGACCTTCCTTGTCTACGAGGACGGAGACAACAACCTGGAGGATGTCGCTCTTGTCGACTTCATGGAGATGTCATCTGTCGGATCCAGTGCCCAAGTGAACATAGTGGTGCAGCTGGACAGGAGCCCACATTACGCATACGACTATGGCGATTGGACCGGCACAAAGCGGTTCCTTGTGACTCAGGGCATGACCCCGGCTTCCGAGAACGCGCTCATGGACTTGGGCGAAGCTAACATGGGCGATCAAGCTACGCTGACGAGCTTCCTCGAGTGGGGCATGATGTCCTTCCCGGCTGACAACTACATGGTGGTCCTGTGGGACCACGGAGGCGGCTGGGACGGAGCGGTCTGCTGGGACGAGACGGATGGTTATGACGCGCTCACGCTCGACGAACTGCAGACGGCCATGAACATGAGCGAGCAGGATACGGGTGATTGGATCGATGCGGTCGGCTTCGACGCGTGCCTGATGGGCATGGCCGAGGTCGCGTACGAGATAAGGGACTGCACCGATGTGCTGGTATTCTCAGAAGAGACTGTTCCTTGGGACGGATGGCCATACGACACGATAATGGCCGACCTGGTCTCGAATCCCCTGATGAGCCCACTCGACCTCGGAGCTTGCGTTGTGCAGCGCTACTCGGAATACTACGGTACGAATTGGTCGGAGACGATGAGCGTGGCCGATGTGTCAGCTCTGATGAACGTGTATGCTTGTCTCGATGTGTTCGCGACCGAACTACTCTCGAGTCTGCCGACCTACAAGACCGAGATCACCGATAGCATTGCTGCGACCGAGTACTTCGCATACTATGACTACAGGGATCTGTACGACTTCGCGTATGAGGTCTGGGCCAGAGTGCCTGTGGCGACTGTTCAGGTCGCTTCGGAGAACCTCATGAACGCGCTCTCAGCCTCGATAACCGCGAACTTCGCAGGAGCGGAACATCCCGATGCATATGGATTGTCCATCTCCATGCCGATTTCTGCCGCCTGGTATCTCCCTTCATACGAGTACCTGGACATGTCTGTCGACCTGATGTGGGACGATTTCCTGAGGGCCTTCGTCATAACTCTGCCGGATGCCTACGAGCCCGATGACACATATCTGGAAGCGACCCCGATCGCGCCGGGAGAAGTCCAATGGCACACCATCGACGATTGGGGCGCTGATGTGGATTGGGTCACTTTCACGGTGACCGACTTGGCTCAGGTGAGGATAACCACATTCGGGCCGGAGGGCGCGGGCGATTCGGTTCTAAGATTGTACAACGAGAGCGGAGTGCCGTCCTGGTCGATAGCAGAGAACGATGACTACAACTACAGCCTGTGGTCTCAGATCACCGCCTGGCTCGGACCTGGCGTGTACTGGGTGGAGGTCAGCGCGTACGACTACGCTGCGGGCATTTCGTCCTACGCCTTGACGCTTCAATACGGCCCCTTCCCCAATGAACCGCCTGTGGCCGGCTTCTACTGGTATGGGAGCCCATATGTCGGGAGCTACGTGTACTTCGAGGCAGCTTACTCCTATGACCCCGATGGATACATCGTGAACTACAGCTGGGACTTCGGAGATAACTCGTCTTCTTACGAGTATTGGGTCTCTCACATGTATTTGTGGGCTGGAGATTTCGTGGTCACGCTGACCGTGACTGACGACATGGGCGCGACATCGAGCTACTCCGTGTGGATCACGATATATGCGGGCAATCTGCCGCCTGTACCTGTGGCCGTCATAACTCCTGAGAACCCATCGGTGGGAGAGATGATCATGTTCGACGGGTCGATGTCGTATGACCCCGACGGATATGTGGTCTACTGGTATTGGTATTTCGGGGACGGCTATAGTGGCTATGGTCAGGTGGTGTACCATTCGTATTCGAATCCGGGAACATACTACGTCCAGTTGGAGGTTTATGACAACTACGGCTCCTGGAGCTATGCGATCTACAACGTGACCGTCAGAGAGTGGATCCCGGTGCCGCCGGTGGCAGTGATCGCCTATGAGCCCTCGCAGCCCTTCGTCGGGGAGATGGTGCTCTTCGACGGGACATTCTCCATGGATCCTGATGGATACCTGACGACCTACATCTGGCAGTTCGGGGACGGCGCCGTCAGCTTGGGAGCGCAGGTCATGCACGCGTACCAGCAATACGGGACATACACTGTATCGCTCAGTGTCGTAGACGACTCTGGGATGTCGGACGAAACGTGGACGACGATAAAGGTGGTCTCCATGCCCAACGCCGCTTTCGAGTATACTCCATTGTTGCCGATTGCAGGCCAGCAAGCGAACTTCTACGCTTGGGGCTCAAATGACCAGTCTGGCATAGTCGAGTACATCTGGTCGTTCGGAGACGGCACCTATGCGAGTGGATGGCAGGCGATGCACGTGTTCTCCCTCGCGGGTATCTACACGGTGACCCTGAGCGTGAGGAACGCGGACGGAATCACCGCGAGTTATTCGGAGTCGGTGACGGTCGCGAATGCGCAGCTCCTGGTCGTCTCGGACTCCTTGGGCACAGACTCCCTGGTGAAGCTCGATGGCGCTCCCACGATGATGCTGCCGTGGATCGCGCTGCTCGGGATGTGCGCGATCGGGTCTGGATTCGTTGCATGGTCGAGACGCCGCTGAAACGGTTCTGGTGCAAATGCGGGTGTTGACGGTCAGGTCACACCCCCGCAGATGCAACTCGTTCCATTCGGCTCCGACCGTGCGCCCCTCTCGGGGTCGTATAGGGTCATCATCACGTCATGCTGGAACGCGCCGGGGCTGAACCATAAGCCCCCTGCCACCCCCGATCTCTCGGAGAAGGCTGTATGCAGCAGGCCAGTGCCAGCGATGTCACGATCGCTATCGTGCCAAGGGCACCCGCAGATCGAATCCGTGCCCATTCGGGTATCAGGTATCCACCCACATGTCGAGCACGTACTGCTGCCAATGATGTCGGTCTCGAGGACCGAAAGGCCGTCTGTTCTGGCCGTCATCACATGAATCATGGCGACCAGGATACTACTGCCTAATCCACTGCATGTAGCGAACCAAATACGCTGGAAATCGTTCTCCTAGCCGTTCTACCACCCGAAATGTTCCAGAAC
>MGVW01000048.1:9860-10391 GCA_001800675.1 Euryarchaeota archaeon RBG_13_57_23 | reverse complement strand
CCTTGCTGAGGCCTGTCTTGATTTCGTCTATGTACTCCTTGCTGATGGCCTCCAAGGGCATTGCACGAGGCACTTCAACGATGTTCATCACGGTTAGGTCGCCGTTGAAGTACCTAGCGAAAATCCCTGCCGACTCCACCAGCCTCAGGTCCCCGAGGTTCTCGAGAGCGAGGACGACCTTGTATGTCTCGATCTCCTCTCTCGTCAAGGGCTTGACGGGGACGCGCTTCTGATCAATAATTGACGGATACTCTTCCTTGGGCCTCGCAAATACGGACAGGACTAGCCCGGCCACGATCCACACTGCAGCAATGTACCAGCTCTCAGGAATCAGATACCACAAGTACACAGCTACGCCGAGTGTCGATAGCACCCCGATCACGGGAAAAAGCGGGAACAACGGCGTCCTGAAACCCAAATCAATCTCGGTCAATCTGCTCCTCAGCCTGATCGAAGCCATGTTGGCAAGCGCGAACAACACGAGGAACACTATCGATGTGGCCGCGACAACGACGTGAAGTGGGAAGACGA
>MGVW01000048.1:0-9851 GCA_001800675.1 Euryarchaeota archaeon RBG_13_57_23 | reverse complement strand
ACAACATGATGCCACCTGTTATAGCGATCGCATTATGCGGGATCCGGCGCCTCGCGTGGATGAGACCGAAGAGCCGTGGAAGAGACCCATCCCTGCCCATGGCGAAGCTCACCCTGGATGAGGAGAACACGGTCGCGTTCAACGCAGCCATGGCGGAGAGTATTGCCCCGAATATCATGAGTGGGGCTCCGAATATCGGTATCATCTCGGTCGCGGCGTATATGACGGCATTCTCACCCCATTCGGTCCCGACCTTGGCGACCCCGAAATTGGATATGCACACGAACGCGACCGCGATGTAGAGAAGGGCTGCGACCCCGACCGAGATGAAAATTGCCTTCGGGATGTTCTTCTTGGGATTCTTCACCTCTTCTCCGGACTGGACGATGATCTCGTATCCCTCGAATGCGATGAACGTGAACCCCATGACCATCAATATGCTCGTCAGATCCTTGTCAGAAGCGAGGATTGGGTCGAAAGGGTCCATGATGTGTATTCCCTGTGTGTCAAGAGCGTAGATGACCCCGAAGGATACGAAGAACGCGATTATCAGCACCTGGATGAAGGTCACGGCGTCCCCGGTCTTCCCCGTTGCCCCGACGCCCCAGTAGTTGATTCCCAGGAAGAAGAGAATGGCAGCAGACGCAAAGAGCTTCACAAGGAGTGCATCAGACATGCCCAGAATGGAGAACTCGAAATAGCCAAGGAGATGGACCATTGCGAGGCCGAATCCGATCGAGTAGTAACTGCATGCGACAGTGTGTCCAAACCAAGAGAGCCATCCCGACATGAAGCCTGCGGGATGAGGCAACCCCTTCTTCGCCCACAAATAGCCCCCGCCCGCCTCCGGAAATGAAGAGCCTAGCTCCGCGTAGGTCGAGGCCGTGAATATCGTCATCACACCGTTCAAGGCGAACGCTATGATGACGGCCGCCCCGACCTCTGCGGTTGCGACTCCGATCAGGACGAATATGCTAGTGCCTATCATGGCACCGACACCGATCATCGTCACATCGAAAAGGCCCAGGTCGCGCCTCAGCGTTACTGTAACGGCCCGACGAGAGGTGGTGCTAGACATCTGGGTGCATGTGATGATTGACTCAGCGTATAAGGTTTTGCGACGGGTTTCCCCACACAATATCGAGGGAGGCCAGTCACGCAGTACTGCCCTCCCATATATAGCTTTAAATCATGCGACACCATCAGCCCTCCTCAGACCCATGGTCAGCGATTTCCAGGATGTCTCCAAGAGTCTCATGGATGAGTATCTGAGCTGGGACCCATCCTTTGCGACTCAGGTCGGTTGGCACAGGTACGACCATGTTCTGCGCGACCCCAGGAGAACCGCTATAGCTCATCAGATCGAGAGATGTTCCGAACTCATCAGTACGCTGAAGAGGATCCAACCAGGTTCATTGACTGGTGAGGAAGTCATTGACAGAGACCTCGCAATATACTTCCTGGAGCTGAAGCGATACGAGATGGAGGAGCTGAGGCTGTACGAGCGATGGGCGAATGGCTGCGAGGAGGTGGGCTACTCGCTCTTCTTCCTGTTCTCGAGAGACGTTCCCCGCTTGGATGATAGGCTCGAAGCCATGACGAACAGGATCGAGAAGATCCCCGAACTGCTCACATATTCGAGGGAACTCGTATCAAGACCGTACAGAAGATGGAACGAAGCCGCACTCGAAGTGGGAAATGCGATTCCTGAGCTCATCAAGAGCGTCCAGCATCTTGGCAAGCCGAAGGACCCGTCGATCTCGTCGAGGCTGAAGAAGGCCACCGAGGCGGCTGTTGTCGCGGTGGATGAGTACAACAAGTGGGTCTCGGAAGATGTCCTCCCGAATTCCAGCGACGAATACGCGATAGCGGCGCATGAATACGAGCGCATGCTTGAGAAGAAGTGCTATGGAGTCTCGATGGACGAGGCGTTGGCCATTGGGGAGACGTATCTGAAGCTGTCGAGATCGAAGATGGCAGCTCTTGCGAAAAGAGTCGTTCCCTCTGGGAAGACCTCCGATGCTTTGGAGAAGATGAAATCAGACCATCCGCCGACCTTCAAGGCGGTCTTGGATGCGTACAGGGATTCCGCTCAGGAAGCGCGGCGGTTTGTCGTCGAACACGATCTGGCAACGCTGCCACCGAAGGAGAACCTGATTGTGATGGAGACACCTCAATTCATGAGACCCATGTTCCCGTACGCAGGGCAGTTCGAGCCCGGCAAGTTCGACGGGAGCAGGGCAGGGTTCTTCCTCGTGACTCCCGACGAAACCAATCCGAAGATGCTAAGAGAGCACAGTCAGGCTGGAATCATCAATACCACCGTGCACGAAGGATACCCGGGACACCACATCCAGGGCATATGCTCCAACACGCATCCGTCATACATCAGGATACTGATCCAGTCCCCCGACTTCAGCGAAGGCTGGGGACTGTACACCGAGGACATGATGAGGGCCAACGGCTACTCTGATAACGATCTGGGGAGCCTCGTCATACTGAACGATCTGGTGTTCAGGATCTGCAGGCTGGTTGTCGAGGTCAAACTGGCCAAAGGAGAGATGACCATCGAGGAAGGCGCGGAAATGCTTGCCAAGGAATGCAGCATGGACTTGAACGCCTCGATGACGGAGGCGCGGAGCTGCGCGATGTCACCCACCTACTTCTGCTCGTACTTCATAGGGAAGCTCGGGCTCATGCAGCTCAGGGAGGAGGTCAAAGAGGTGCTGGGAGGGCGGTTCTCGCTCAAGTTCTTCCACGATGCGCTTCTGTACACGGGCTGCCTCCCGATGCCGTTCATGAGGAGAGGAGTCGCGCTCAGGCTAGGGGAACAATATGGTCTCGATCTCCCCCCACAGAAGGAGACGCTATACGAGTACGCGATGAGGAAGGCGTCCGGGGACGGCCCCTAGGCTTCTTTGTCCAGGATCTCGACCCATTCCTTCTCGGCGAGCTCTTCCTCTTCCCACACACCGGGCTTGTATTTGTCGATCATGAAGTCTTGAAGCATCTTGTCGACACCCTTGACGGCCTTCCCGGTCCCGTTCCACTTCTCGAGCTTGCCCTTGAAGCGCTCCTCGACGTCCTTGAGGAGCATGGCCATGTTCTCGAAGGTCTCCTTCGGAGGCCAGCCGGAGTAGATCAGAGCGAGGTATGCGAAGGCGCCCTTCTCGATGACGACGTTCTTGTCGCCTATCTCCAATTTCTTCAGGCCCACTTCTCCCTGCTGGAAGGAATCGCGCACGAACTCCTGTACGGCTGTGAACATGGCGCTCACCACGTCCTTGTCGAGGTTCATGTTCTCCTCCTTCGTCACATGGGCCACGAGCCGGCCATCGTTGTGTATCAGGAACAGGTTCTCGAGGGCGTGAGGCCTCGGAAGCCGCATTGCGATGAAGTAGCCCGCCACTCCGGCCAATACGAGCACCAGCGGGAACGAATATGGGTAGCCGATGCGTTCCGCGATCGTCTTCGTGACACCGAACTTGAAAGTCATCGGGTTCGAGTCGTCCTCGCCGTCATTGGCCACGAGCGTCACGGTGATGATGTCCACGCCGTCCGGGAGGCTCAGATAGATGTACTCGCCCACGACCACCACGTTCTCGGCAGGTGATGCGATGATCGACAGACTGGTGAACAGGTCATCACTGTCGTAGAAGTACATCGATATCGCAGTGTGCGTGGACCTTGGGCGCCCAACGTTGATGATGTTCTCGATATAGTAGATCACGGGGGCATCGTTGACCTCGCTCACAGTCACATAGGCCTTCACCGACGCCCAAGCGCCATGGGGGTCGACCGCCTTTATGCTGATCTCCTCCGACCCTGACCAGTTGGTCTTGGCGGTCAGGTTGACCACGCCATTTGAGTAGACCTGCGAGTATATGTTGCCCTCGGTGGACATAAGGAATGTCAGGCTCGAGTCATCCGGGTCCGAGAAGATATCGTACAGCCTGATCGTGTCGTTGAGGTATGTGTCCTCCTTGAAGGAGTAGAACAGCTGGTCCGGGTTCGACGCGACGACCTCCGGTGGGCTGTTGTCGCTGACCAAGATCGTGAGGTCGCATGGGGTCGATAGAGGTTCGAGGTCGCTCACAGTCATCCTCACATGTGCCCAATACGGCTCTGTAAACACTCCCGGCCCCATCGGCGTCGCCGGGAACAGCATCTCGAGGATGTGAGCGCCAGCGTATGTCGTGTTGTGGATTACGCGCGTGTCGTTGAAAGCGAACGTGAGCGTTTCCAGGCTGTTGTCCGGGTCATAGACGTATTGGCTGAGATAGAGGAGGTACGTGGTGTCGTACTTGACATGCAGCGTCCCGGGGTTGACTATGATCGGAGCGTCATTCACCGCGATAATGGTCACGTTGATTGTGTCCGTCTTCAGCGCTCCTATCGGATCCGTGGCCGTAAACGTGATCTGGGTGGAACCCGACCACTCCTCAGGCGCAGACATGTTCACGATGTGAGTCGCATCGTCGATGCTCACGACCAGGTGCTGGAATCCGGAAGCGTACACGAGGTACGAGCTGTCAATATCGAAGAAGTAGTCATCCAGATCGAAGGCGGAATAGTTGACAACTCCCTCGAGAAGTTCGACGTCTGGAAGGCCGTCCTCCCTCAGATCTGGGGGATTGTCAGAAGTGACCCTCACCACAATCATCAGCTCGGCAGAGTCGGAGACATCCCTTAGCGTGATGGTCACGAACTCGAAATACGGGGTCTCGCCGTCTCTCGTGGGGAATATGAAGGTCCCGATGAGCCTGTCGAAGAAGAGGTACTCTTCGAGCGAAGAGGACATGGTGAGCTCGTTCTTCGGGTCATCGACGTCGTAGACATAGTAGCTGTAATCGAAAGTGTACGGTGTGTCAAAGCGAACATACAGCTCGACCGGGGGGTTGTTCACGAAGGCCGGCTTGTCGTTCACTGGCAGGATCCTCACGATGATGGTCCCGTAGGTTCTGAAACCCGACGTGTCCATCACCCACAACTCGAATTCATCCTCGCCGTACTGGTCCGGCTGCGTGTGGAACTGCATGACCGAGTTCGCGCCCGGGTCCTTCGACACGAAGAACAGCGATGTGGACACGTCCTCTACCCACCACAACAGCGTGTCCGTGCCGTTGACATCGTGCCAATATCCCGAAAGGCTGAGGTTCCACTTGCCGCTGTCCTCGTTCTTGATCTGGATGGGGATGGCGCTCAACCACGGCCCGTTCGGGTTGTTGACTATCGTAACCACGATCGATGCTACAAGGATGCCCGCACGAACGCTCACCACGCCTGACTCCGGGATGAAACCAGCGGTGAATATCGCAGAGCCCCCGCTGCCGACTACGATTCCACTCGTGTTCGTGGTCCAGGTCGTGAGGGCCGCTAGATCGTAGAGATTGTCGCTCGAGTCGTACCCGACCGCGGTGATCGCCACGCTGAGCGACTCGCTGATGGTGAGAGGGCTGGACGGCGAGACTATCTCCAAGCGTGCCAAGGCGCCAACGCTCACTTCCACAGCGACGGCATCGGACGCGCCCGTCAGATCATTCCTGCATGTGATGTTCACCCAGCCGGTCGATCCAGCCGTGAAAACCGCAGAGTGACCGTTCACCACGAGAGACCCTGCTGGCTGGTCCAAGGACCAGTTGGCGGTCCAAGTCGAGTTCACATTGTCGTTCGCATCTCTCCCCGTGACCGTGAAGGTGAGGCTATTTCCGGAGGCCATCACGATGGGCACTGGGTCATCAGGGTCAATCGATATGTTGACGACCGGGCCCGCGGACACGACAATCGACTCGCTCCATCCCAGATGTGGGCCAGCGGATGCGCGAATGACGATCGTCTCCTCGGCGTAGGTGTAGTTCTGGTCTGTGATGTTGACCTGTCCCGTGTCTGCCAAATCGATGAATATGGATGAGTTGGCGAGCGTGGCGTTCGCCGGGGTCACCATGTCCTCCATGAATGCTGTGAGCAGCACGTTCCCTACCCAGTTCTCGATGATCTGGTCTGAGGGGTCCAGTGCTGTCACCGACATCGAGAACATCCTCCCCGCCTGAATGTGGGACGGGGCTGTGACACCGAAGTGGTCCACCGCGACTATCGTGAGAGAGAGGTTGATCCAAGACGGGGCACCCTGATGGTCCCTTGCAGTGACATTGACAAAGTACTCTCCTGCTGGCAACGCGGGCAGTGAGATATTGAAAAGCTTCCAGTACGGGTCAAACGCAGGATCCACCATGACCAGGTCCATCGACGTCGTCGGCACCATGACGGTTCCGTTCCCCGCGTAGGAGATACTAACCTGGGCGTCAACTATGTCATTCGCCCCGAAGGGATCGGATACATTCGCATAGACCACGGCATTTTCCTGATCTGAGAAAAGCGTCCGAGCATCTCCCAGCCTGTCCTCGGTCCACGCCTGATCCATCGAGACGAAGGTCGTCGTCTGCACCACGACCGTGGAATCGTAGTCCGTCTTGTCGAAGTGGACAATAAGACCGTCATTGAGCGAATCCCCGCGCTGCAGGGTCAATACCAGATAGTGCCCGGCCTGAAGAGTGTAGGATACGAACGGGACTGTGAGGGCGTACAGCTGGAACTCCGAGTATACCGGACCGGCCATTGGAATGGTCACGCGCCCGATCTCTGTTCCCGAGTCTGGAGTCCCGAACTGCCCGGCCACGATGTCGAAGAAGATGGCGGTGATCAGGGACGCCGATTCGTTGTCCCTCGATTTGGCCCAGATATTGGCCGTGAGCTCGTTGACAAGCAAGATGTCGCTGCCCGCGCCGGGGTACAGGATCCAGTGGTGCCACCGCTGCGGAGGCACGTTCTTCCTGATCGTGATGCCAGGGAAGGTGTCCCCATCGTAATCGTTGTAGGCTGGGATGCCCGCGATAGGGCTGCTCGAGTTCATCCAATCATATTGGATGGCCTCATAGACCGTGCCATCATGCAGGTGGAACGCCTTGGTCCACGAGGGAAGGGAATCGGCCTTAGCAGGGTCCACGGACACATCCGAGAAAATGACGAAGGAAGACCCTATGAGAAGGAAGGTGAACAGCACTATGAGTGGTTTCATCACCATGCCGTTGTCTGTTGCACTCCTAGCTATATGACGGTTGCCACCCTGCAAGGCCGTTCAGACTCCACTCTAAGTAACTAATTAATAGCCTATGCTGGGCTTATAAGCGTTCTCAGGATATTATCACGTCTGGGAACGGTCCAGCAGAATCACTGCGACTTCATCTTCTCGGACATGGCCAAGGCCAGGTTCTTGAAGACGTTCTCGACATTTTGGCCGGTCTTGGCGCTGGTCATGAACGCCTTCGCATTGTACTTGGCGGCCAGCTCCTGCAGCTCCTGCTCCTTCACGACACGGTCGTTCTCCAGGTCGGCCTTGTTACCCGCGAAGACTATCGGGACATCACCAGCGACATCTGTCAAGGCCTTGATCCAGTACCTCAGCTCCTCAAGGGTCTCCTTGTTCGTGAGGTCGCAGACGGCAATGGCGCCGTGCGCCCCGAAGAAATAGGCCTCCCGGAGCAGCTCCCTGAACCCCTTCTGGCCCATGATGTCCCATACCAGCATCATGACCTTGGCGTGACCGGCTGGACCTTGGACATCCACTATCTTCTTGGTCACCTTGGTGCCGATGGTGGCAATGTACCTGTCGTCGAAGACATCCAGGACGAATCTCTTGATCAGGCTTGTCTTTCCAACACCAGCGTCGCCGATGAAGCAGACTTTGACTTTCATCAGGTCGTCTTCAGCCATTAATAGGTCCCCTCCACAAATGGGGTTCATGAGCTAGGATTGCAGGTAAATGACCTAATCGATTCTTAAGCCTTTGGTAGTAGTCTGGATGCAGTTTAATCGCAGTCCAGCCACTATCTTGACATATGTTCAGGGTGCGGCCAACGGTCACTTTTCCTTGAAGGCCGCCCCAAGGACGAGTTCGACAGAGAGACCTGCGGACGCCGACTGCAGTTGTCCGGGCTGACGAGCGTACGAGACCGAAAAGCCGCCGAATGCATATTGAACGTCGCCCTCATCATTGCGGTCGTCCGTCCACAAGACGTGTACACCGCCCTGGATGTCAACGGCTAATTGTGGAACCGTGCAATAGACATCGTTGGGTGCGTCGGAGACCAGGGCATCCCTCTGGAACGTAGCGCCCAGATCGGAAGATATGCTGAACTGTATCGTCGAGTCCGCGCTGTTGACGTTCTCCCAGATGACGAAGATGTTCTTCCACGGGTCCATCGCGACCTTGGGGACGATGGTGTCGGTCTGCGTGGATGCGGATGCCACTTCGACGTTCTGCCCGAAACTGACTCCGCCGTTGCTGGATGTCGCAGAGTAGATGTCAAGGAGCCCGCTTCGACCGTCCCTCCATACGACGCATACGAACCCATCGCCCACAGCCGCCACCGACGGGCTCCCCTGCATGTATGTGGCGGTGCCGGTGTCATCCACTCGGACCGAACTCTGGAACGTGACGCCGTCATCTGTGGATCTGGACAGGTAGATGTTGCTGTTGAGGTCACGGTTGTCGTTCCAGACGATGTAGAAACGGCCGATTTCATCGACCGCCAAGGACGGCGTACCAGTCGCGACGTTCGTCGCCACTCCGTCATCGACCCTGATGTTCGCCGAGAACGAGTCACCCCTGTTCACGGACCTAGCGCAGTACACCCTGGGATACCCTCCCCTGTCATCCTTCCATACAACAAGGACAATCCCCTTGGGACTGACCGCCACGCTCGGGGACTCCTGCCAGCTGAATTGTATTCCCGTGTCGTCCACCCGCACAGCGGGTCCGAATACCAGACTCCCGCCGTTCGCACGCGCAAGGTAGACGTTCACATTCATGCCGCCGGACCTGTTCTCCTGCCATGCGACGTAGACCGCTCCATCGGGGCCGACGGCCACGGACGGGTTCTGCTGAGACGCACCAGAATACATGGAGACGTTCACTTGAACCGGTGTGGACCATGTGACGCCGCGGTCGGTCGATTTCGAGATGTATATCTGCCCTCTGCCGTCGCGCCTGTCCTCCCAAGCGGCATATAGAGTCGCGCCAACCACTGCAATCGCGCCGTTCCTCTGCGTTGTGCCGGTGGCTGTGCCATCAAGCTTGAGCGAGTCAGAGAACCGATCGGTGGCGAGCGGAGCCGCAGTGGCAGCGTACACCTTCGTCAAGGACGAGCTCACACCTGCCGAATCGGTCACGGTAAGCGTCACGGAATACGACCCTGCAGCGGAATACCGGTGGGCCGAGCATATCCCCTGCGAATGAACGGTGCCGTCACCCCAGTTCCATTCGTAGCTGATAATTGTGCCATCGGTATCATAGGAATCCGTCGCGTAGACCTCGACTGCCTGATAGAGGCCGTAGATAACGAACGATGCCACGGGTGGCACGTAGTTGACTGTTATGTCCAGATAGGCTGAACCAGTGAGTCCGGTGTCGTCGGTCACAACAAGCGTAATCCTGTATGAGCCCGGCAAGGAGTAAGTATGAGAACCGACGACGCCCGTGCTGGTCGCGCCGTCTCCCCATATCCACTCCCAACTGACGATCGAGCCGTCTTCGTCACTGGAAGAGCGAGCGTTCGTTGAGACCGTCAATCCGAACTGAGAGAAGCTGAATGATGCGCTCGGAGGGATCAACCCGACGATGGCCACAGATTGGCTCGTGGTGTTCTTCAATCCCGTATCATCGGTCACCGTCAACGTGACCAAGTACTCTCCGGCCTGGGTGTAGTCATGCGAAGCCGTTGGGCCTGTCATTCCCGTTCCGTCTCCGAAATCCCACGAATAGCCCACGACGGTGCCATCTGGATCACACGACT
>MGVW01000047.1:973-7238 GCA_001800675.1 Euryarchaeota archaeon RBG_13_57_23 | reverse complement strand
CACCCGCTCTGAGCACGGCGATCACTTCGTCCAGTTCCTTCTCCTTGAGGTCGCACTTCTTGCAGTTCTTCTTGTCCGGACACTTGATGACTTTCATCAGTAACCCTCTTCTATGTAGCTCGCCGCGAGCTTCAGATGGTAGGGCGCGTCGCCCTCCGCATATGAACCGTGGCCCGGATACATGTTCTTCAGTTGCATCTTTTGCAGCTTCCTTATGGACGACACCAGCTGTGCCAGGTCGCCTCCTGGTAGGTCCCACCTGCCGACGCCTCCGTCACAGAAGACGGTATCGCCCACAATCGCCGAAGCGGATTTGGGCTCGTGGAGCACGATGCTTCCCGGTGAATGTCCGGGCGTGTGGAGCACCTCGAACTCCGAGGAACCGGTCTTGATCTTCTGCCCCGTCTTGAGTGCCTCTATGTCCAACTGGCTGAGCTTCCCTCCGAACATATCGGAGATGACGAGTTCGCTCTCGCCCGCCTTGATGGGGCCCGCCTCTGCTTCGTGCAGGTAGATCCTTCCTCCAGTGGCTTTCTGGAACTTCGCGGCTCCGCCCAGGTGGTCGTAGTGACAGTGCGTCAGCACGATCCTCCCGATCTTCTTGAGCGGGACCAACTTGGACATCTCCTCCAAGGTCGTGTCCGCGAACATTCCTGTGCCTGTGTCCACAACTACTGGTTCCTCGTCCTCGACGAGATAGACGTTAGAGTCGTATCCCACTCCAGCGAGGTAGTGGACTCTCATTTCGAAAAAGGGGATAGCGCCCGTCTTATAAAGCTTATGTCCCTTCACAAAATGATGGTCTCGGGTAGTCTGGATACCCTTGTTTTGCAACGATGAAAACCATCACCCCTTCGACAGGATGACCATACGTTGCCTCTCCTCGAGGTTGACTCTCGCAACGCTCTTCGTGAGCGTGAGCTCCTCCGCTTTCGCCAAGCCGTCGAGCGCGCGGAGTACAGCGTCCTTTGAGGGCTTCCTGATGTCCACGCCTGCCTCCTCGAACTGGTGCTGGACGATCAGCATCGCCTTCTCGAGGTCCCCGTACTGAGCGCAGAAATCCTGGACTATGAAATCGACGACCTCCGCGAGAGTCTGCGGAGCCTTCTCCTTCCGTGTCTTGGCAGTTGAGACAACCCCCTCCAGCAACATCTCGCCCAATGTGGAGAATATCTCCTCGACGTTCCGCCCAGTCTTCGCGCTGCATAGCAGCGTCGGGTAACCGAGCCGCTCCCCCATCGCCTCGAGCGTCGCGGCTTCCATGGACTCCTTCTTGAGGAGGTCGACCTTGTTCCCCACAATGACTGTGGGTATGTTGCCGACGCTGAGCTTGACCTCCTTGAGCCAGAAATCCTCGAGGCTCCTGACCGTCTCGGGGCGTGAGAGGTCTCCCACCAGGATCAGCCCCTGTGCCCCCGACATGCTCGAGGTCCTGATCTTCGAGTACTCCTTCTGGCCCAGGATGTCCCAGATCATGAGCTTGAGGTTGATGATGAGGTCGGGCCTGACGACTTGGATGTCCTTCTTCGAGACCTTCGTGCCGATCGTCGCGATGTACTTGTCATCGAATTTGTTGACAACGTACCGGGCGATGAGTGAGGTCTTCCCGACGCCCCCATCGCCTAGGAGCACGACCTTCTTCAATATCTCCTTTAGCTCCATCCAGTTACGCAATGTACTGAGTGGCAGATAAACCTTCTACAGGTGTGCTCAGGGCGGTACTGACCTACTTGCGGTACTTGCCCGAAAGGAGCTTCTTCATGAGGACATCGACATCGCCCAGCTCCGACTTGTCTCCGCTCCAGTGGCTGAGTCTCTCCCCGAATGCCTTCTCTATGTCGTCGTTCGCGTTCTTGAGCTCCACCCTAAGCTTCTCCGGCTTCTTGGTCGAGATTATGGCCGCCAGTACGACGTTCTTGGTGTGGGAGATCAGTATGTCGTAGTTCTCGAACCTGATCTCGTTCAGCCGCCCTCCAGCCTCGTCAAAGCTGTCCCTGACGAAGTTCTGCACCGCCGTCAGCATGCCCGCCATTATGTCCGTGTCCTGATCGGGCCTGAGCCTGCGGGTGTAGTGCTTCAGGAGCATGCCTGTGGGTGTCATGAGGAACACCTCGTCGACGATGGTCGGTGACGATTGCCAAACCATGAACAGACCGACCACATTGATCGCAGTCAGGACGGTCACGAGGGCTATGAAGAACAGCTTCGTGTTCGAATCCTCGAACGGCACGAGGAAAGCGACCGTCGCGAGGACTGCGAAAATGGCAACGGACATGACAATCAGCGTTTCAATCTTGATGTCCTGCTCCATCAAACTGTCTGATTGGATGATATGTGGATAAGGCTTTCTATGTTGCTTCCGGAACGCGAAATGTGCACATTGAAAGTCTGTCCGTCCCGAATGTCTAAATAGGCCCCTTTGAGGTTACCAGAGACAAGAGTGGGCACATGAAGCTCTTCGAGTACAAGGCGAAGGAAGTCATGAAGAAGCACGGGATACCCGTGCCCGACGGATTCGTGGTCTCCAAGCCCGAGGAGATCAGGTCGCTTCCCGGCCCGGTCATGGTGAAAGCACAGGTCCTCATCGGAGGGCGAGGCAAAGCGGGCGGAATCAAGCCCGCGGATACCTTGGGGGATGCCAAGAAGGTCGCAGCCTCGATCCTCGGCCTCAACATCAGAGGCTATGTGACAAAGCAGGTCCTGCTCGAGAGAAGGCTCGACGTCGCCAAGGAGCTGTACCTTAGTATCACTATAGACAGGAGCAGGAGGTCCCTGATCTTCATGGCCTCCGCCTCAGGAGGAATAGACATCGAATCCGTCCCTGAGGACAAGATCCTGATGATGCCCGTGGACCCGATCATCGGCTACCAACCGTTCGTCGGGAGACATGTAGCGAGCTTCCTCAAGCTGGAGTCCGAGCAGGCGAAGCAGGTCGAAAACATCTGCGCGAAGCTTCACGAGCTCGTGGTCGAGGAGGACGCGGAGCTCGCCGAGATCAACCCGCTAGTCATCACGAAGGACGGGAAGGTCGTCGCGGGGGACGGCAAGATAACGATCGATTCGGACGCGCTCTTCAGACACAAGGACTACGAGTCGCTCCCTGAGGACTTGACTCCTCTCGAGGAGAAGGCGAAGACGCTGGACATCGCCTTCGTGCAGCTCGACGGGAACATAGGAGTCATCGCGAACGGTGCTGGACTGACCATGGCCACGCTGGACAGCATAAACATGTTCGGCGGGAAGGCGGGAGTCTTCCTGGACCTGGGAGGGACCGACGACCCGGAGAAGGTCAAGAGCGCGATGCTCCTCATGAGCGAGGCCAATCCGAAGGTCATACTGCTCAACATTTTCGGGGGCATCACCAAGTGCGACACGGTGGCGAAGGGAGTGCTCGAAGCAATCGAGGCCAAGAAGATACGCATACCAATTGTGGCGCGCATCAAAGGCGTCAACGAAGAGGCCGGGCGGACGTTGTTGAAGAATGCCGGCATGATCCCTGCCTACGGACTGAGCGAGGCGGCTGAGTTGGCCTCGAAAGAATCACTGAAGGTGATCTGACATGGCCATCATCGTCGACGACAAGACAAAGCTGGTCATACAGGGGATCACCGGATACCAGGGGATGTACCATTCCCAGGCCATGCGCGAATTCGGAACTCAGGTCGTCGCAGGGGTGAGGCCGGGCAAGGCCGGGGAGCAGGTCAACGGCATACCCGTGTTCGACTCCGTGAGGGACGCGGTCGATAAGACCGGGGCGAACACATCTTGCGTCTTCGTCCCCGCTCCTGGCTGCAGAGACGCGACCCTCGAGGCGATCTACGCGGGGATAGAGACAGTCGTGATCATCACAGAGCACCTGCCCGTGATGGATGCCATCCACATAGTGTCCGTCGCGAGGAGCAGAGGCGTCGTCGTCATCGGTCCGAACTGCCCGGGGATCGCGTCTCCGGGGAAGGCGAAGGTCGGCATCCTCCCCAACATGATATTCAGGAAGGGCAACATCGGTGTGGTCTCGAAATCCGGCACGCTCACATACGAGATAGTCAACGCGATCTCCGAGAGGAAGATGGGGCAGTCCACCTGCGTCGGGATCGGCGGGGACAGAGTCTCGGGGACGAACTTCATCGACGTCCTGGAGAGATTCCAGGCGGACAAGCAGACCAAGAAGATCGTTCTGGTCGGAGAGATAGGCGGCACCTCCGAAGAGGAAGCTGCGGAGTACATCAAGTGCAACATCACGAAACCCGTGGTGGCCTACATCGCCGGTCGGACCGCTCCTCCGGGGAAGCGCATGGGCCATGCCGGAGCGATCATCGCCCGGGGAAGAGGTACCGCGGAGAGCAAGATGAAGGCGCTCGAGGCTGCGGGCGTGAAGGTTGCGAAGATTCCCACGGACGTCCCGGACCTGCTAGGTTGAGCGCAGTTAGCTCCAATATATTTAGATAGACGTCTAGACAACTCTCAAGCGGATGACCGAGGAGATCGACGCCATCATTTTCGATGCGGGGGGCACGCTCATAGAGATGAAACCCTCGAGACAGCAGATCATCTCGGAGGTCTTGGCGGAGCACGGCCACAAGGTGGACAAGAAGAGCATCGCCAAGGCGCTCGTCAAGGCCGACCGAGCATTCGACGACGATTTCGGGCTGCTCGATGGCAAGGACGAGAGCTGGTACTGGAACAAGTACGACGGGCTGCTTCTGAAGGAGCTCGCGATAGACGATGGCGCGGACAAGCTCATGAAGGCGTTCGGAGACAGGTTCCACCAGTTCGCACCGAAGGTCGAGAGCTGGGTCGCGTTCCCGGACACGAAACCCATACTGAAGGCCCTGAAGAAGAGGGACTTCAAGATAGGCATGGTCTCGAATGCGACTGAACTGCTGAGGCGTGTGCTGGACAACCTGGGGCTCACCGAGTACTTCGAGTTCGTGATCATCTCAGACGAGGTCGGCGTGAGGAAGCCCTCTCCCAAGATATTCCAACTGGCGATCAAAGCCGCCGGAACCAGCCCGAACAGGGCGGTCTATGTCGGGGACAAGCTCACGGTCGATGTGTTCGGAGCCAAGAGGGCAGGACTGAACGCGGTCCTGATCGACAGGGACAATGCGTTTCCGGATGCGAAATGCATCAGGGCGAAAGACCTCAACTTCTTCAGGACATACTTCTGACGCGTTCAGAAATCCTTCGAGGGAGGTTGCCTCAGCTTCGCGAGATGGCTCGAGTCGTTGAGGACAACGGGCGTGTAATCCCTTCCAGATATCTTGAATATCGATATCGCGCACGGGTCGTGCCTCACCTTGTAGAAGTCGTCCGGGGATTCGCTGAGCAGATACGTTGTCATGAACTTGAGCGGTATCCTGTGGGTGACGATCACGACCGTTCCCGTGCCGTGCACCATCAACAGCTCCCTGAGGGCCGAGTTGACTCTCTTCCAGGCCCTCTTCATGTTCTCACCGCTCGGGAACTTCACTTTCGCGGGAGACTTCAGCCACTTGTCGTATGTGGCCGCATACTTCTCCTTCACGGTGCTCTCCTTCAATCCCTGCCACGCACCGAAGTTGACGTCCAGGAACCCATCGTGCTCCCTCACCTCGATCTCATGAGGCAACGCTATCCTGCGTGCCGTCACGAATGCCCGTTTGAGCGGGCTCGAGTACACAGCCTCGAACACGCGATCCTTGAGGACCCCGGCGGTCGCATCCGCCTGGGCGATCCCTATGGCGTTCAAGCGGACATCCTCGTGTCCCCTGAAGATGCCGCCATCGTTCCAGTCGGTCACTCCGTGCCTGACTAGGATGAGTTCCAACTCGGTCATTGCGCCTTCGGATTAGCGTCTTGATATTTATGACCTGTCGGAGGCAGGACAGTATACTATGACCATAGAGGATGCGCGTCCACGTCCCACCGCTCAGCCCACAACCATGGGCTCGTCAAAGTAAGCCGCCTCGATCTGAACCGCTTCCAGAGGGATATATCCGATTCTCATGACCTCGTACACCGTGAATTTGGCGTAGACGTAGAGGTCGTAGGTGCCGTTGGCCGCGAAGGTCACCGGGATGGTGGCCATGAGCCCGTACCCGACATTGGTCCAGTTGCTCATCCCCGCGATGTAGCTGCCGTCCATCTCGAACAAGGAGACATTGTTGAGGGTGACTGAGGTTCCCCGGAAGAACCAGTTGCCCGGTTTCTCATAGACCTTGGTTAGAAGCACCTTGACCTCGAGGGAGCTGTTGTCGGCCGCCAGGGACCGCCCGCCTATGGACAG
>MGVW01000047.1:0-517 GCA_001800675.1 Euryarchaeota archaeon RBG_13_57_23 | reverse complement strand
ACCATCTAACCCGAAATCGGCTGGAATGCCGTGCCGTAGAGGGTGACAGCCCTGTAGGGGTCCGGTGGAAAGATGATTCTGGATGACCTCGAGTATTGCGCCTTGGATATGGCGTGAGAATTTGGGAGCCATTTGCTTCCAACCCTAAATACGACCCGAGACCGATAGTGCAGTAGTAGTGTGAACGAAAGTTGCAAAGTACCCTTAGCGGGAGGTGCAAAGAGCCTGAAACCAGATGGTGACAGTAATACATGGCGTGAAAGGGACGAAGCTCGCAAGAGCTGACCAACGTCATATTATCCGTTTCGAATAACGGGCCAGGGAGTTCGGATGGATGGCGAGGCTAATTGGACAATCCAAGCAGCCGAAGGGAAACCGACAAGTCCGCAGCCCGCAAGGGCCAGGGACGAGGTGGGCTCGCCTGTAGTCATCTGTGAGAGACCCGAAGCCAGTTGATCTAGGCGTAGATAGGTTGAAGCCCAGGGAAACCTGGGTGGAGGACCGAACCCGTGTTGAG
>MGVW01000046.1 GCA_001800675.1 Euryarchaeota archaeon RBG_13_57_23 | reverse complement strand
TTATGACCTGATGCACTGGCTTGGATATGTCGTGGTGGCAATCGTGATCACACTCGTGATGATTGTACTCATCATCGTGATCGGCCGCTGGGGCAACAAGTAGTCGTCTATTTCATCGCGAGAACAAGCTGAGAAGGAATTCCCCGGAGTTTTGAGTCGGGGATTCCAAATCCTATACAGATTCATCCTGAAATGCTGTCGGAGGGCAACGCAAGCCGCATCACCTTCTCCTGTCTGGATGCGCAGCACATTCCGAAAAGACTTATGTATCGGCATAATCATCCTAAGATTACTGGGTGTGACTCTTGGTGAAGGGAATCTACGTCAGCGATGTAGATGCGGAGATGTCCAAGGACATCGAGAGCCTGCGCATTGATAGACACCTAGTCTCCGACCTCGGGTCATTCGTCCCAGGTCGGAGACGAAAGATGATAGACTGGGTCGAGGAGCACGGCAACAAGAACCCTCTCTCCATCGTACCCGTCCTCGTCAAACACTATGACGACGAGGATCCCAAGATCCGCAAGCAGATCAGGGCGAGTCTGGGACGACTCACTCAGTCGGAGTTGGGAGAGCTCGCACTGATAGAATGCATGTTCAGCCGACATGCCGCGATAGCCTCCGCTGCAGCGTCCATACTCGAGGAGCGAGGGTACAACAGCGTCAACTTCCTGTCATATTACAGACACGCCGAGAGCCTCGTCATGCAGGCGAGAAAGTCGGACGTCTTCTGTCAGGACATTGAGGAACTCGTGGCGGATTCTATCGAGACATTCAAGGAGGGCAGGTTCGACCAGGCCATGACGAATATGCGCATGGCAAGGGATCTGATGGAGGACAGGCTCGAGTGGCATGGGCATCTGCGGGGATACATCAAGGACGTGCTCAAGCTCACGCCAATGCTGAGCCAGAGCGGAGTTCAGGTCGATGCCATCCAGGATTCGATCAGGAACGCCGCGAAGGCCATAGACAGCAGGGAGTACGAGGACGCGAGGAAGCTCCTGGACCTCAGAAGGCAGGAGACGAGGCTCTGGAAACAGCTCTGGAGCTTCGAAGAGTATGTTACAAAGCGCGTCAAGGTCAAGCCGTTGGTCGAGCTCATGGTTCTGACGGAGCCCGACAAGCAGCTGCTGGAGGCGTTCATGCGCCTCAAGGACGACGTCGAGGACATCGTTCAGGAGAGCCGGCCGATCGACTCCCTCAAGCGAGTCGAGGAATTCCTGAGGGAAGACGTTTCGACCGAATACCTCTCGAAGGAGGGAAAGAGGCTCGAGACCAAGGACGAAGCTGCATGGTACGTCGCATGGTCGGTTGGTCTGGGGCTTCTGAAGCTGGTCGCCCCCATCGTGCCGAATCTTGCGGAGGAGTTCTACCAGCAGTATTTCAGGGACCGGGAGGGTTCCCCGAGCGTTCACACGGTCGACTGGCCAGAGCCGTTCTCCGAGAAGAGCAGACACGGAAAGGAAGCAGGGAAGGCACCCAAGAAGCACAAGGGTCCGAAGTGAGTATCGTCATTTCGTCGACGGCGTCCAGAACTTTGCGCCTTTCTTCCTCTTGTCCCAATCGATCAGGGTCTTCATAGCTTCAGTCGCGACCTTGATGCAATCTGCCATGTTCTGTTCGAAATCGATGACCTTCTCCGTTGGGTGCCATGGGACGACATCTGACACTGTGCAGATGGAGCCAGCCCTGAGCCCGAACAGAGATGCAAGTGTGAATATTGCGCTGTTCTCCATCTCGATGTTCTTGACTCTCATCTTCTTAACGTCATCGAGCCGGTCGACCATGAACGATGGCATGTATCCAGATTGGGACATGGGAGCGATCTTCCCCTCCTTGAGGACTTTGTTCTCGCTATAGAATCCGTCTACGGAGAAACATATCCCGACATCGAATCTCGCCCTCGCCTTCGTCGCTGCTTCGACCAGCGCCATCACAACCTCATGGTCAGCGACCGCCGGATACTCCGGCCAGACGTAGCTCCTGCTGGTCCCGTCAGCCCTCACCGCACCTGTGGCAATGACGAAATCGCCTTTCTCGAGCCCTGAAGCGATGCCTCCGCTGGTCCCTATGCGGATCATCGTGTGCGCGCCGAGGTTGGCCAGTTCTTCCACGAGGATGGCGGTCGACGGCCCTCCGATCCCGGTAGATGCTACCGTGACGGGGATGTTCGAGATCGTCCCTCCGAATACCGTGTATTCGCGGACCTGGCGGATCTTCCTCGATCCCGCTAGTGTAGCTGCAATCTTCGGGACTCGCTCTGGCTCCCCGCACAGAAGCGCGTACCCTGCCACTTCTCCCTGCTCAAGCCCTGTTATCAGCTGTTTGCCCACGGTGGTCAATCCCCCCATGTCAGCGTCCCAATAATGCCCATAAGCATAGATAAGCACGTTGGACGGTCATAGGACAGTTAGCAGTACGACCGAGAGCACCATGCCGAAGTATGTGCTGACGAGCACGACGCCCCCCAACTGGGAGATCTTCATGCCTTTGAGCATGAATATGAGGACCAGGAAGGTCGACAGATTGAGGACGGCGATCACAGGCAGAATGTCTGCCCTCGCGAACTCGAAAGGCCGGATTATGCCCATGAGGCCGAGTGTTAGGAGCGCGGTGACGATATTCGCTCCGATGCCCTCTCCGAGAGCGAGGTCGCCGAACCCTCTCCTGGCCGCATGATAAGACGCAGCGATGTCCGGAAGTGTGGTCCCGAGTGCGACCAGAGTTATGCCCACCAGCCAGGGATTCAGATTGAAATCGTCAGTGACATGCATGATGCTCCTCACGACTAGTTCTGCGCCCATCACGGTCCACAGGATTCCGAACAAGAGCCACTGTATCCCTGCACGGATCTCTATTTTCCTTCCGAACAGGTGCCCCATCAGCTCCAGCTGTATCCTGGCCTCCTCGAGGCCCTCCTCTAGCTCCTCGGGGTTGCCTTTCTTCTCGATGAGCAGCAGGTTCATCACATACGGTACGAACAGAATCATCAGCGCGATTCCTTCTAGGAATGATAGTGCTCCATCCAATAGGAGCACGGAAGCGACGATGGTAACGGTCATCAGGAACACCGCGTCCCGCATGATCATCTCCCTCGTGACCTTGAGTGGTACGATGATCGCCGTTAGTCCGATGACGAAGGCGATGGTGACGACGTTCGAGGCTATGCCGTTGCCGAGCGCGATCATCTCCGCGCCTTCTTTCAGTGCGACAATGGACACCAGTACCTCGGGCATCGCGGCCAAGGTGGATACGACCAGCATCCCGATGACGAACCTGCTGATCCCGAAGTTGCGCGAGACGGCGACTGCATTGTCCGTGATGAACTTCGCGCCCTGGTTTAGCACTATGAACCCCAGGGCTATTATTGGAATGAATATCAGCGAGGCAGAGTCCAAATTTTCCCATCCCGAAGCTTCGCCGCTGTCCACGACATGGCATACGCCGATATATGGCTTTTCGAATGACGCTGGCACAAAATCGTCGTGACAACATTGATTTCACGGTCGACCATCTGGTCTCCGTGCACGGCGTGTACTGCATCATCTGCGAGCTCGAGGACGAATGCTGCATCAGCGTGGGTTCTCTGGGAAAGGCCAAGTTCCGTCGAGGCGCGTACGTCTATGTGGGCTCCGCCCAGCAGGGCATCGAGCAGCGGGTGGACAGGCATCGTTCGAACAAGAAGAAGCACAAGTGGCACATAGATTACTTCCTAGGTGAGGCTGATGTGAAGGCTGTGATTGCAGTGCCTTCCGAAGTCAAGGAAACGGAGTGCAAGCTGGCGAAAGCGATCCTTGCCATACCTGGCGCTAGCGCACCGATTTCAGGATTCGGATCATCTGATTGTGGTTGCGACTCTCACCTCGCATACTTGGGCGACGAAGGCCTGGAATCGGTTTCGGAGAGCGTCGTGTACCACCTGTCGATGCTCGGCTGCATGTACCCCGAGAAAATGACAGATGCGAGCAGAAGAGGGCGCAAGAGGCGTTAGGGTTTTATCGCATGTGATAGGTTAGAGTATCGAAATGGCGGAAGAAATCGGCATGTCGGTTCTGGTTCTAGTCGTGGTCGGCATAGGCATCCTGCTGTTCTTCCTCTACATATCATCTCTGGAGCGCGTGTACGAGAAGATAGGGTTCACGAGGGCGGAGGCTGGCACCATACTGACACTGACGCTCTTCTTCGGCTGGCTCACGATACCTCTTTTCCCGTACAATGACTGGTGGATCGGAATAAGCATAGGCGGCGCGTTGATTCCAATCATCATCTGTGTTTTGCTGCTGAGGTCGCGACGGGTCGGGATCGCGGAGGGGGGTATTGGGATCGTCATAGTTGCGACGATAACATTCTTCATCACGAGGGCGGAGCCAGGAGTCGGTATCGTAGCGGACCTGGAATTCGCATTCGTGCCGGCCCTGGCCGCCGCTTTCTTCTCGATATCGACGTTTTGGGTGGATGTGAGCAGGGCTGCGCCCCTTGCCTATCTGTCGGGGGTGCTTGGAACGCTGATCGGTGCGGATGTGTTCCATCTGACTGACATTCTTGCCACGCAGCCTCCTTCTGGCGAGCTGGTCATTCTCAGCGTCGGAGGTGCGAACATATTCGACATGGTCTATCTCACGGGCATCGTGGCTGTGATGTTGGACATACTGATATTCTGGATGCAGAAACGGCAATCCAAGACCGGCTTCGGAAGGGTCGTCCACGAGTTTGAGATGCAGGCCGAGGGACTTCCATATGCAAAGGACATGACTCCCGCGCCGAAGTTGCAGCCGGGCAGGAAGGGCCGTATCTAGGCTCGGCCAGTGTGCTTGTTGTTGATCCTCGTATCCCTGATCATGAGAACCGTCGCAAGCGACGCTGCCGAGAGCACCGCCCCTATGTAGAATGCGTAGTCGGGACTCGCGAGAAGGTCGGCCACTATGCCGCTCAAGAAGACGAACACGGCCCCTCCGCCGAGCTGGAACCCGAAGAGGATACCGAACGCCGTAGCGCGTTCGCCCACCTCGGTCACTTCGGTCAGGTATGAGAAGAGCGCTGGGTAGGTCATGAATAGGAACGCTCCGTAGATCACGAGGGCGGGGGTGATGAGGAACCATTCGGCTGTCAGCGCCATCACCAGGATCGCCACTAGGCTAGCCAGATATCCCATTGCCAACAGCTGCTTCTTGCCGAAGCGGGTGCTCATGACTCCGAAGTAGTAGGAAGTGATGGTCCCCACAGCGATCCAGATCGCGAATGCCAGATCCGCGTTACCTGCGCTCCAGTCGTGAATCTTCGTGAGCTTGATAGGCCCGAAGTATGTTGTGATCTGGTAGAGGGCCCCGCCGGAGATTATGGGCAAGATCAAGATCCACATCTTTCTGGCAGTGCTCAGCGGGCTCATCATCTTGGACGTTGCGCTCTGCTGAACAGGTGCGTGCTCCCGGCGTATCATCACAATCCCCATCAATACGGCCGCGAAGTTCAAGCCTGCCCAAAGGACGCACGGAGCCTTCCAGGTCAGGAGTTCGCCCAGGAATCCAGAGGTGCCCAGTGCTATGATGACTCCGAAATTGCCGACGCCGCTCTGGACCCCGAGTGCTGTATCCAGGTACTCGCCGGCGTACTCCTTAGTTATCCAGCTGATGCCGACTGGATGGTAGAACGCAGCCCCAAGCCGCATGGAGATGACCGCGAGGAAGAGGCCGATGAAATCGTTGACGAAGAGCATGAGCACGAAGGTCGCCCCCATCAGAAAGGCTCCCACCTCTAGGAGATACCGCGAGAACGCCCGGTCCGCGAACCTGCCTACTATGTACTGGACCACGACTGTGATTAGAAGGCCGAAACCCAAAAGGCCGACTTCGTAGTACGATAGGTCCATCTCTTCGACAAGGATCGGCAGGAGGGCGACAAGCGCCATGAGGGTCCCGTCGTTGCAGGCGTGATGGAAGCTGATGATCCAAAGGAGTCTGGGCTTCTTCGTCATGCGCGGCCTTGAGCGTCAACGGTAAGCCGCCATATGTGTGTTTGGAGAGGGTTTATTTCGGCGGTCGCAGCTCTCCCCGTGTGCATCGATTCCCCACTGGACTCCGCGCATCGACATTGGCAGAGCGGAAATCGTTCTACGAACGCGAGTTTGACGTACATGGTCTGAGCCGTTGGATCGGCGACCGTTCGCGGAATATGAAGTTCGCGATGATCCTGGGGAGACACACAGGGATCGTCGCGGAGGCACACACAGCTCATAAGAATGATGTCATGATCATCGACGACTGGATATCAGCCCGGGACGTCCGTGAGTATGCTGTTGAGTATCTTCCAGAAGGACTCTACTATGACCGCAACAGATACTTGGATGTTCGGGACTGTGCTCGATGCGGAAACCGGCCACGCGCGTGCAAGAAGTGCTACAACTATGACGGTCAGCAGCTCGCCTTTGATCTGGATCCAGAAAACGTCGACTGCCCCTATCATGGTCATATTGGGGATAAGATTGCGCGCGGCAGCGGCCTATCATTCTGTATGTACGAGTTCAAGCAGGTAAGGGGGCAAGCGATAAGACTCCTATGTGAGCTGTGCAGCTCCTACCGTGACGTGCGCGTTGTCTACTCTGGCCGGGGTTTCCACATCGTCGTATACGACGAGCCGGCGTATTCCTTGTCGGTGGGACAGCGTAAGACCATTGCCAAGGAGTTTGCTGCCAGATACGATATCGATGAGTGGGTCACCGAGGGTGGATCGCGGTTGATGCGGCTTCCGTACTCATTGAACGCATTGGTGTCGAGGAAGTGTATGGAGATCAAAGGAGAAAGAGTATTGAAGGAGTTTGATCCGCGCCACACTGGACAAGTGATTCCGAAGTTCGCAAGGTCATCTTGAGCGCGAAGCTCGAATCTCCTTGCCCATGTAGTAACTCTTCTTTTTCCGAGCCTTGCCAGCTTTCTTGGATGTCTTTTTCTTCTTCGGAGCCATTAGTTACCCTCCAAGATTAGAGGAGTCCAGCTCGCAAGAGTTACTTCTTTTTCTTCTTCTTGGTTGCTTTCTTCTTGGTCTTCTTTCCGCACTTTACGCAGGCCATATTATTCCTCCTATTTCGGCTCAGGGAGTGACCCTGATGTGGCTTCCCGATGCATCTTCCCCATCCAAGAGCCGTGATGATGCGCTATTTTGCCCTGACTCAGATGCATCCACACATAGTAGAACGCTTTCATAACATAAGTGTCTTGCTATTTTGTTCGCAGTCATCGAAATCAGGTGCGGCTCACCCATTTCGCAATCGGGATTTGCACAAGGCACCTCGGAGCAACCGTCGTGGAAAGATTTTATACGCAACCTGTCCATACATCAGCACAACTAGGAAGGTCCGAGCGATTGGCACAAACAGAAGAGACTAGAAAGCTCAAGATCTGTCTTATCGGCGATGTCGGAGTCGGAAAGACGAGTTTGATCAGGAGATACGTCCTGGATGTCTTCGATGACAAATACATCGCAACGATCGGTACCAAAGTCACCAAGAAAGACATCGATATCAAGAATCCGACGACCGGCGCCCAGGAGAAAGTCACGCTTCTGATCTGGGACATCATGGGTCAGCCGAGTTTCAGGGAGGTCCTTCGGGAGGCGTACTTCTACGGGGTCCAGGGTTCGCTCGCCGTTTGTGATGTCACGAGCAAAGAGAGCCTTGGGGAGCTCAGGTACTGGATCAAGGCCATGACGGCTACCACTGGCAAGGTGCCCATCGTCTTCTTGGGTAACAAGTGCGACCTGCGAGAGGAGACCAGGATACCGTTCCAGGACCTCGAGGTCTTCGCGAAGAAGAACGATTCGCCCGCATTGCTCTCCTCGGCGAAGACGGGGTACAACGTGGAACAGGCTTTTCAGACACTCGTCGAAATGATGCTTTCCACGAAATGAACCTCTGCGCTTCTGTCAAAGGTAATATTCTCGCCATGCGTTCACCTGTGTCGGGATCGAGCATGAAGGTCAGGTGTGCGGACGCAGTCTTCTTCAACGGCAAGATTGTGACCTTGGGCCCCAAGACCAAAACGGTCAGTGCGTTGGCTGTGGAGGATGGATTGATTGTCTCTATCGGGGATGACCGAGAAGTCAAGGGACAAGCCCCGAGAGGATGCGGCAGATACGATTTGGGCGGTAGAGTCGTCGCGCCTGGATTCGTGGATTCGCACACGCATTTCGTACAGATGGGCGTCGATGCGATGAACGTGGACTTGACCCGGACGAGGTCGAAGGAGGAGGCGCTCGCGCTCATGGGGGTAGCGGCGAAGAAGGTTCCCCCGGGCGAGTGGGTTATTGGCACTGGGTGGAAGGAGAGCGGGTGGACCAACCCGCATTTCGTGACGGGGAAGGACCTGGACATCTCATGTCCTGACAATCCCGCGGTGGCCCATAGGGTATGCGGACACATGTCGACAGTCAATTCCCAGGCGGTGTCACTTCTGGGGATCGATTCCAGAACGCCGGACGTGGAAACAGATTCGTCTGGAAGACCCACAGGCATCTTGAGAGAGAGTGCAGTGAGTATAGCTAGAGCCGCCACCGCCCCAGACGAGGCGAAGCGCAGGAAGGGTCTTCAGAATGCGATAAGGAAGGCTCATTCGCTTGGAGTCACATCTATTCATGATAACGGCCAGAGCGCTGATATCGCCCTGTACCGGGAGGCGGAACGCGCGCACAAGCTCGGCGTTAGGGTATGGTTCAATATCCCTTCGGAGGACATTGATTCGGTCCTAGCTCTACACCTTACGCCTGGCCTCGGGTCTGAGATGCTGAAGCTCGGAGGGCTTAAGGTATTCTGTGACGGCGCTCTTGGTGCGAGGACAGCAGCTGTGTCAGATCCATATGCGGACGATCCAGGGAACAAGGGCGCCCTTGTCCATGACCAGTCGGATTTCGAAGCCATTGTTGAGCGCGCGAACGCTGCCGGCATCCAGCTGGCGATCCACGCGATCGGTGATGTCGGGATCGACGTCACGATAGCAGCTCTCAAATCGGCATTGGACAAAAGCCCAAGGAACAACCACAGACACAGGATTGAACACCTCGAGCTCCCTTCGCGCGCTCACCTCAAGACCATGAGGAGACTCGGGCTGATCGCCTCTATGCAACCAAACTTCATAGGCGAATGGGGCGGCACCGACGGAATGTACCTTGCGCGGCTAGGGAAGGCGCGCACATCACGGAACAACCCCTTCCGCGAAGTCCTCGACGAGAGGGTGAAGCTAGTTTTCGGGTCGGATTGCATGCCGTTCTCGCCAGCATATGGGATACTATCGGCGGTGCGCGCCCCTCATCCGGCACAAAGGATATCTGTCAAGGACGCGTTTTCCTCATATACCCGAGATGCTGCGTACGCATCCTTCGAAGAGGATCTGAAAGGAACTCTTGAGATGGGGAAACTTGCGGATTTCGTAGTCCTGTCCGCAGATCCTTTCGGAAAGGCCACCGACCTCGGGTCGGTGTCAGTCGTTGAGACCGTCCTCGGAGGCGAGGTTGTCTTCGACAGGAGCAAACGCAGGGAAGCGTGAGGAGATGGCCGCAAGATCTAAGCCGGTATTCACGAACGAGGCGCCTAGGCCGATAGGACCGTACTCCCAAGCGATTGTGTGCGGGGAGTTTGTATTCTGCTCAGGACAGCTCGGACTTGATCCGTTCACCGGTGAGCTCGCCGGTAAGTCCGCGGCTGAACAAGCCGAGCGCGCGCTACTGAACCTTCGAGCGGTCCTAAACACGGCGGGCAGTGAGCTGTCGCACGTTGTCAAAGTGACGTTGTACCTGAAGAACATGAAGGATTTCGATGAGGTCAACCATGCGTATGCCAAGCACTTCATCGACGGGAAGCCAGCTCGGTCTACTGTCGGGGTTTCGGATCTGCCCAAGAATGCGCTCGTCGAGATCGATGCCATCGCGGAGGTCCGCTGAAGAAAGGTTCGTCACAAGTTCTATATCTGATGTATGAGTGTGGAAATTGGAGTTGGGCGGACATGTTCGAAATCCAGCTCGCAGTGGGAGCGAAGGTGATCAGTGGCACGCTGGTCACCGCATTTCCGAGCGTTGGCATGGTAGGTTCGATTGCTGGCAGTTTTGTTGCGGAGTCGCTGAAGATGGAGCGGACCGCGTACGTCCTCTCGGACGACGTGCCCCCGGCCGCCTTGGTGCAGGATGGGATCCCCAGCTATCCACTGAGGATACTGGGACACAAGGACATGTTCATCATGACATCCGAGTTCCAGATACCCCTGACGCTCTCGACATCGCTCGCAAAGACGCTGCTCGAATGGGCTGCAAAGAACGGATTCAAACAGATAGTGTGCCTCGAGGGCCTCATGGTCAACCAGGAAGGCGCCGAGGCCGACAAGGAGATACGCGTTTTCGGCGTGGGATCGACCTCCGCAGCCCGTGACACGCTCACCAAAGCGGGGATCGAACAGTTCAAGGTAGGCATGATCACCGGCGTATCAGGCGCGCTGCTGAGCGAGGCTGAAAGGACCGGGAGAGATGCGGTATGTCTCCTCGTTGAGGCAAACGCAATGTACCCCGACGCAAGGGGTGCGGCGAAGCTAGTGGAATCCCTCACCAAGCTGGTACCGAGCCTGCAGCTCGACCTCAAGGAGCTCTACAAGGAGGCCGAGATGATAGAAGAGAACGTGAAGGCCACCGTGGAGCGGACAAAGGAGATGCTGTCTGCGAGACAAGGTCAGGCCGAGCGCCTGGGGAAGTCGTACATGTATGGCTGACGAGTTCCGGAAGCCCAGGACGCTCAGAGAGATTGTCGAGGAGTCGCAGTTCTGGGATGCAGAGGACCTCATACGCAACATCGACGCGGAGCTCGATCGTCTTGAGCACGGGCTGAGCCACTTGATCTGGGGCAACGATGACAAACCGATAACTAAACGCATCCGCCCACTGCCGATCACGCCTAAGTTCAAGGTGAACGAGAGCGACGACAAGTTCAACGTCAAGGTCGACCTCCCCAACGTGCCGGAAGACCAGGTGAAGATAAAGGTCGACAAGGGAGGAATTGAGATTTCCGCCTACACCTCGGATCTCGTCTGCAGGCCTTACTACATCAATATTGAATCGAGGACGGCGCTGAATCCGGATACCACGACACTCCGTCATGTGGAGAACATCTACGAGGTGGATGTGGAGAAAGTCAAGAGGAAACGCGTCAAGGTCAGATAACCTGATGACGGGGCTGTGCTAGTCCGAGCATCGATTTATTTTGAGGGTTGTTTTTTCGTATTCCGTTGCACAGAATGCGCAAAAATTACTTCGATTTTCAAGAAGAACCCGTCAAGTTGCTGTTTCGTGTGAAATCCTCGCAGCCTAATCCAGCAAGGTTTAAGTAGAATGTAATTGTACGGTGACTGTCTAGTCCAAAAGACCGTTTTTGGAGAGACTGTTTGGATCAAAGAGATGGAGGTGTGCAGAAGATGAGCATGCTGGTTCTAGGTGCCTCGGGGCAGATCGGTGCTTACACTGTCCAGGACCTCATGGAGTTCTGCGGTGAGAAGGACGTGATCGCCTCGAGCCGGAAAATGGCGAACGTGAAGAAGGCTATGGATGACCTCAAGCTGACCAAGAAGGTCAAGCTGATGGAGATCGACGCGCACAACGTGGACAAAGTCCTCGAGACGATCAAGAAAGAGAAAGTCGAATCTGTCGTCAACTGTGCTTGGTACCAGACCAACCTGGGCGTGATGGAGGCCTGCGTCAAAGGCGGTGCGACTTACACGGACCTTGGCGGGTTCTTCGACACGTGCCTGAAGCAGATTGACCTCCACAAGAAGTGGGTGGATGCGGGTGTGAACGCGACCATCGGCCTTGGTAGCACACCAGGGATGACGAACATCGCCGGTGCCGCGGGCGCAAAGAAGCTCGATAGCATCGATAAGATCGACATTGTCTGTGCGTGGGGCAACACGCTGCCTGTGAAGGAGGCCGGATGGCCGGGCTACTCTATCAGGACCGTACTCGACGAGTTCACACAGGAGTCCGTCCAGTGGATCAACGGGAAGTACGAGAAGCAGAAGATCCTTGGCGGGGAGACCGACGTTCTGATGCCGGAGCCGATCGGCAAGGTGAAGGCATACTACATCAAGCACTCCGAGCCGGCGACGATGGGCAAGTACCTGAAGGCGAAGAACGTCACCTTCAGAATCGGGTTTCCAGCAATGGACATGAACACCTTCCTGACGCTCAGGGCGCTCGGATTCGCTGACGAGAAGCCTATCGAGATCGGGGGCGGCAAGGTTTCACCCTTGGACTACCTGACGGCGATGTACCAGAAGGGCATCTCTGACGGCAGAGGAGCGCCGCCGAAGGAGAAGTTCGAGTACGACATTTTCAGGATCGACTGCGTCGGCAAGAAGGACGGCATGCCCAAGACGGCGACCTACTTCATCGTGACTTGGAACGACCCGGAGAGGGGCGTCTCATCGGCCAGGGACACGGCGGTGCCACCGGCGATTGTCGCACACTGGCAGCACACGAAGAGGATCAAGCAGGCAGGTGTGTTCCCAGCCGAGGCGACCGTGGAGCCCGAGGCGTTCTTCAAGGAACTCGGCAGAAGGAAGATCCTGGTCGACGAGCAGATTACCACCGCGACCAAGTACTACTGAGCTGCCGCAAACGAACCTTCGGGAGCCTTCCGAGGCTCCCGCGCAAATCCCTTTTCTTTCTGATGCTATCACACGAGTCTACTTTGACGCACTGGTCTCTTCTGGGAGAAGCTTCAAAAGCCTGGCCATCGCGACGGTGAAATCCTCGAGCTTGACGTCCACTGCGGATTGGTCGACGGGCATCTTCTCGGAGATCGCACACTTCATGTGGATCTGGCACTTGGGGCAGAACATCAGCATGCGATCGGCGCCGACCTTCTTCGCCTCCATGACGCGCTCGATCTGCATCCTCTTCGCATTCGCATTGCAGTTGGCCCAGGCGCTCACGCCGCAGCACAGGGCTTTGTCTCTGGTGTTCTCCATCTCGATGAATTTCGCGCCAGCGAACCCCTTTGCCAAGGTCCTTGGCGAATCGTATACCCCAGAATGTCGGCCCAGACGGCACGAATCATGATATGTGAAGGAGTACGGCTTCGCGGAGGTGGCGTCGATTTGCAGGCTTCCCGATTCGATGAGTCCATTGATGTAGTCTGATATGTGGACCATCTCGAATGGTAGGTCTCCCATCAGGGCCTGGTAGTCGTTGTTGAATGTCCTGTAGCATTCGGGACAGGTGAATACGACCTTCTTCGCCCCTGACTTCTTGACGAGCTCGACATTGTGCTCCATCAACTTCTCGAAGTTGTCTTCGTCTCCGGTCCAGTTGAGGTCGTGTCCGCAGCATTTCTCGCTCGAACTGACTACTGGCACGACGCCGGCCTTGTTCATGATGCGGACGGCGCTCTCGGCTATCTCGTTCATCTTGAGTCCTTCACGGTCGTAGAATATCGCGTCGTAGTGTGGCAGACACCCGACGAAGTAGAAGACGTCGCCTTTGTCCGAGATCTTCAAATCCTTCTTGACCCACTCGAGTCTCTTCTGCTTGAGGTCGCTGTTGGCCATGATCCTCTGGATGGAGTGTATCAGTCCGCCCTGCGAACATGACGGTTCGGCACCGAACTCCGCAGCCTCCTCCCTCATACCTCTGATGAACCCGGTGTAGTCGACCTTGTATGGGCACATCGAGTTGCACTGCTCACATGTGCTACAAGTCCAGATGTGTTTGTCGGTCGCTATGTTGTCGACGATACCTTCCATCGCTTTGAGCACGAGGGTCCTCGGGGCGAAGGTCGTGTCGTACTTCGCGATCGGGCAGACCGTCGTGCATTTGCCGCATTCGACACAGTCGAACGCTCCAGTGTCCTCGATTAGTTGCTTCACCGCCTTTTTCACCTGCTCCTGAGTCTTCTGCTTCTTGACCTTCTTCTTCTCGAGACCCAGGGGTCCGAGTTTGCGAACCTCTTCCACGAACTCGCTGACAGTCTTCGCGAACTTCGCTCTTTCCGAGGCGTTGATCCATTCTGTTCTCAGCCGCTTGGAGTCCAGACCCATTATGTCGAATAGCTTCTTCAGCGCGTCTACGCGCTCTTGCGCCTTCTTGTTGCCCGATACGTAGTGACAGTTGTCCATCAGGCAGCCGATGACGATGACCCCGTCGGCACCGTGTTCGAAAGCGTCCATTATCACACCTGGCTCGACGCTTCCGGTGCACATGACCCTCACTATCCTGATGTTCGGAGGGTATTGTATCTTGTTCACGCCGGCAAGGCTCGCCGAGGGGTATCCGCACCAGGTGCAGGTGAACGCGATGATGGTCGGCTCGAACTTCTCACTCATCGGAGGACACCCCCTGGATATCTTCCGTGATGGCCCTTACCATTGCCTCTACTTGTTCCGGTCGGTAGCCGTTGACGGTGATAGCCTTGTTGCAGCAGGCCACCGCGCATTGGCCACACCCCTCGCAGACTATCTCATCAATCCTTGAGACAAGGACGCCTCGTTTCTCGTCCTTCGTGACTGTGATGGCACCGTACTCGCAGGCCTTCTCGCACCTTCCGCAGCCTCTGCACCGCTCCTCGTCCACGAAGGCGACAATCCTCGGGAACTTAATCGAGCCCTTCTTCATGAGTTCGATCGCGCTCGCGGCCGCGGCTTTTGCGTCCTCGATGGAGTACCTTATCCCCTTCGGTCCCTGAGCGGTTCCAGCGATGTACACCCCGCGTCTGAACTCTGAAGGGAACATCGGGTTGATATCCTTCATGAACTTGTCGATGTCAGTCTGGATGTGCAACATCTTCGCGAGTGCGTCGCTCCCTTCCGAGGGCTCCTGGCCGACCGCAAGAACCACTAGGTCTGATTCGATGTTGAGGAGAACGTCTGCATCTGTGTCAAGGGCCCTCACGAACACCTTTCCCTTGTCTTCGACAATCTCGGAGATCCTTCCCCGGACGAAGTTGATCCCCTCCTCCTTTGCGGCTTGATAGAACTCTTCGAATCCCCTGTACGGTCCCCTCAGATCTATGTAGTGTATGTAGACGTTCGCATCGGGGTTCATTCGCTTGATCTCCCTTGCCTGGCCGATGGCGTATGTACAGCATACGAGCGAGCAGTGGAGATTGCCCTTCGTCTTGTCCCTGGAACCAACACACTGAATGAAATTGATGGTTTTCGGAGTCTTGCCGTCTGAGGGCCTCTTGAGCCCGCCTCCCCTTTCTCTCTGCTCGACTATTAGCTGCTCGAACTCGACCGTGGTCACGACGTCCGGGTTCGAATACCTCAGCTCGGATATCCTGTTGGGGTCGAACAGCTTGGACCCAGTTGCGACGATGATAGTCCCGACATCCAGGTCGACCGGTCCCTTCGACGTCTTCACAACCACATGGCGCTTGCCGAATCCTCCCGTGATATCCTGGATTTCGGATTCGAGCAGCAGCTCGATGTTCTTGTTCTGCAGGACATCCTCTATCTTGGGAGTGAAGACACACTCCTTGCAGTACTGCATGCAACAGATACCGCAGTTGTGCGTCGGGAATGTCATGCTGAGCTTGTACGCCCTTCCGCCCAGCTCCGCGGTCCGCTCGACGAGGTAGACCTTGAACCCCTGGCCTGCGATGTCGAGGGCCGCCTGCATACCCGTGACGCCCCCTCCGATCACGAGGGCCTTTCCCGTTATCGGGATGTCGATGTCCTCGAGCGGTATCAGCTTCTCGGCGCGCGCGAGCGCTCCCTTAACAAGGCTTTTCGCCTTCTTCGTTGCCTCGGCTTTGTCCGCGTGAACCCAAGCGCACTGCTCCCGAATGTTGACCTGCTCGACGAGGTACTTGTTCAACCCCTCCTCCTCGAGCACCCTCGTGATTATCATCCCTTGGACGTTCGGCGAGCAAGCTCCGATGGCGACGCGCTCGAAGTGTTTCGATGCCGCCTCCTCTCGCAGGAACAGCTGTCCCTCTTTGAGACACAGCGCCTCATGAATGCCTACCGAGACTACCCTGGGGTCCTTCTGGAGCTCTTCAGCAATCTTCTTGAGGTCGACCTTGTTCCCTATGGCCCCCTTGCACGTGCACAGGTAGACCGCGATCCCCTTGCGCTCGTGCTTCTTGCTCCCCGATTCGTTCGTCGTGTAGCTCCCCTCCTCGTAGGCCGAGTGTTCACTGAATCAGCAGGAGACGAAGTCGACGCCCTGCTCCAGCTTTGCCCTTCTCAACGCGTTGTACATCCCTTCTAGGATGCAGCCTTCGGTCACATATCCGTAGAAATCGCCTTTGTCGAAGACCACGATCGTGGAGACCTCCGAGTTCGCCATAGCCTTTGCTACCCATCTCAGGTCCAGCGAAAGGTTGGTAAGTATCACAAGCGGCTTCGACATCACATCCTTGACTTTGACTCTGGCCGGATCCTTCCCCTCCGCGACTACCTTGGTGATCAAATCCTTCTTCGTCACGATCCCGTAGGCGTCAGTCTTGTTCCTTCTGGGGACGAGCAATGACCATCTGTTGTTCTCCATCATCATCCGGATTGCCGCAGCCACAGTGGCATCCCGTTGGATGGTTGGCAATTCGAATGTCTTGACGACATCCTTGAGAATCAGAGATTTCGCGTTCATTTCTTGGTCCCCTTGGTCTTCCTGACTTTAGATGCCGCCGCCTTCAGGACGTCGACGTCCGAGATGAATCCGAGGAAGTTCTCACCGTCGAACACCGCGATCTTCGATACACCTTCGTTTGCCATCTTCTTGGCGACCCACCTAATGTCCAAATCCAGATTGTTCATGACCACGAGCGGCTTCCTGGCGTACTCCATCACGGAGGTGGTCGCCAGGTCCAGACCACGGGCTATGGGCCCTTCGACCAGGTCCCATCGAGTGACAATGCCATGTGCGTCGTTCGGTTCGTCCCTGTCGATCAACAGAAAATCGGTCTTGTTCTCGATCATTGCGACGAGGGCGTCGCTCACAGTCGCACTTGACTTGATCGTCACGTGTCGTGAATCGCTAACGATGTCCCTAAGCTCCACCAGCTCTCCCCCTTCTGGTCAACGACGTAAACCGTGTTATTGACTCCACCGTATTTTAAGGTTCTGAATTCCACTCGATAGGCCAGACACATCCCCGCGCGTAAATGTCCCATTCTCCCCCAACAACAGATAATATCCTGCAATCCCATCAGCGATTGATGTCAGGAGACCTGGACAAGCTCTTCAAGCCGTCCTCTGTGGCTGTCATCGGGGCATCGGCTAATCCAAGCAAGATGAGCCATATCGCCTTGAGAAACCTGTCGTCTGGCGCGTTCTCCCTCTATCCTGTCAATCCGCATGAGAAAGAGCTGCTCGGAATGAGATGCTACGGGTCGATAATGGATGTACCGGGCAAGGTCGACCTCGCCCTCGTCTCGCTGCCCGCATCCGCGTCGTTAGGTCCTGTCAGGGAGTGTGTGAAGAAGGGAGTTGGCGTCGTTGTTGTCACCGCGTCAGGATTCAAGGAATCCGGTCCCGAAGGCGCGAGGCTGGAGAAGGAGCTCGTCGATGCGGTCTCAGGTTCTGGCACGCGGCTGCTTGGACCGAACACGATGGGAGTATTCGTTCCAGCTCACGGACTCGATACATTCTTCATACCCCGAGAGAGGAGTCCCAGACCGGGCAGGGGGAATATCGCCATGTTGTCCCAGAGCGGTGCGGTCTCTATCTCGTTCTTGGAGAGGGCAGCAGCTTCCGGAATGGGGGTGTCGGCCTGCGTCGGCCTCGGCAACAAGGCGGACATAAACGAGAACGATCTCCTTCGCTACCTCGGCAGTGACCGATCGACCGGTTCCATAGCGATGTATCTCGAGTCCTTCTCCGACGGGAAGGAGTTTTCGAAGGTAGCGGCGAAGGTGACGAGGAAGAAGCCAGTCGTTATTCTGAAGTCCGGGCGGACGAAATCCGGGATCTTGGCGGCCAGCTCACATACGGGAGCTCTCGCCAGCTCATCGGACACGATCGTCGACAGCATCATGCGACAGGTCGGTGTCATGAGGGCTTATGATGAAGAGGAGCTTGCTGACTCTGCGAGAGCCCTTGCTCATGTGGGGCACCTCAGGGGCGACAGGATCTGCGTTGTCGCGAGCGCTGGTGGATTCGGCGTGATAGGAATCGACCTTGCGGAATCCAGCGATCATGGCGCTGGCCTGAAGGTTGCTAAGCTCTCTGAGCCCACGGTTGCGTCGCTCAGGAGAGTGGTCCCAGGATTCTCTTCCGTCAGCAATCCCGTTGACCTCACAGCCGGCGTGACCGATGCCATGTACGACGAAGTCCTGGAAATCCTGCAGCATGATCCAGGCGTCGACGGGATCTTCATGTCACTCGAGCTTCAACCCCCTGGCGTCACAGATGCTCTCATTGGAATCGCAGAGAAGAGGTCCAAGCCTGGAGGAGTGCCGATTGTGGTCAGTGCTTTCGGGGGTGAGCGAACGGCCGAGATACTCGTTAGCTTTGAGAGAAAAGGTGTCTTGGCTTATCCTACGATCTGGCGTTCGATTAGGGCCCTGCGGGTTTTGGCGGAGCGAGGACGCTACCTGAAGCGAACAAAAACGTTCTCAGAAGACCCCCGATAGTGAGTTGCAGGCGTGTTCGAGGTCTTCTGGATTTGGTTTGGGGAAAGCGGTTTAGCCACCGATTCTGAAGACCTTGGTGCCACACTTAGGGCATGTTCCCTTGGTAGCTGGCTTTCCGTTCTTGAGCTTGACTTTCTTCGGGTCCTTCATCTCGACGGATTTCTTGCACTTGACACAATATGCCTTTGTCAAAGATCCCACCATCCCTGTATCGGCTCGTGTTAATATATAGTCTTTTGGATGATTTCCAGTACAGCCGGGCCGCCCCAGACACTCTGGAGGATCGATGGAGGCCGATCCTCGTGAGACGGGCTGTGCGCCGGTTTTGTGCGAAACTGAAATATATCAACCTCCGGTGATTCACACGTCGCAGGGATGGGATACTATGGGGTCCGAGCCAGGCGCTTCTTCCGAGCATCAGAGAAAGGCGAAGGCCCACATTCTGTCCAAGATGGTACAGAACCAGATTGGCGTCAATCTGGGAAAAGGCATGGCCGATCCTTATGTGCCAGTGCTCGCGGTGACACTGGGCGCGAACGCCCCTCAGCTTGGCTGGCTGCAGGCTTTCATGAACCTGTTTCCAGCGGTGATGCAGGTTCCTTGGGGCAAATTGAGCGACTTCTTCGGCCGCAGGATACCCTTCCTGGCGATTGGCGGAGTGATGTCGTTCGCCTTCTACTTCTTCCTGGTTGGGGTTGTCAACGCGTGGCAGCTCATCATCCTTGTCGCAATCCAGATGCTCATCGGTTCGATGATGATACCCACCTGGTCTGCACTCGTTGGGGACGTCACGACGGTGAAGGACCGAGGGTCGGTCATGGGTCGGTTCTTCGCTATATCATCCGTCGCAAGTCTCGTGGGGACGCTGTTCGCAGGCGCGATAATTCCAGATGAGAATGCGACCATGAAGGATTTCGCTATACCATTCTTCGTTGCTGGCGGCAGCGGGATAATCGGCTCGCTCGTCTTGTATGAGATCGCTGAGGAAAAGCGCAGGCTCTTCGCGTCCCCGAAGACTCTTTTCGCTTTCAGCATCAAATCGTTGATATTCTTCAAGGACCTCACTGAGAACAAATACTTCAGGAACCTGGTGGCTCTCAACTCAGCATACAATTTCATAATGTCGTTGATCTGGCCACTGCTCTATCTGACCTACATGATAGTCCTCGGGGCAAGTGCGCTTGAGATCGGCATCATCGTAGTGATCGAGAGAGCATCCACATTGTTCTTCCAAACGAAGGTCGGCAAGCTGCTTGACGTTATTGGTCCCATGCCTCAGATACTGATATCCAGATTCGCCTTCATCTCCGTGCCAATCGTGTACGCACTGGCGACGGAGATCTGGCACATATGCGTTCTCAACGTCGCGTTGGGGGTCGCTTCTGCGATGGCGAACGTGTCGTTCTTCTCGTACATTCTGGACGTTGCCCCTGAGGAAAAGAAGGGCGTGTACTTCGCAGTCTACAATACCGTGGTCGGGATAGCCACATTCGCCGGATCCATCATCGGTGGCTATCTCGCGTACTACTTCCTCGAGTTCTACGGAGGGGACTGGGTGCTCGGCCTCGGTGCGGTCTATCTCATTTCGGCGTTTGGGAGGGCCGCTGGGGCCGTTTGGTTCCTCAAGCTCAAGGATCCTGTGCCATACCCGGACACGCTAACAGGGGTCATCAAGAAGTGGTATGGTCGCTGGCGCGGGAGGATCTCCCGGTCCGCTTAGTTGAATGCAGGATTGAGAGAAGGAAGATGATTAAGAAAAGGTTTGATCTCAGTCCGTTCGTCTGTTTGCGGCGAACGATCTTACGGCCCTCTTCTCCTGCGTAGTGAGAGGCTGGCGGCTCCCCTCAATGCGCGCGCGGGCGTAAGTGTTCCAGAGTCTGCTTGGTCGCATGTACTTCCACCTCCATGATAATCGAGTACTGGCGAGTTCCACATGAGCGGAGCTTGCCGGTCACTTTGACGGTGCTCGCGCTACCCATCTATCCACGGGAGAACAATCCAGTCCTGTGCGGGTTTGCGCGATCATTGTATCCGGGTATCTCCTACGCGCGCGGGTTATAATAGTCTTTTCCCGTTACTATCGGTGACGATATGGTTAATATTATATTATTTCTAGAATTACCGAATTTCCGGATGCACATGTCGATATCGGGGCCTTTTTGTCAACAACTGGACATGTGGTATGCACACAGAAGTTCCACGGCGTATATATAGTGCATGATAAATATATAGTTGAGAGTATTAAACAGCGAAATCGGGTGATTTTCGAACTGTCATGTCGATATCGGAGCCTTTTTGTCAACAACTGGACATGTGGTATGCACACAGAAGTTCCACGGCGTATATATAGTGCATGATAAATATATAGTTGAGAGTATTAAACAGCGAAATCGGGTGATTTTCGAACTGTGACGCCGATATCGGAAAGA
>MGVW01000045.1 GCA_001800675.1 Euryarchaeota archaeon RBG_13_57_23 | reverse complement strand
CGAGTCTATGACCATCGAGGACATCCATTCGAAGATAGACAAGGACTGGTCCAAGCACTTGCAGGAGACCAGGAAACTGCTGCGAATACCGAGCGTGTCGATGACCGGAGAGGGAATCCAGGATACCGCTGATTTCCTCGAGAACGTGCTTGCCGAGATGGGGGCGAAGCACGGCCAGTTTAAGGCGAAGAAGGATGGCCATCCTCTGGTCCACGGCTACTTGGACGCCGGATCGGATGTCACTGGACTCGTGTACGGGATGTACGACGTGCAGCCCATCGGGAACCTCGACGAGTGGGATTACCCACCTTTCGGGGCCACGATCGTCAAGCAGAAGCCTTTCGGGGAGGTGCTCATCAACAGGGGAGCGTACAACTCGAAGGCTGCCTTGGGAGGATCCCTACTCGCTGTTAGGAGCATGCTCGATGCAGAAATGCTCCCGATCAACCTACATTTCCTGCTCGAAGGAGAAGAAGAGCTGGGCGGACGAAGCTTCCCAGATTTCGTCATCAAGAACAAGACAAAGTTGAGGAAGGCGGACGGAGCGTTCGGATTGGACTTCAGCCAGAACATAGCTGGGACCCCCTCAGTCACTCTTGGATTGAAGGGCTGCGTCTACTTCGATCTGATTGCCGAGGGAAAGACTAGGGGCGGTCCTGAGGCGGAACTGCACAGCAGCGACGCGGTGATCGTCGAGAGCCCTGTCTGGAGACTGGTCCACGCGATCTCGACAATGGTGGACGAGAACCAGGACCCAGCGATCGACGGCCTTTCCGAACAAGTGCTTCCGCCGGGCAAGATCGATATCGAACTGGCCGAGAAGCTGGCTGCGAGCATAGATGTTGATAACTACATGAAGGAGCTCGGGGTCAAGAGGTTCAAGATCCAAGGGACCAAGGAAGAAGTGATCAAGAAGTATCTCTTCGAGCCGTCGGTCAACATCGACGGCCTCAGTGCTGGTTTCGAAGAGGATGGCACGAAGACGGTGCTTCCGCCGTGTGCGAAGGCCAAGATCGACATCAGAATCGTCCCGAACATGACAATAAAGGACACTCATGCGAAGGTCATGGCACACCTGAAGAAGCGGGGTTTCACAGACATTCGAATGAGGAACTACGAAGACTATCCCTGGTCCAAGACGGATGCAGATTCCTCCGTTTCCATGGCGTGCGTCGAGGCGATGAGATACCACGGTTACGAACCTGACGTATGGCCCACGGTCGCTGGCTCAGCGCCATTCTACGTCTTCGACCAAGTGCTGGGAATCCCATGGGGTTACACGGGTCTCGGATTCGGCGGGAAGGCTCATTCGCCGAACGAATTCTGCACGGTCAAGGGCATGAAGGACTACGAGAAGAGCGTCGCGACGATCTTCTGCAAGTTCAAGGAGCTCGCAGGCGACAAGTGAGACCGACGGTCCTCATTGAGTTACGCGAACTCGTCGAAGAAGGACGCGCCATGACGATTCTCGCACGCGCCAGCAACAGGACTGCAAATACTGTTTATATAGCATCAAGGCCCTCTGAGTGAAGAGGGGCAGTCAGGCAATTGGTGGGAGCCCCAAAGGGGTATAGAGTATGTTTGCATCGCTAAGAGCAATTCGCGCGTTAGCTATCCTGATCGTTGCGACATTCGTGGTGTCCGCAATTCCGTATGCGATATCCGTGTCGCCAGTCGTGGACAATGCAGCTGCAGACGGACCCTATGTTCGCGTTGGTTACATGCAGGACATTGCGAACTGGAATCCGCTCAACTTGGAATTGGTGTCAGACTACATGATGTGTTATCTGATGTTCAGCGTGCTCTTCCAGTACGATGAGAACTGGGAAGGCCCGGTGAATGACCTCGCAACTGATTACTATCAGGTGACCCACGGAACCGGCAACATGACAACCTATGTCAACATCACCGATTCAGCGTACTTCCGGAACCTGGCGAATCCTTCAGACACAACACATCAGCTGACAGCGTCTGATGTCGCATTCACGATCAACACCATCCTGACGCACCCCGGGGGCGCGTGGGATATCTACATGAAGGACGTGACCGGGGCGAACGCCACAGACACATTCCAGGTCGCGATAGACACGGCCTATCCGAAGGGGACCATCATCGAGGACCTCGTCTGGATACCCATACTCCCTGAGTACCAGTGGTCGACGCTCGGAGACTCACAGATCCTGCTAGGAAAGAAAGCCGACTGGTTAATCGGCAGCGGGCCGTTCGTCTTTGAGGACGAGTCCAAAGGCGTGTGGTACAAGTTCAAGAGAGCTCCGCCGGAGAACTACCACGGGAGCATCGACTACGGCGCAGCTAGGACTGTCGACATCGAGGGAATAATATACACTATGTACACGGATGCCCAAGGCCTCGCTCTCGCGCTCAATGATGGTACAGAAGATGTCGTAGACATCTCGGGACAGCCGAACCTCTTCCTCAACACCGTGGGAGTAGGTTCCCTGTACCCAGTCATCAAGCAGACCACGAACGAAATGGCGATCATCGACATCGCGATCAACGCCATTCCAGAGGATTTCACAACGACGACCTACGGCCTCGGAAACCCGATACTGCGCGACCCCATCGTCCGAAAGGCAATCGGGATGACCCTGGACCGTGACTTCATCGCAAACAGCCTGATGTTCGGGATGCCTCTGATTGCAGACTCAGTCATCGCAGATACTGGAGGCCAGGCCTACTGGCACAAGGACATCGAGAACATGCTGCCGTTCGACCCCGCAGCAGCTAGAACGCTGCTTGAGGGGGCCGGATACAGGAACCTGGACACGGACGACTACCTCGAGTGCGACTCTGACAGCATGGCAGTGCTCGAAGGCTGGGCGGACGTCGGCGACGAACTCTCCTTCAGGCTCGAGGTCCCGGACACCGACCCCAGCTATGCCGCAATCGGCGAGAGCTGGGTAGGCAACGCAAGCGATGCAGGGATAAGGTTCAACTACGCAGCAAGGTCCGAGTCCATCATGATCAACTCAGCATGGTACAAGTCAGACTATGACATCTGGGTCTGGGCCTGGTACTGGGGCCCTGAGCCCATTGGCACCTTGTCCGTCTGGGAGACCAGCCAGATAAAGGGAGGCGGAGACAACTGCCAGATGCCCATGGGACCGTGGTGGTACGGCCCGAGCAACGCATCCGAATCCCCCACAGGGGAGCCCTACAGCGCCTATGACGAGAGCTTGTCTTTGGCCAGGAGGACCGTGGACAGGGACGCGAGGAAGGCGATCCTCGACACGCTGCAACAGTGGGTCTATGATTCATACACCGAGCTGCCCCCGATATATCCGAACGGCCTGTACGCGTGGCACGAGTTCAGGTTCTCTGGCTGGGGCAACTGGACCCAACACCTCGGAAGATCGATCTCTTCCGATCTGCCGTGGCTCTGGTTCGACCTTCAGTGGAATGGGGGCAACCAGGCTCCCGTCTTCTTGAATCCGCCGCCAGATCCTATCCAGGCGGAAGTGGACAAGCCGATGTCGGTCACTGTCACAGTGAGCGACTCTGAGGGAGACCAGCTCAACGTGTCCTTCGAATGGGGCGATGGCACAGCCAACGACACCGACACCGCAACCGCGGGAACTCAGTCAGGAGTGTCGTTCACGAAGATCCACACTTACACGAGCCTTGTACTGCCCCCGGACAGCCTCATGCTCAACGTGACCGTTTGGGACGGGACCCCAGGCAACGTGGCGATCGCGCGCTCGACTGTGAACGTCATCCCCGAGCCGGACTCGGTCCCGACGCTGACAACGCCAGTGCTGACCGATCCGGACGCACGAGCGTACATTGACCAGATGACTCGCTGGAGCGTTGGCTTCAAGGACGCTGAGTCCGGAGGAGACACCGGCGCTGGCCTGAGGTTCACCTGGGATTGGGATGACCTGACTTACAACAGCACGCTATACCAGCCGACGACCAACGACACAGAGGTCATAGACGTGGCTTGGCACAGCTGGTCCGTCGACGGGCCGTATTATGTTACACTATGGGTCGACGACGGATCGGGCCTTGCCGGTCACAATGTTTCCGTCGAGATACCCTACGACGTGATCGTGAACCAGCCCCCGAGCGCTCCTGCGATTTCCAGCATTACCGCGAACGTGGACGTCGCGGTTTCGTGTTGGGCGACGAGCAGCGACGTTGACGGCGACCCGCTGCGCTTCACTTGGTACTTCGGAGACGGCGGAATAGCGGTCACGAACTCTCCGGCAGGAACGCCTGGTGTCATGGTGGTCTCGAGCCCGACCCACACATGGACGACCCAGAACACCTACACAGTGGATGTCTGGGTGGACGACTTGACGGGCGATCCCGGACACAATGTGACGGCCTCAATCTCAGCTGAGGTCGGCGCGCAGGACACTGACCTCGCGCCAAGCTCCCTTGGACTGGTGGCCACGCCGAACCCCTCGTACCCGAACGGTGATGTAACATTCAACGCGAGCGCGGTCGACACGAGAGGCGACGCCCTCACGCTGTACATAGAATACGGTGACGGCGACGCAGCAGTCGCAACGACCCTTGGAGGCTCGGAGGACAGGCAATATAGCGACTTCGTTCACGCATACGACGCGACCGGGGACTACACTGTGACGCTCTGGGCCGACGACGGAACCCTCGGGAACAATGTGAGCCTGGACATAACCGTGACCATCCAGGATAACCAAGCGCCTTGGCTCATCCTGCCTTCAGAGGCGTCTGCCTTCTACAACACGACATTCGTGGTGACACCGGCGAAGGTGAAGGATAACGACACCGCGGATGTGATCTCCGTTTGGTATGACTGGGGCGATGACAGTGGGTCCGCGAGCGGCGACCCGCCCGTCTACAACGGGACGCACGTCTACACATCAGTAGGCAACAAGACCGTCACAGTCTATGTGAACGACGGCACTGGTATCACAGGGCACAATGTCAGCGGAACGCTGACGGTGACCATCCTGGAGAACCTACGGCCCACTTTCATGGGCGCCGTTGTGGTCACGCCGGACCTCGACCTCTATCAGCCAGGTGACACGATCATGTTCGCAGTAATTGTCAGAGACACCGAGGGCGACATGATGAACATCACCTTCGACTGGGGAGATGGCACATCCTCGAAGATAGAGAACATCATCGGGGCGCCTGACACGAACATAACGAGGTTCCTCAACCACACTTTCGAGGAGGGCAGATCGGAGGCCTACTCTGTGAACGTCACGGTCGACGACGGACAGATGCAGTACCATTCGGTCAAGCACTGGGTTAGCACCTTCGTCTCCATAAGCGTAGAGAAGGAGGAGGCAGGAATATCCACGTTGATCATTGTGGGCATTGCAATCGTCGCTGTGGTCATCATAGCGCTGATCGCGCTCCTCCTGATGCGGAAGAAGAAGGGCGAACCGAAGGCCGAGGGCGGCATGGAAGGCATGGCTCCCCCAGAGCCCCCGCCACCGACGACCTGATTCGGACAATGAAACCACTTCCCAAACCTCCTTCATTCATTTCGGCCCGGACTGTGGGCCCAGGCGCAAGAGGGGAAAACAGATAGCGGAACCCCGAATCAGGGTTCAGGAGGGCAACCTTGGCCTCGTTCAGGATGGTGCTGTTCAAGCGGTGCATGAATGCGTTCATCACGATTCTGCTGATAATGGCCCTCAACTTCGCGCTGTTCAGGATAATGCCCGGCAACCCTGCGGAGCTGATGCAGAGGACGCCTTACGCGTCCGACTACCTCATATGGCGCAACATCGAGCGGATGGGGCTGAACGATTCTCTGCCGGTGCAGTTCGTCGAGTATTACAAGGACACCTTCACAGGGGATTGGGGGATTTCGTATTTCTGGGAGACTCCTGTCATCGAAGTTTTAGGCAGCGCGATTTCGTGGACCATACTCTTGGTGGGGATATCCACCATACTCATATTCGTTATAGGCATGGCTCTTGGAAAACTATCCGCGCAACGTAGAGGAAAAGCCCCTGATATCGTTATCACGGGCTTCGGACTGTTCTTCTATGGCATGCCAGTCTTCTGGTTCGCTCTGGTGCTCATGGTCATCTTCGTGGGCAATCTGCACCTCCTGCCTTCAGCAGGCTACATGGAATCGGGGGTTCCAGTCTTCCCGCTCACCGTGGACAAGCTCGCCGACATCGGGGTGCACATGATCCTTCCCCTGACGACCCTGGTCGTCGGGTCCGTCGCGGGCGTGGTCCTCCTGATGCGCAATTCACTTGTCGACGTTCTCACGGAGGATTACATAGTCACTGCATATGCGAAGGGGCTGAGCGAGAGACAGGTGATGAAGAAGCATGCATCCCTGAACGCAAGACTCCCGATTGTGACGACCCTCGCGATGGACACCGCGTTCATACTGGGGGGCGTGTTCCAGGTCGAGGTCATCTTCACGTACAAAGGCATCGGCTGGTACACGATCAACGCCATCGAAAACCAGGACTACCCGATGCTGCAGTTCATATTCTTCATAGGCGGGGTTGCGGTGGTCATCGCGAACCTCCTCGCGGACCTCGTACTTGTCAGGCTCGACCCGAGGGTGAAAATCACATGAGGTGCTCGGATGGGTAGGTTCGAGAGATGGATCTCGGGAGGGTTTCGACGCCTCTTCTCATTCAACCCCGTGCTTGCGGACAGGCTCGCCCTTTCGGGGAAGAGCTTGGGGAAGATCATCGACCTGTTCCTAGCCACCTGGATGGGCAAATCTGGCACGATGATCATAGTTGCGTTCCTCGCATTCGCACTTGGAGCGGACCTCTTCTTGCCGTACGACCCCTCGGAGAGCTCCTCGGAGATACTGGAAGATGTGTCCTGGGACCACTGGTTCGGGACTGACCAAAGAGGCAGGGACGTCTTCACGAGGACGGCACACGGAACCACGGCTTCGTTGATCATAGGATTCGTCGCGATGGCTATATCCATGATCCTGGGGACCGTCGTGGGGCTGGCCTCCGGATACTGGGGCGGCTGGAGGGACGAGGTCATCATGAGGGTCAACGACGTGTTTCTCTCGATCCCGTGGCTGGTCCTCATGATAGTCATAGCCTCCATCTGGGGTTCTAGAGATCTATTCTCGATCATCGTCGTGATTGGCATCACGGGCTGGTCCACGACCGCGAGGATAGTGCGCGCGCAAGTGCTGTCGATCAAGGAACGACAATTCGTCGAACGGGCCAAGGCGATAGGCTCCGGCGAGTGGCACATAATCCGGAAGCACATCTTCCCCAATGTAGTCCCCCTGATATTCGCGAACGCCATCCTCACAGTGGCCATCGCGATCCTTTCCGAGAGCACTTTGAGCTTTCTCGGGCTCGGCCCCCAGGACGTCGACACTTGGGGCCGGATCCTCGACGAGGCCAACAACTATAGTGCGGCTATCGCGGGCCCGTACGCGTTCATCATCATGCCTGGGCTATGCATCGTTTTCGTGATCCTCGGGTTCACTTTCATCGGGTATGCGATGGACGAGGTCCTCAACCCGAAGCTCAGGAGAAGGTGAACTGAGAGCACGTCTGGGAACTGCTGGCAGGGCTTGTTCTGGCCCGCGCTTATGCACAGCAAGGTTTTAATACGGAAGCACGTTATCGAGCCTGCTTCATCCAATACAGTGAGGTATCTAGTTGGTAGAGAAGAAGACAAGGGCCGCTGCGAAGAAGGTCAAGGACAAGTGGAAGGCGAAGGAGTGGTACAAGATATTCGCCCCCGACATGTTCAGCAAGATGCAGCTAGGCGAGACCCCCTCAGAGACGGCCGACGGCGTCATGGGGAGGATAACGGAGGCCACGGTGCAAGACCTGACCGGGGATTTCTCCAAGATGCACATCAAGATCAAGTTCAAGGTCCACGACGTGAGAGGCTTGGACGCCAACACCATGTTCTACGGGCACGACCTCACGAGCGACTATGTCAGACGGCTGACGCGAAGAAAGAGAACAAAGACGGACGCGGTAGTCGATGTGACGACGAAGGACGGCTGGCAGATCAGGGTCAAGCCGATGGCGGTCTCAGAGCAGCGGATCCAGGCGTCCCAGGAGACCGCGGTCAGAAGGATCATGCACGAGGAGCTGCTGAAGGCCTCTGCGGAGGTCACGATCGGCGAGTTCGTGCGCATGCTGATCATGGGAGAGCTCGCCAAGAAGGTCTCCGACGCATCAAAGATCATTGTCCCGATCAAGAGGATCGAGATACGCAGAACCGAGGTCACGAGGATGGGCAAGCCCCCCGAGCCGGGAGAGGCGCCCATCATCGCTCCGCAGGAGGAACCGGCACCCGAGCCCGAGGAGCCCGCTGAGGAACCGGCGACCGCGACCGAAACACCCGCGCCCGCCCCGGAGGCAGAGCCGAAAGCAGAGCCGGAGACGCCGCCTGCGGAAGAGAAGAAGGAATAGGACTTCAATCCAGGCCTGTCTCCAATGTCGGGGTGGCTCAGCCCGGTGGAGCGTCGGACTCATAGGGAGAGGTCTTGACCAGATGCTCCTAGGAAATCCGGAGGTCGCGGGTTCGAACCCCGCCCCCGACACCAATTCTGCGACACCATTATTGCTGGGCAGTCGATACACTCGCAGCCGAGGATGCAGATGAGGATAATCATATACACTGGCAAAGGCGGCGTGGGGAAGACCTCCGTTGCCGCCGCGACAGCTCTGAGGGCCGCGGCCATGGGATACAGGACAGTCATCATAAGCACCGATGCAGCCCACAGCCTATCTGACTCGCTCGAGTTCCAGCTCTCTGGACAGGTGTTGCCGATCACCAAGAACCTCGACGGGATCGAGATCGACATGCAGTACGAGCTCGAGAACCGCTGGAAGGAGATACAGAAGTACCTGTCCGATTTCCTGGCCTCTCAGGGCATGGACGGCGTCACCGCGAAGGAAATGGCCGTGTTCCCAGGGATGGAGCTCATGTCGGCCTTGTTCTACGTCGAGGAGTTTCACAAGCAGAAGAAGTACGACTTGATCGTGATGGACACCGCCCCGACCGCGGATACCCTGAGGCTGCTAGCATTCCCCGACACGGCCAACTGGTACTTCGACAGACTGTTCCACATGTTGCGGAACGTGCTCAGGGTCGCAAGGGTCACTGTAGGCAAGTTCATCTCAACACCTCTTCCGACGGATAGATTCCTCAGAGACCTCGAGCAGCTCAGGGAGCGGCTCGGGTACGTGGAGGACCTGCTTTCGGATCCCGAGATCACATCCGTCAGGCTCGTCGTCAACCCCGAGAAGATGGTGATAAGCGAAACACAGCGCGCGTACACGTACCTGTGCCTGTACGGATACACGGTCGAGGCGATCGTCATCAACAGGATTCTCCCCGACGAACTGGGGGACGGCTACTGGAAATCGAAGCTGGAAGAACAGAGGAAGTACATGGCAATCATCGATGAGGCCTTTTCGCCCCTCAAGATGCTTACGGCCAAGATGATGCCCCGGGAGGTCCTCGGGATGAAGGCGCTTGACAGGCTCGCCGATGAGCTCTTCGGGAAGGACGATCCTACCAAGATCTACTCGACCGAGTCCCCTATGAAGATGTTCGACGAGGACGGCGCGAGTGTATTGGCGATCAAGCTGCCTTTCCCGATGAACCAGAAACTAGAACTATATACGCGCAAGGACGATTTGACTCTGCAGGTCGGGGCCTTCAAGAAGTCCATCACACTGCCGCACTCGATGACGAACAAGAAGATACTCGGGGCAGACATGGATGAGGGTTGGCTCAAGATAAGATTCGAGGGTGAGAAAGTTGCCAAGAGAAAAGGTGGAAAAGGGCGTAGAGGCCGCAAAGCGGCTAGAAAGACATCTTGAATCGATCGCGACCAACGTGGTCACGAAGGACACGATGACGCACATCATCAACGCGGGCATGGAGATCGTTCAGGGCGCGAACACGACGATAAAGAACATGAGGGTACCGCAGGAGACAAAGGACCGAGTGCACAAGGCGGAACGGGAGTTGCTACTGGCGATTCGGAGCGCGATTGATGTTGTCGTCGCCGAGATCGACAAAGAGACGACGCACACGGGCACGGAGCTGCGAAAGATCGAGATCAAGAAGGCCAAGCGCAAGTCGAGATGAACTCGGAAGCATATCGGCTCGCGCGTGGCTAACACATCTTTTTTATTCGAATTCCATTACTCCACATCCACTTCCGAGTGAAGGGGGGATCAGTGAGCATGCCGAAGATGTTGGTACCGTATCCGGAGAACTGCACTGGCTGCAGATTCTGCGAAATGGCCTGCACCATATTCCACGAAGGGGTCGTCAACCACACGACCGCGCGCCTGCAGGTGCATAAGAAGAACGTGAAGGTCGATTTCCCGTCAGTGTGCACGCACTGCGTGTCATGCGGCGAGGACTGCTGCGTCCTGCATTGCCCGGTCGAGGCGATCAAGAAAGAGAACGGCAGAGTCTTCGTCAACCAGGACGAGTGCACCGCCTGCGGTACCTGCGTAGAGGTCTGCCCGTTCGGCGTGATGCGGATGGAGGAGAAAGCGTTCAACTGCGATCTTTGCGGCGGAGACCCCACATGCGTGAAGTTCTGCCCCATGAAGGCAATCGTCTACGAGGAACCCAAGCCTGAGCAGTATGAGAAGGTCAAGAAGCTCCTGGGGGAGGAATGAACATGAAGGGATACGTTGGCAAGATCCTCAAGGTGGACCTCACTACCGAGAAGTGGCACATCAAGAGCTTCGACGAGAAGCACGTGCGCAATGTGCTCGGAGGACAGGGATTCTGTGTGGACATCGTCTACCATGGGGTTCCAGAAGGTGCTGACCCGCTGGGATCTCAGAATGTCCTCGCCATCGCCGGAGGGGCCTTCGACGGGTTCCCTGTCGGCACGGGCGGCAAGGTCGCATTCGCAGCGAAAGGGCCGGCGACGAACACATTGGTAGAGAGCATCATGGGCGGGTCGATAGGTCCGGAGCTGAGGCACGCCGGATACGACGCGCTCGAGATAACCGGCAAGGCGGATGGGCCAGCCTACATATTCATAGAGGACGACAAGATCGAGATCAACGACGCCTCAGATCTCTGGGGAAAGGACACGCGCGTGGTTCCTGAGGCACTGAAGAAGCGCCATGGCTGGGATGTGAAGGTGGCCTGCATCGGCGTCGCCGGAGAGAAACTCTCCAACATGGCCTGCATCGACTGCGACGACAGGCAGTCCGGCAGGGGAGGGCTTGGGGCTGTCATGGGTTCGAAGAACCTGAAGGCGATCGTGGTCCGCGGCACCAGAGACCTCGTCCCGCACGATCCTAAGAAGCTGCTCGAGCTCGCACTACACTACCAGAAGATCTACGAGGCATCGCCATCGTTCGTCGAGGACACGAAGTACGGGACCGGCGAGTTCCTGGGCTGGGTGAACAAGGATAGAGGCGTCTTCCCGACCAAGAACTGGCAGGAGAGTGTCTACAACGAGAGGCAGCAGATAGACCCGTACTACTGGGCCCCGAAGTACGTCACCAAGAACAAGGCGTGCTTCGCTTGCACGAAGCCTTGTGGCAAACTTTTCGAGGTCAAGAGCGGCAAGTTCGCCGGTGTGGCCATCGACGGCATCGAGTATGAGACGCTGTACTCCCTGGGAGGGACTTGCGGGAATCCAGATGTTGAGAGCGTCGCGAGAGCCAACGAGCTGTGCGACCTCCTCGGCCTAGACACGATCTCTTGCGGCGTCACCATTGGATTCGCCATGGAGCTATACCAGCGTGGCATCATCTCGCGGCAGGAAGCAGGAGTCGACCTGAGCTGGAGCAACGCGCCGAGCGCAGTGCCAGAGATGGTCGAGTTGATTGGCAACCGACGGGGGTTCGGAGACGTTCTTGCAAACGGCGTCAAAGTCGCAGCTCAGAAGATCGGCAAGGGCGCGGAGAGGTACGCGATACACACCAAAGGATTGGAGCCCCCCGCGTACGATGTCAGAGGCATGAAGGGTCACGGGCTGGCGTACATGACCTCCACAAGAGGGGCTTGTCACCTCAGGGCCGGGTTCTATGCGCCCGAGCTGGTCGGCAAGTTCTGGAAGTGGGAGGGGATCGACAGGTTCTCGGCGGTTGGAAAGGGACCGATGGTCGCCACGATGGAGAACTTCATGTGCGTGTACGACTCGGTCGGGCTCTGCAAGTTCTCTCGCGGGTTCTACCTGATTGCGAAGCTCCCCGAGGTCCTCGAAGCGATAACCGGCCTGAGATTCACCGAGGACGAGCTCCTCAAGATCGGCGAACGTATTCACAACATGAAGGGAGCGTTCAACTACAGGGAGGGCGTCACGAGAAAGGACTGGCTCCTCCCGCAGAGGGTGCTCGAAGACCCTATCACAGATGGAGTCTCCAAGGGTTCGAAGATCAGCGTCGACGAGATGAACCTCATGCTCGACGACTACATGAACGCCCGCGGTTGGACGAAGGACGGCAAACCGACCCCTGAGAAACTGAAAGAACTCGGGATCGAATAGAATCCTTTGCGGATTCCCGAAAACCCCTTCCGCCTTTCTTGTCTGCAGGTCAGCTCAGATGAGCTTGATCATCTCGGCCATCTCATCGAGTTTCTTGATGGCCTGCGAGACGTCGCCCCTCCTGCTGATAACGGCCACAATCAGGGCCTTGCGACCTGCTCCAATCAGGACCATCTTCGTGTCCTCGGACTCGACAATCACGCGCTGAGGGGTACCGACCCGCAGCTCCGAGTGGGCCGTCGACGCCGCCCCCAGAAGGGTAGCGCACATTATCCCGAAGGTCTCCATGGAGACTCCGTCAGGCAAATCCGCTGCAATCACGAGACCGTCCCTGCTGACAACCGCTGATGCAATCGCTCCACAACTCTGCCTCAACGCTCTCAAGGAAGGTTTCAGTTCCATCTTACTCTCCCCTGACCTGTTCGAGCTTGAACACACAGTGCCTGTCGCCCTTGCTGACGCACTCGATCTCCTCGCAGTGCAATCTACGATGGGTCTGTAGCTCGTAGATTCTCCTCACGATCCCCCTGAGCCGGTGACAAGTAGCACCATCCGCCTGAGCACCAATCTCTATCGACCCCTCCGCAACCGCAGTGGTCTCCTGGAAGACTATGTTGTCCACCCAGCCTCTGGCGCGGAGCAAGTTCGCGCATATCTCGAAGTACTTCTCAGGCTCCTGAGCGGCGATCTTGCCCATCTCCTCTCCAAGGATCATACCCTCCCTGAAGAACAGTCCATAACATGCTTGGGACATCACTCCCTCGTAGAGTTTGCGTATCTCCTCGAACTCCGACTGAGAGAGCTTGACGAATTTCATGAGTCTCGTCCTACGGATTTCTGTGGTGCATATTTAAGGTTTGGTGCGTGGTTCGCAAGCCAGACGTTGTGAGCCAGAGAGCCATCGAGCTGTTGAAAGCCTTTTATTGCAGCTACCCCATGACCGCGTCAAGGGTAGGATGTACTCCGACGAGGATGGCGAGCTAGCGGTCAGAATCGCCAGGGCAGTTGTCGAAGGGCTGGTGCAGCACACGAAGTTCCCGCTGCCGAAGGTCCCTCAGTCGTTCTCGGAGAAATCAGGCGTGTTTGTCACGCTCACAACACATCCGGGCGATGCTCTCAGAGGCTGCATCGGCTACCCCGAACCCATAATGCCACTCATCGATGCGATCAAGGACTCTGCTGTGAGCGCTGCGTCCAGGGATCCCAGGTTCCCACCGGTCAAACCCGAAGAGCTGAGGACCATAAAAGTCGAGGTCAGCCTTCTGACTCCACCGACGGAGATCATGGTGAATAAGCCCTCGGATCTGACCAAGCAGGTGAAGGTCGGTGAGGACGGACTCATCGTGCAGAGGGGGCTCGCGCGCGGCCTGCTGCTTCCCCAAGTCCCGGTCGAATGGAGCTGGGACGCAGAGGAGTTCCTTTGCCAGACCTGCCTGAAGGCCGGTCTGATGCCCGACGCATGGTTGCAGCAGGGTACGAAGGTCTTCAAATTCCAGGCGGAGGTCTTCTCAGAAGACGAACCTGGAGGCGCTGTGAGACGAAGAACACTCAGTGAGGAGCATGGAAGTTGTAGTCGAGGGTAACTGCTACGTCTCCGGCAGGTTCGAGAGATGCTGCATAGGCATCGAGAACGGCAGAATCGCGAAGATAGCGAAGATGCTCGAGGGAGATAGGGTGTTCAGCTTCGGGAACAGGATAGTCCTTCCTGGGGCGATAGACTCACACGTACATTTCCGCGACCCTGGCATGACACAGAAGGAGGATTGGGGGACCGGCTCACTGGCTGCAGCATGTGGTGGAGTCACGTGCGCACTCGACATGCCCAACACACGACCCTCCACCACGACTCTCACATCGCTCAGGGACAAGAGGAGGATCGCATCCTCCAAGAGCTTGGTCGATTTCGGGCTCTTCGCAGGGCTCAAGCCGGGGATAGACGTCCGCGCTCTTGCAAAGGAGGCGGTCGGCTTCAAGCTGTACATGGGGAGCACAACTGGAGACCTGCTGGTCCCGCAACCATCTCCGATCAGGGCTGAGATCTCGGAAATCGCTGCCACACGAAAGGTTCTTGCGGTACACGCAGAGGACGAGACCATGAGGAACAAGGAGAGCGAGAGGGATCTCGAAGGCCACCTGAGGAACAGACCGAATGAGTGCGAAGTGAGCGCAATCCGGAAGATCAGGGACGCCGCTAAAGACTGCCGGCTGCACATATGTCATGTATCTGCGAAATCCTCGCTGCCCTTGCTGGCAAATGCGGGGACCGTCACCTCAGAGGTGACTCCTCATCATCTACTCCTCGATGTCTCGAGCAGACTTGGGACACTGGCCAAGGTCAACCCTCCGCTGAGGAGGAGAGAGGACCGTCAAGGTCTGTTCCAGGCACTGAAGAACGGATCCTTCGACATCATCGCATCCGACCACGCACCGCATACGATCGACGAGAAGCACGAGGACTTCGACTACGCCCCCTCTGGGATGCCTGGCACGGAGACCCTCGTACCCTTGTTGTTGCAGCACGTGAAGGAGAAGCACATGGATTTCAGTGGCATGGTGCGCAGGCTGTGCGAGAACCCAGGCGATCTGTTCGGGCTCCGCAAGGGCAGAATCCAGGTGGGATATGACGCGGACCTCATGGTAGTAGATATGGATTCAACTGTCAGGATACGCGTCGACAAGCTCCATTCGAAATGCGGGTGGAGCGCTTACGAAGGGATGCTCGGTATCTTCCCGCGGGCGGTGCTCGTTCGCGGGAATGTGATCGTCGAGAGCGGAGAACAGGTCGGCGAACGTGTCGGAAGGGATGCAGTTGTCTCGGCCTCAGCCTGATCTCGATATAGACTACTCTGAGGTCAAAGGGAAGACCTACAGTTGTATCGACAACTGTGCTTTGTGCTGCCTCTGCCAGCCGGAGCTGTTGCCGGACGAAGCAACGAGGTTCAGAGGTAACCCAGTTCTAGCGGAGGGAGTGGCCGAACGGCACATCTCTCCTGAGGTGAAGGGAACTGCGATAAAACTCAAAGGTGCACACGGGGCGTGTCACTTTCTAGAGAGCAGACGATGCAGAATATACGACTTGAGGCCGCATTTCTGCAGACTCTTCCCAGTCAATGTGTTCGTCGGCTGGAGAATCCAGCTTCTGGCGAACCTTTCGTGCAGAGGGATGGGTCTTCCCGGGAGCAGCCTCGAAGATGAGGCGAGGAGGATTGTAGCCCGCTACGGCCGGGCTGATCTTTGCAGTCAGTTGGAGCTCGCAAAGAAGGTTTTCACCGAGTTCGTAAGAAACTGCAGGGACACGGGAGTAGCCCAGTCGTTCTCGTCAGTAAGGAACGCCGCAGACTCCCTCATGGATGAGCTCACAGATGAGGTGGGACTCAGTAGAATCTTGACATTCGCCGAACACGGACGCACAAGACTGAACGCCTCTCCAGTGGATATTGCCAAACTCGTTAGAAGGTCGGATGCGGTTGCAGATATCCAAGAAAGAGCGCTCATGGATGGGGCGGAGCTGTTCGATCTGCCCGACCTGAGCCTGTTGCCGATCTACATCGACGAGAAGATGGTTTGGGAGATATTCGAACTCAAGGACAAGCACATAGTGGGATACGTCCTCAACGAGGACGGCACCACGGAAGAGTTCACGAGAATCGATCCTAACGACGTAGAGCTCATGCCGATTGATGAGGCTGGGAGGAGTATGCTGGGTGAGTATCTGTCCACAGTCAACTCGCGTGACTGTTTCCTTGGACATGCTGCATATCTATCCGACATTGATGATTACGAATTCAATTTCGGGCAGACATACCTGGGAGCCATTGCGAACAACGCTCTCGATCTCTGGTGGCGCTCTTCTTTCATTGCCAAACTGAACGGACGCGAGGAGCTGGGGACAAAAGAGATCAGAAACGGGATCGTCTTCTTCGACATGGACCTCTTGGACCTGCCGACGATCGGGGCCTTCATCTAACGTATGTAAATCCTTAACACTGCTAAGAATTAGCACGGTCAGCAGTGTTTTATAGCGTGTACTTCAATCTGTCGCTGGGGGGAGGATGTTGGAAAGAACATCTACCAGAGGAAAGGGACTGCGAAGACATGCGATGATCATGGCATCCGCAGCGATCGTGATGCTGCTATCCATATCAGCTGTATTCGCAGTGCAGACTACGGCGACCGATGTTTGTGACACCGATATGGTCTACCCGACCTACAATCCGAAGCCCAAGGGGTTGCCGCCCGTGCCAATTCCGGCAGACAACCCGCAGACCCCGATGAAGGTGAAGCTGGGTGAGATGTTGTACTTCGACCCGATGCTGTCCAGCGACGGGACGATATCTTGCGCGAGCTGTCACCACCCGTCGTTCGGATTCGCAGACGGCGAGATAGTGTCAGACGGAGTGGGCGGATCGGAAGGTGGGAGGAACGCGCCAACGGTCTACAACGCGGCGTACTACGAGACCCAGTTCTGGGACGGTAGAGCGCTGACATTAGAGGAGCAGGCCGCAGGCCCCGTAGAGAACCCGATAGAGATGGCGAACACGTGGGATAATGTGGTAATGTACCTCAAGTCCGATCAAGCATACACGAAGCTGTTCAACAAGGTATTCGACGGAGACGTCTCGAAGGACACGGCCACAAAGGCGATAGCGGCGTACGAGAGAACCGTGATCACATGGAATTCACCCTACGACAGATACATCGCGGGGGACGTCGAAGCCATGACCCCGACGCAGGTCGCAGGCATGGACCTGTTCTTCGGAAAGGCAAGTTGTGGTGGGTGCCATGCTCCGCCACTGTTCCTGGAGTCCGCCTTCGGTAACATAGGAGTCCCACAGACAAGGGACATGACGCACTTCCCGAACACGGGCATGGATGAGATGCTCGCGGGATATGATCTGGGGAGAGCCTATGTGACTGGTCTCGACGAGGACATGGGGAGGTTCAAGACGCCTGGCCTGAGGAACATCGAGCTGACCGCGCCGTACATGCACAATGGCATCTTCGCGACTCTTGAGGAGGTCATTGCGCACTACAACATGGTCCCGGATCCCGTCGTGGGAGAGCTTGAGGAAGACCTGGTCACGGACCTTGGCCTCACCGAGGAGGAGCGGGCACTGCTTGTCGAGTTCCTGAAGGCGCTCACAGGCAGAACCTACAGCTATGTCCCTGATGATATAGACATGGAGATATCGACTTTGCTGCTCTCTGAGCTCTTAGTGAGACCGCTGGAGTGAGAAGACCGCGAATCTGCAACCCTTAAACCCCTTTCCATTTCATTGTTTTGCGTGTACTCGCGGCTATGTCCCTCGTATTGCGGAACTCGGAACGCCGTTACCGCTACCGTCCTTGTGAACCATCGATTCATGTTCTATTCGAACAACGGCCATCGAAAGCGTTATCAATCCGAAGATGATTGCCCGTTTTCGAATAATATTGGGGGGACCGCCTTTGACCGAAAAACAAGTAGCCGTCACTCTAGACAAGAACGACAAGATCATATTGAAAATGCTTCAAGAGGACTGCAATATCAGCCTCAAAAAGATTGGAGAGAAGACTGGCCTGTCCTCGTCCACGGTGCACTACAGGGTTAACAGGCTCATCGAGGAAGGGGTAATCACAGGCTTCAAGGCCAGCGTCGATCCCCTCAAGGTAGGAAAAGAGATACTTGCCATCTCACTCGTGACCGGCAGGTACGGTCCCGACTACTCCAAGAAGATCGGAGAAAGAATCGCCAAGATCTCCGGCGTTTGGGCAGTATACTTCCTGCTCGGCAACATCGATTTTGCAGTTCTCCTGAGAGCGTCCTCGCGAGAGGAGCTGAAAGACATTGTCGATGCTTTCATCAAGATAGAAGAGGTCGAGCGGAGCAACACCTACCTCATACTCGACAGGATAAAGGAAGACACGACCGTGCAGCTGTGAGTCGAGGTCTAACGCTTGTTCACAACTTTCCTGGCACTCGTAGTGGCGATCAGGTAGTCCTCCAGACTCTTCGCCTTCTCTCCCAGCCTGACTATGTCACTCCGGAGCTGGTCCACCATCAACGCCTGAAATCTGTCAAGTTGCTCGACCACGGCGGTTATCTCCGCCGAGAGGCCCTCTATCTTGGGCTCTAAGGGAGTCAGGTCGACCTGCCTCTTATCCCTCAGTTCGTTGTCATGCTTCATGATGATGATCTCCTTCGAGAGGCCGTCAATCTTGGACTCTAATGGGGTAAGGTCGATCTGCCGCTTGTCCCAAGATTCACTCTCGCGCTTCAATTCGACAATCTCCTCGGAAAGCGTGGATATCTTGGACTCCAGAGGTTCGAGGTCAACCTCCACCTCTGGCTCTTGCTGCTTCTGCGCGATGAACGCAGATATCTCGCTGCTCTTCTGATTTAGGTCCTGTGCAAGGGTGCCCACGGCCTTGTCTATCTTCCTGTCGGCGGTGGTCAGAACTACGGCCAGCCCCTTAGCCATCTTCTTGTCTACGGCAGCCTTGAAATCCTCCAGCTCTGATTTCAGGCTCATCTGGAGTTCCTCGATCCTGGCATCCTGGGTCTTCGACTTCTCAACGACGTCTCCCAGATCCTTGAAGTCCTTCTCGACGGTCGCAATCATCTCGACGACTGTCGGATCGAAAGGAGGGGCGTCTGGGGCAGACTTGTAGTTCTTGAGGCCCTCGACCATCGACATGAAGTCGACAGAGGGGCCCGCTCTCATTACCTCATGCTTGATCGCGCCGAGCTTGGTCATGGCGAGCTCGGCCATGTTGATCGGGTTCTTGTTCCACTTGGACACATCCGCCAGCTCTGTGAGAAGCCGCTCGAGCTGACGAGTTGCGTCAACTAAGTCCGAGTTCTCGAAGACCCGGATGTCCCTCACCGCGTCCCTCTTGCCCCTGTAGGACGCGTCCTTGAGATGGAAGCCCTCATGTGGATAGACCGTCACGAGGTATGACAGCCCCGACATCACCCTGCCGTTCACGTACTCCCAGTCCTGCTTCGTAACCGAAATGCTGGAGTTCTCCGATTTCTCAAAGAGCATGACAAAGCATTGGTTGGGCATCAGGCACACTTCGACTGCATACGGGTGCTCCTGAGCGAACTTCGGGATATGGTCCGGGTTCTCCTGCCTGACAGCGCTCAGATATGCGCCTATGTAGGCTCTCGCGTAGTTAGCAAGATCGTTGTCAGTAGGCGATTTGCTGGTCGATATCTGCACTTGTTGCGGGGGGGTCATCGATGCACCAAGCCAAGACCGAGGGTGAATAGTATGACGTAGCAGCCTTTTATACTAAGCTGCTTTGAGCCAAATCGAGCATCGGGCTGAAATACCTTTCCCGCCAGCGTTCGCAAGTGATAATATCGCCAGACGCTAGATCCCCGAGGCGCTTAATCATTGATTCATGATGTCAGCCTCATACCCAGCGACAGATGCTCTGCCTTTCCCCAGAACCTACTACTTTCGAGGTCGAGCCAGTATGCAAATTCACCACCAAATCCAAACCGAAAAGCTTTAAGTACAGTACCTGATATCACGCCAACAGGTGACTTTGTTTGATAAAACCCCTGGCCGTTCTGAATAAGTCCATCAACCAGCAGGTCATCGTCGAGCTCAAGGGGAAGAGGGGCTACCGAGGGATCCTTGACGGATACGATCCTCACATGAACCTCGTCCTGAAGAACGCCGAGGAGACCCACGAGAACCAGGTCGTCAGGAAGCTCGAGACGACCATCGTCAGAGGGGACAACGTCATATACATTTCACCCTGAGGTAAGGTCCTATGGGAAAGGGCACTCCGTCGATGGGCAAGCGCGGCAGCAAGAAGACGCACATAATCTGCCGTCGATGCGGAAAGCGCGCATATCACGTTAGACATAAGGTATGCGCGTCGTGCGGCTTTGGCGCGACCGCGAAACTGAGGCACTACAATTGGGCCAAGCAGCACTCATGAGTGGTACCGTCCTAGAGGGGGAGCAGAGGTCCATGGATCCTGAGCACCCACAGGAAGAATGCGGCGTTTTCGCCATTGCCTCCGTTCAGAACGTCTCCATCGACATCTTCTACGCGCTAAGGGTCTTGCAGCACAGAGGCCAGGAGTCCGCGGGAATCGCGGTCTACAACAACGGCATCAAGGCCATCAAGGGCATGGGGTTGGCGCACCAGGCCCTCAAGCCAGATGACGTCAACAACCTCAAGGGCGAGATTGGCATAGGTCACGTCAGGTATTCGACGTTCGGCTCGTCCACGATCGAGAACGCGCAGCCGATAGTGGTCTCCACGAACTACGGCGACATCGCCCTCGGACACAACGGGGAGATAGTCAACGCCGACAAGATCATGGAGGACCTGAAGAAGAAGGGCTGGGCATTCATCACATCCACCGATTCTGAGATTGCCGTGAGACTGCTGGCGAACGACATCGCCAACACCGGAGATCCGGTCCGATCGCTCAAGAACCTCATGAGCATACTCCAGGGCTCGTACTCGATGACCATAATGATAGACAACAGGGTCTTCGCAATGAGGGATCCACTCGGCGTCAGGCCCCTGTGTGTAGGCAGGACCAAGGGAGGGTATGCGGCGGCCTCGGAGAGCGTCGTGTTCGACACGCTTGGTGGAGAGTTCATCAGGGACGTGGACCCGGGGGAGATAGTGGAGCTCCTTCCTGGAGAGATTCGTTCCACGAAGACGGGACTCTCGAAGGGCAGGGCGCACTGCATGTTCGAATGGGTGTACCTGGCAAGAGCTGACTCTTCCATCGAAGGACACCTCGTATACGAGGTGAGGCGAAGGATAGGACAGAGACTTGCCAATGAGCAGCCTGCCGACGTTGATGTAGTGGTCCCGATTCCGGACTCAGGGAGATCACATGCCATCGGATACTCCGAGGAGTCGGGTATACGGTACTCTGAGGGCCTGATGAAGAACAGGTATGTGGAGAGGACCTTCATCATGCCGGAGCAGTCGGAGCGCACCACGAGCGTGATGCTCAAACTCAACCCACTGAAGAGCGTGATCAAGGACAAGAGAGTCGTCCTCGTGGACGACTCGATTGTCAGGGGCACCACCATCAGGCAGATAGTGCAGCTGGTCCGGAACGCGGGCGCGAAGGAGGTCCATGTCAGAATCGGGTCTCCGCCGATAAGGGCCCCATGCTACTTCGGCATCGACATGAAGACTAGAGAACAATTCGCCGCCACGGGAAGGACCATCGAGGAGATCGGGAAGATGATCACAGCCGACAGCATCGGCTACATCTCCGTTGAGGGGCTCATCGAATCAATCGGCCTACCCGCGGGAGATCTCTGCCTCGGTTGCCTCACGGAGGAGTATCCCTTGCCTGTGCCTGGCGAGAAGGTCAGGTACCAGAAGAAACTGGACATGTTCGTCTGATGCGCCCGGCTCGCGTCGGGAAGGTTTAACTATGCATATCCTATTCATCGCAATTCCAATGGGCCGGTAGATCAGCGGCAGATCGCCCGCT
>MGVW01000044.1:5424-5706 GCA_001800675.1 Euryarchaeota archaeon RBG_13_57_23 | reverse complement strand
GGCTGGTCCCTATTCTCAAATCGAGGGGCATAGTGGGCAGGGACCTCAACAAGCCCAACAAGCCTGAGGTCGCTGAGATGGGCGGCATCGCCGTCGTGGTCGGGTTCTTCGCGGGCGTGAGCGTGCTCGTGGCCTTGGACGGCATAACAGACCAGGGCACGCAGAGGCTGTTCGCGTCACTCTCCGCTGCGCTCGGTGCGGCGTTCGTGGGAATGATGGACGACCTGTTCAATCTGAGACAGAGGCACAAGGCGTTCCTGCCGTTCGTGATTGCTCTGCCAT
>MGVW01000044.1:0-5346 GCA_001800675.1 Euryarchaeota archaeon RBG_13_57_23 | reverse complement strand
TGGCGTTCGCGGTCACGTGCGCGGCCAACGCTGCCAATATGTTGGAGGGCTTCAACGGTCTGGGAACTGGCCTGGGCATCATCATGGCGATGACGCTCCTGATACTGTGCTTGATCCACGACAGAATGGACGGCGTCTACCTGCTTGTGCCGTTGCTCGGGGCGCTCATCGCGTTCCTCTACTTCAACAAGTATCCGGCCACAATCTTCCCTGGCGACACGATGATGCTCTTCATGGGGGCGACCATCGCGGTAGCGGGGATACTCTCAGAGTTGCCCGTTCAGACCGCGTTCATCTTCATACCGATGATGGTGGAGTTCTTCCTGAAGTTCAGAGGACGGTTCCAGGCCGAGAACTACGCTTCCGAATCCGAGAATGGTTTCCTCGAGTACCACGGAAGAATCGAGTCGCTCACGCACATCTTCATGAAGCGGTTCCACGTGAACGAGAAGGAACTCGTGGCCTTCATCTGGGGAATCGAGATAGCCATGTGCGTCATCGTGATCGCTGTCGACCTGATCCTGTGACCGCGCTGGTCAGTTGTTAAATACTCACATAGTGCTGACATCAGCAGTCGATTCTCGGGACCTTCAGTATCCGACTATTAGCGGGAGTTTGGGGCCGTGGACGGCACATCTGGCGATGGGAAGAAGATCGAGGTCGTTTTCGTTGGACCGAAGACTTTCCCTCCTGTCATCGGTGGCATCGAGACTCACGTTTACGAGGTTGCTACGAGGGTCGCGAGGAAGGGATTCTCAGTCAGTGTCATAGTCCCTCGCTTGAGAGGTCTAGCAAGGAATGAGGACATCGAAGGCGTTCATGTGATCAGGGTCGCTTGTCTCAAGGGCAGGTATTCGCTCAAGTTGACGGCGATTCCGGGAATCATGCGTCATCTTCGGCGCAGAAAGGGTGCCATCGTGCATGCACACGATGCCACGGGCGGATACGCGAGCGCGTTGACCTCGGCTAAGGGACGACTAGTCTACACGATGCACGGTATAGGGTTCCACGAGAAGGACTGGCCGACACCTTTCCGCCAGGGCATACGCATGATGCAAAAGAAGGCCATACGACGTGCGGCTCACATATTCTGCACAGACCAGAAGGCTTTGGAGACCGTGATGACCCTCGGTCGACAGGCAGAACTCCTGTCTAGCGGTATCGATGTTGCTGAGTTCGATAAACGGAAGGAGGATCGACCAAAGGAGTACAGCGAGGGAACGTTCATCGTTCTCTTTGTCGGCAGGCTGACTAACGTGAAGGGCGTCAGCGTTCTCCTTGACGCGATCAGACTCATGGAAAAGGGACAGCGCGCAAATGCCCGATTCGTCTTCATCGGCGAAGGACCTCTAGCAAAGGATGTCAAGACGGCGGCATCAGAAATCCCCGAGATACTGTTCCTCGGCCCTGTGGAACACCGACTGATCAAACCCTACTTCTTGCACTCAGACCTGTATGTGTTGCCTTCGTTGTCGGAGGGGGTGCCAATATCCTTGCTGGAGGCGATGGCCTCCGGCCTACCATGCATCGCCTCGAAGGTCGGCGGGTTGGAATCGTCCGTCGACCCCGCTGCGTTGAGACTCATCACACCTGGAGACCCGAAGATCCTCTCCGAATCGATTGTGAAGCTGATGGACAAGAAGACGGTTGCGAAGGCCCTCGGAGTCGTGGGGAAGGCGTACGTGACACGCGAGTTCTCCTGGGACGCGGTTGTCGACAAGCTCGCCCAAACGTACTCGGAGCTCTCACGGACCTGATTTCTTCGAGAAGTGGGCCCGCGGCTTGTTCTTCAGAATCCATACGAGCGAATCGCTGGGATGGCTCGATATCAGGCTGCGTATGTTGCAGACCATCCAACAGTCGGCTCTGCACGCCCTTACCGCCTTCCTAACCTCGGCCGCCTTCTCCTCCGGGATCAGGTCCTCGAATTTCTTGACATTCTTGATGTTGCCGATTACCTTGTCCATGACGATGCACGGGTATACCTGTCCAGCGGGATCCATGAAGTAGAACCTGTCTCCCGCAGCACACTTCTTCGAGCTCTGCGACCGCATGGAATCGTCCGTGATACCCGCGAGGTGATACGCCCTGAACCAGTTCTTGACCGTCCCTGACCGGAGATGCTCGTCCCCGATCCTCCGCAGGTCGCCCTTGAGCTGCTCGGTGGTCTTCCGAGGGGTGTTGTCTGTCTTCTTGAAATATATCCCCGAATTGTGCGCGACAGTGGTCGTGAACTCGACGCCCAATTCCTTCGCCAGCTTGTAGACATCGAACACCTGGTCCTGGTTGTCTGGCACTATCGTCATTCCAAGCCTGATGTCGCTTATCCCGAGGGCCTTCACCGCCTTCACCGTGGCCATGGTCTTCTCGAAGCTTCCCTTGACGCCTCTGACCTTGTCGTGCACCTCGCCTATCCCGTCGACCGAGACACCAATACCGATCTTGGGATGGAACTTCCGCACCTCGGACAGGACCTGTGTGATTCTGTCCGTCAAGAACCCGTTCGACGAGATGACGATCCTGCTGTTCGGGGCGGCCTTGTGTATCTGCCGGATGACCTCCACCAGATCCTTGCGCAGGAAAGGCTCCCCGCCCGTGATGTTTATCGTGCGCAACGAGCTCGGCAGCTTGGCGTATTCCTCCGCGGGCAGGTCGTCGAACTCGGTGATCTGCCAGATGTTGCACATCGAGCACTTCGAGTTACAACGATAAGTGACTGCCAGTGTGGCCTCTTTCGGGCGAGCCATGACGGGACGCAAAGGTATTAGCCCGCGCTATATATTCATTGTCGCCCAGCGATCGCCGAGGCCAGACCGCCTCGTCTGCGCAGACCCAGCCCTGTGAGTTGAGCCCGTGATGCAGTCCAAGAAAAGAATCGGCTACATACTCTCCCTCAAGGGAGGCGTTCCGAGCTTCAACTACCGGGAGATAGAGGCGGTCGTCGAGATGGGATTCCAAGTGCACATATTCCCGACCAAGGTCTCTCAGGGCCTTTACATGCCCAAGGAGTCCTGGCCCGTGCACAGACCAAGCATGGTCAGAGCGGGCGCGTCGATGTTCTACTGGCTCTTCAGAAGGCCTCGGACCTTCCTGCGCATGGCCGGAGAGGCCCTCGCGGACAGGGCGATACCGGAACTCGGGCTCGCAGCGCAGTTCTCGAGGGAGATGGTCCGAGAGAAGATCGAGGTAATCCACTGCCATTTCGCGGACCGCAAGATGTTCACCGCGTACTTCTCAAGCTCACTAGCTGGCATCCCTTTCACCGTGACCGTGCATTCGCACGAGCTGATCTTCTATGCGGACAGGAAGCTGTTCAAGAAGGCCTTGGACAGGGCCTCGAAGCTGGTCACGGTGTGCGACTATAATCGCAGAGTACTCATCGAGGGGATGCACGTGCCTCCAGAGAAGGTAGAGACGATAAGGTTGGAAGTGCCGCTCGAACAATTCAAGCAGGACGACCGGATGAAGGTATTGACCGTGGCCAAGTTCCACGACTACAAGGGGTACGACATCCTGATCGAAGCCGCGAGGAAGATGAAGGACGAGCCCGTCGTGTTCTGGATCGTCGGGGACGGTCCCGTGGATGTCAAGGGGATGGCCTCTGACCTAATCAAGGCCGGAAACGTCCAGCTGCTAGGGTCGGTCAACGAAGACCTCCTGAGGATCCTTTACCAGGCGTGCGATGTGTTCTGCCTCCCCTCGAAGACCGCTCCGAGCGGACAGAAGGAAGGGCTCCCGGTATCGATCATGGAGGCGATGGCATACTCCAAGCCAGTCGTCTCGACATCACATGCGGGCATACCCGAGCTGGTCGAGTCGATCGTGGTACCTGAGGGAGATCCCGAATCGATCGCCCTCGGGCTGAGGACCTACATGCTGGATCCAGAGCTACGCCGGAACGAAGGCAAGAGAAACAGGGCACGAGTGGAGAAGATGCACGGCCCTGAGAATCTCAGGAAGCTTGCCACGGTATTCGAATCCGCACACTAGCGGACTCAAGAATCCTCATAGTACCAGTTGTTGTAGACATGGCCGACCCATGTATGCTGGATGATGATCAGCTGGTCCTCCTCAGGACCGCCAACATAGAACACGTTCTCGATGTACATCAGGCTGTCCATGAACTCTGGGTCTATCTGCACAAGACCGTTCGGGTAATCGTTGACGCCACGAGTCGTCCAGGACTTCTCATACACGTTGTAGTCCCCAGGCACCAGAGAACGATTGTACAACAGTCTCTGCGGCAGGTCGTTGTCCTTCGCATAGTCGAACATCATCAACGCGATGAACGACAGCCTCTCATCGCTCAGCGCATACGGCGTGTCGTTGAAATGGGATTCCTTCAGCCAAGCAAAAGCCTCCACCTCATATGCCTGGGTGTCGTGGCGGACGCCCGTGAACTCCTCCGTGTATAGACCGTATGGAGCCGTTGCCATGAGAAGGGCGACCGTCGATGCGAGTACGACCGGAGCGAACCGCTTCAGTCGCCGCATCCTGAACATGGAATAGAACGCGATGCCCAGTCCAAGCGCGATAGCAGGGTCCGCCATGTCGAATGTCCTGTAGATCATCTGATGCTTGTTGTCCACGGTCGGCGAGATGAGCGCGAAGCACATGAGGGTCAGAGCGGGGACAAGCATGGCGACGGGAATCGCACGGAAGGCCGATTTTGACTCAATCATAGACTCCAGACCATACCACCCGAAGAACAGCATTACCGCGCTGGCTGCCGCGATGAGGTAGTAGTTGAAGGCGCTTGTTCCTGGAGTGTAGTCGAAAGCGTGACCACTGTAGTCGACGTACGCGAGCACCATGATGAACGCCGCCGGGATTGGCGCGAGCGTCCACTTCAGATGCGTGGGAAGCAGGAGCATTATCGTCACGCCCAGGAAGAACAGAGCCATCGTTCCCAGAAGGAGGAGGAACCCGGTCGCCGAACCGATGTAGCTGAGCTTGTCGAATGATACATAGAAGTAGTAGCCGAGAGCGAAGACGGAAAACAACGCGACGATGGAAATGTCCTCAAAGTGCCTTCTTCCAGTCGTTCGATAGGCAGCGGCGAAGACCACGCTCCAGCCGGTCAGGAAGAGGACGGTCATGTAGGAAACCAAGGCCACGAGGTGGTGTACGAAGGGAAGGGTCATCAGCAGCAGTATCAGCATGATCTTCATCGGGACGAGGTTGCGGCGCGTGTATGCGTAGATCAACAGGAAGTACAGGACGATCCCGAGAGACTCCTTCCACCCTGACGCCGTCGTGTAGAGGAACGTCCCGAACAATGTGATGAAGAAGGCACCCATCAGAGCGGCCCTGCGATCCTTACACATGTTCATCAGCAGCAGGTAG
>MGVW01000043.1 GCA_001800675.1 Euryarchaeota archaeon RBG_13_57_23 | reverse complement strand
GAGTGGATAAGCTCCGAGATCGTCTTGGAGGCCATACACAATATCACAGATGCATACGGCAGCGACACGAGAGCGAGCTGGCTCGTAGACAATCGTGAGGTCTGGATCATACCAGTCGTTAACCCGGACGGACTCGATTACTCTCTCGCCACCGATCCGTGGTGGAGGAAGAACAGACGGCTCAACTTCGATAACAGCTATGGAGTCGATCTCAACCGGAATTACGATGGATCCATGAACAACGACTCCGCGGGAGCTTGGGGAGGCGTGGGGTCATCGCATAACCCTTCCGACGACATATACTGCGGTGAGTCGCCATTCTCCGAGCCCGAGACGCAGGCAATTCGAGACCTTGTGATGCAACACGACTTCTCCATATGCTTGGATTTTCACTCGTACGGTGAGTTGGTGATGTGGCCATGGGGCTACACGACCAACTTGACCGCGGACAATGACGCACTGGTGAGCCTAGGGACGCGGTTGGCAGCATTGAACGGGTATACTGCAGACCAGTCCGTCGGACTCTATCCTACTACAGGTGACTCTCTCGACTGGCTCTACGGATATGACAACATCTTCGCCATCCTGTTCGAGGTCGCGATCGTGTTCCATCCTCAGACGACGCAGGAGGTGAATCGAGTGATTGCCGAAAACCTCCCACCAATACTCCTCGGCATCGAGATTGCCGGTGACAAGCAGCAGAGGGAGTTCACCATCGATCATCAGCCCATCGGAGTCATGGAGTACTCCGCATCGGGTTTTGACATTTCCGCCAATGTCACTGCAGACAGAGGAGTGGATGAGAGTGCCATCAGCCTCAACTACCGGACAGATGGAGGTCTTTGGGAGTCTGTACCGATGACTCTCGCATCTCCCAACGACACGTACTCCGGCGCGATCCCCGGCCAACAGCCCGGCAGTCTAGTGGAGTACTACATCGTGGCGCACGATGCCGGCGGTGTGGAACTCATGTCGCCCAGATATGCGCCTTACGAGGTCCATTCGTTCACTGTGGTCGATTCGTGTCCTCCTGTGGCTGAAGCTGGCGATGACGTGTCTGTGCTTGTTGGAGGTCCGGTCTGCTTGAACGGGTCCGCGTCATATGACAATACAGGGATCGTGGACTACACTTGGACGTTCACGTACAACGGAAGCCAAGTGGAATTGCAGGGCCAGGAAGTGGCATTCACGTTCTGGGTCGCTGGCTCCTACGAGATCCTCCTCAACGTCTCTGATGCGTCTGGGAACTACAACACCGACGTCGTCAACGTGAATGTGGAAGATCCCTACATCCCGGAGTTCGGCAGTGTCATCATGGTCATCCTGGTGTCCCTGCTGGGCATGCTCCTCTCGCTATGGCTACGAAGAAACCAGTGACCGGGCAATGGCTCGTCGGCAGACAGCATTCTCAGTCGAGCAAGACGACCTTGAGGCTCCTCCCCTTTGAGCACTCGATCTCGGTGTCTAGCACCTTCGAGATCTGATATCTCACGCCCTCTCCAGGACCGAAGGGCTTGCACAGTCTGTGGTTCGCACAGCCCACGAGGTCGCAGTCCGTCTCCTCATAGGTTATCATCGAACCCCCGAGGGCGCTCCGGGATGGTATGGCCGCTTGGATGGGTATCTTCTCCACCTCGACAACCCGCACCCCCCCTTCATGTATCTTGCATTCGTGATGGACATCACGTATCTCCGTGACCCTGTACCATTTGTTCTGCTCCAGGTGGAAGCACACGTTCTTCACCTTGCAGTCCCTGCAATCCGCCAGGGGTCCCCCGAAGACGAACTCGAAACCTTTCTTGCACTGCGACTCGCCGACGACCGTCACCAATACCATGTCGAACACCTTCGTTCTCAGATCACGCTCGTGATCCTCGCCAGGCGTTCAGCGGCGTCCGGTGTCAGCCCCCTGTCTCCAAGTATGGTGTAGCGGTCCTTCCGGAGCTCGTGCGCGTGCACGAGCGCCTCTATAAGCTGGTCCTCCGTCACACCGAGCTCCTTGGCTGTCGTAGGCGCACCTATCATCTGGAGGGCCTTCCTTATGCGCTGCCAGTCCCCCCCGTGTAGGTACATCATCATGATTGACCCGACGCCGCACTGCTCTCCGTGGAGAGCCTTGCCAGGCGCGATCCGATCGAGAATGTGAGAGAACATGTGCTCCGAGCCGCTGGTTGGCCTCGACGAACTCGCAACAGCCATGGAGATGCCGGATATGATGACTGGGCGTATTACCACCCAGACGCTCTCCTCCAGGTTTGGCTTGATCAGAGCGGCGTGTTCTATGATGGATTCGGCAGCGTACTTCGCGAGGTTCGAGGCGCTCGAACTGAAGTCGTCAGACCTCAGCCTCTCCGCGAGCTGCCAATCTAGTATCGCGGTTGAGTTGGATATCACATCAGCGCACCCGGAAGCCAGCAGACGATAGGGTGCCTTGACTATCAGGGCGGTGTCGGCGATGACCGCCATCGGGGTCTTCGCATTGAGCGAGAGCGAGTTGCCGCCGTCCTTGATGGACGCTCGCGGGCTCGCAATGCCGTCGTGAGACGCTGAGGTCGCGATGCTCAGGAAAGGTTTCTTCAGGTTCATCGAGGCCAGTTTCGCGAGGTCTATCTTGCTGCCGCCACCGACTCCGAGGAGGAAGGATGCCTTGATGTCCTTGGCTACCTCCTCCACCTTGATCAGATTCTGCTGGGTCGCCGCCCCAACCTCGATCTGTTGGACATCGAAGCCTTTTGCCTCAAGTGAGTCCCTCACGAACTTCGAGGCGAGGGGACCAGTCGTGGGGCCTGTCACAATCAGAGCAGTGCCTTTCAGCTCGAACTCCTCGCACACCGCGCCGACCTGTTGGACGCAGTCGTGGCCCGCCATGACGGTTCTTGGAAAACTCATGGTCCTGGCCTTCATGAAGTTTTCAGACATCGCCTTGCACTACCTCGGGCCACTCAATATACGCCGGTTGTTCATTAAGTTATCGGGTTGTATTCGCCCTTCTGCATATTTATGCCAGCAGCAGAAGAAACGAGCTCCAATGGCTCATCGTGCGGAGACCTTCTGCATCTTCTCTATGAGGTCGTCCATGCGGAAGGGCTTCGGAAGGAAATCGATCGCGCCCGCCTCTCGCGCCTCCTTCTCGACCATCACGTCGGCGCTGACGAAAATCACCTTCTGCTTCGGGTTCATCTTGATGATCTCCCTAGTCGCCTGTACCCCGTTCATCACGGGCATCCTGTGGTCCATGATGATCACATCAGGCTTCTCAGAGTTGGCACCGTACTTTCGGACCGCTTCCTCACCGTCGAACGCGGTTCCGACTATCTTGTACCCTCTTAGTTGGAGTATGTCCCTGTAGAGCTCCACGATGAAGAGCTCGTCGTCCACTATGAGCACGCTAGTCATGGTTCGCCAGCCTTCAAAAGGGTTGTCACGAAGACGGCGCCTTTCGGTTCCGCCTTGTTGTTCAATTCTCTTACCTCGAAGCCTCCGCCCAGCAGACCAGCCATCATCTTGCAGTATAGTATCCCGACCATCTTGACGGCGATCGAGCTGTCTTCCTGGTAGGCATCTTCGATGGGCATGTCCTTGGCCATCTTGGGCATATGAGCGGTTGGGTCCTCCAGCGTGAGCTGCAACCAGTCCTTTCCTCGGACCGACACCTCTGACAACTTGAACTCCAGGGTAATGGCCTCGCTCGGGTCCAGCCTCACCATGCTGACCAGCAAGTTGAGGACGAGGTCGCTGGCAGCGCCATCACCGACAACGAGCATCTCCGAGATTTTGGAAGGGATCTTCACAACGACCTTCCTGTCGGGGAACATGCGCACGACCTCCCGCTCGGCGCTGTTCAGTGCCACAATCAGATTCGTCGGTTTGAGCTCGGACGAATCCATCTCGCGGGTGACCATCAGTCTTTTGACATTGTCCACGAGTATCGTCGATGTGCGTATGTGGGAGACCGCCTTCTGAGCGTACTTCCGAGTCGTCTTGTCGACGCCACCAGCGGCCAGAATCAGTTCTAAGTACCCTAGGACGGCCTGGTTGTTGTTCAACACGTCGTGGCTCAGGAGGTCCATGTAGTAAGCGAACTTCTGTTCGCTGTTTCTCGCGGTATTCTTCTTCATAAAGCTTGCTCGCTCTGGATGATGCCCTGGCTACGCTCAAATCGCTGTGCCTGCTTATCAATGTTATGGGTTCAGTACCAAGGCTGATACTGGTACCAGAGAACCCTAGTTCCGCTCTGGGACACACCAGACGCGATCGCTACTGCCCCGCGAAGTCGTCTAGGGTCACCTTCGGGACGGTGCCGAAGTCCTGCGCGCCGTCGGAGACCCATTTCCAGTAGTTCGTCGGGAGTGGGCCCCTGTAGTATTGCCGGTCCTTCTTGGACTCGAGGTGTTTCAGGTCCGATAGAAGCATCCAGTATCTTCCCGCGTCCTTGCGGCCTGGCTTGTCCGGGAACCTCTTCCTCGAGTCGACGAGGATATCGTCCTTGTGGCAGATGTGCACTGCATCGTTGTCGAGTATCGCGATGACCCGTCCCGGATAACGTTTCGCGTAGTGTCTCAGGACCAGATCGATGATGTCGTGCTCGAAGCTGCCCCTGCCGATCATGACTTCGTTGTCCGCGTCCTCGGTGAACGCGAGGAACTGCTTCGCCCTCCTGAACTCCCCTGTGACCCTGCGCACGCGGTCCTTCATCTCCTTGGCCTCTAGGGATTGCTGCGCAAGGTACGATTTGGTCCCAGACTTCTCTATCTGCGCCAGCACGGTGAGGATCAGCTGGTATTTGTCCGGGGACTTGTACCGCGACGCCCAGAAGATCTCGTCCTCGAGTATCTCCCAGAGCTTCGGGTCCTCGAGGAAGTCTAGTCCGCCGTACTCCTCCTTGTACTGCGAGTAGAGCGAGTCGTAGTCGAGGGATTCGGACTCGACGTAGTCCTCGAAGTAGAACTTCTTCTTGTCGGAATCGTCGACCGGCTTCGCTTTGTAGACTTTCGATGCGACGAAGGCCTTCACGATGGATCTCGGTGAGGGCCCGAAGAGCACAAGCATAGCGTGACCTGCCGCTGCTGAATTATCCCTTCAGCCAGATATAAGCTTTGGCCATGTGCTCAAAAAGACTATCTAGATAATTGGACATGATAACCTGACTTGACGAAGACAGACCGCCCTGATGGAAAGGACTCTGGACAGACGGGTCCGGAGCTCGTCGACCGCGCCAACGAAGAGTACGACGCCGGCAACTACCACAGAGCGTTGGAGCTCTTCGACCAAGCAGAGAAGAAAGGGGTCTCCAGCGAGATCCTATACAACAACAGGGGCGCGGCACTCGACGCAGTCGGGCGCGGCCCTGAGGCAATCGACAGTTACCTGAAATCGGTCTCTATCGCTGGAAGGTATGAGCTCGCGTGGCACAACATGGCCAATTCTCTCTTCTCTCAGGAGATGTACTCAGACGCCGTGGGGGCGTACGCCAAGGCCGCGGCACTGAACAAGGAGCGCGTCGAAAACCTTTCCGGACTTGCCCGAGCCTACCTGAAGGTCAGCAAGATCGGCAGGGCGATTGCTGTCATTAGGAAGCTGGACAGGTTCGCGGAAAAGGACGCCACGGTGCTGCTCACACAATCCAGTCTCTATATTGATGCTGAGGAGCTGGTTCTCGCGGAACAATGCGTGAGGAAGTACCTCGACAAGAATCCGGACGACGTCGAGGGGCTAGCGCACCTCGGCAACGTCGAACACGAGATGGGTATATATGGCAAGTCAATCGACTCCTACGAGAAGGCCCTTCAGCGCGCCCCTCAGGACAAGGAGCTCTGGAACAACCTCGGCTATACGTGCTTCCTGACGGGGTTCTTTGACAGAGCAATCGAGTGCTTCGACAAAGCCATACAACTGGACCCGCTCTACAAACATGCGTGGTACAACAAGGGCTATGCATATCACGGAGCCGACATGCTCGAGCGCGCGGTCGAATGCTACAACCACGCTCTCGCTATAGACCACAACGACCCTGTTCTCTGGAACAACCTCGGGAACGCCCTCTACAACCTGGGCAGATACCGGGAGTCCATCCCGAAGTACGTCGAGGCTCTGATCGTCGACCCTGACTATGATATCGCATGGAACAACATCGGGAACGCGCTCGAGAAGATGGGTGAGTACGCTGAGGCCATCCCCTATCACGACAGGTCCTTGGAGATAAGCCCAGACTTTGACTACGCACTCTTCGCTAAGGGCGTCTGCAGGGCGGAGACAGGAGACCTGGAAGGAGGCTACAACCTTGTCCTTGAATCCTTGGATCTCAACCCGACCTACGACGAGGCTTGGGGGGCAAGGGCGGAGATGGCGGATCGGATGGGCAGGCTGGACGAGGCGCTGCTTGCTGTCGAGGCGTCGTTGGCCGTCAACTCGGAGTTCGACGAAGGTTGGACCAAGAGAGGCGAGATATTCCTCACAATGGGCAACGCGGAGGCCGCCGAGGCATCCTTCCAGATGGCGCTCATGTGTCTCGAGAGCAGTCATGCGGACACGGCTGGCGGCCTCGCATCTGTGGTGAGACGAGGCGAGGTCCTGATCAGGCTCGGACGATTTGAGGACGCCCTCGTCAACATTGAGACGGTGGTGCTCTCCGGTCCCATGAGCTCAAGGATGATCCTCAAGGACCTGGAACTACGAAGATACATGGGACGGTTCGAACTTCCGAAAGCACTAGTCGAGATAATTCGAAGGATCACGGAGCCAGATACATTGGCAGAATGTGCGGAGTTCATGGTCGACGCCGGGAATGTGCTTGAGGCTGAGCGGTTGATGGCGGTCACCAAGGGCATCCCAAGCCCATCCCCGAAACTCGCCAAGGCGCAGGCGCGGATAATGCTGGCCAAAGGAGAGACGGAATCGGCGCTGATGTTGTTCGATTCGTTGAACGGGCATCCTTCCGAAGCCGACTTTCTTGTTATCAATGCGGGAGCGCATGAGACGAGGGGCGACGTCGCGAAAGCTACTGACCTCTACTCGGCCGCCTTGGATTTGAATCCTTCGAACTACTCGGCCGCGGTGGGCCTTGCTCGCCTTCTGCTCAGAGCGAAGAAAGCAGACGAGTGTATCTCCGCAGCCGATGTTGCGGTCGGGATCGACCCCCTTGAATGGGAGCCACACAAGCTGAAGGCGGACGCATATGAATTGCTAAACGCCCCCGGAATGGCGAAGTTCGAACGGGATCAGGCGCACACACTGCTTGCAGAGTCTGGTCTCAAAGCCGAGGACATCATTGGCAGGTGACAAGATGGCCGAACTACATCTGCGAAAGAGGCACAGACTCAGGCAAAAGGAGATAATCGCGCTCTCGAGTGAACTGGACGCGGTCCTCGGAACGAGGACGTTCGGCGTCGAAGATACGGTCGATATGGCTGAGAGCCAGGATTGTGAGGTAGTTTTCGTAAATGGCAAGATACTGGCGTTCAAGCCTGGGGGCCGCGTCTTCCTGACGATTCGTGGCCTCCTGAGGTATCCAGCCACTAGAAGGTTCGTGACGGTGGATATGGGAGCAGTCAAGTTCGTCTACAACGGCGCAGACGTGATGGGCCCAGGTATCGTCGGGTTCGATGCCGAGATCAAGGAAGGAGATCTCGCATGGATAAGGGATGTGAAGAACCTGAGGCCTCTTGCAGTGGGACAAGCAATCGTGAGCGCCCAGAAGATGGCTCTGAAGGACAAGGGCAAGGCCGTGGTCTCAATCCATCATGTTGGGGACAAGCTCTGGTTGCTCGACGAACCGAAGGACAAGGACAAACCCGTAGGGGAGAAGGCTACAGATGAAGCATCAGAACAGGGCGGAGAATAAGAGTATCGAGCTAGTTGAGATGGAGGGACCTCCTCCCCTTCATGGATTGACATTCAGGCGCTGTCGTGGCGAGGACGATTTCCCAGCCGTGGCGAGAGTCTCCAATATCAGCTGGGAAGCCGACCTAGTCGACCTCCACATGACGGCCAAAGACTTGAAGGACGATTTCGAGCGCCCTGTCAATTTCGATCCTGCCAAGGACATGGTCATAGCCGAGATCGACGGCAGGATCATCGGAATGTCTAAGATCACCTGGAAACGGAGGCTGAACGATCTGATCGTCTACTGTCCGTTCGTGGTGCTGCTACCAGAATTCAGGGGACATGGCATCCGCCGCTCGCTTCTGCGGCATTGCGAAGTTCGTGCGCGGGAGGTTTCGTCCGCTCACCCCGCAGGCGCGAGCAAGTTCCTGGAAGTGTGGTCGGCCACGGAGCCTAACTCCTGGAAGTCGATACTGGGGTGTGAAGGATATTCGCCGTCATGGGATATCCTGGAAATGGTCAGGGATGGCTTGGACAGAATCCCCGAATTGCCGCTGCCGCCCGGCATCGAGGTTCGTCCTGTTCGCCCTCAGGATGTGAGGAAGATATGGGACGCCGCCAAGGAGGCGCTCAGGGACGATAAGAGCTTCTCCGAGGAGAACTGGGGCGACCTCGCGTTCGAGAAGCTTTCCGGTGACCCGAGATTCACACCAGAGCTGTGGCAGATCGCATGGGACAGCGACGAGGTTGTCGGAGGCGTACACAACTTCATCGACCGAACTGAGAACGAGGGGTTAGGTCGAAAGTGGGGTCACACTGAGCATATCTTCGTCAGGAGACGATGGAGGAACAGAGGCATCGCAAAGGCGCTCATCGCCAGGAGTCTGAAGGTCATTCGAGATGCCGGCATGGATGCAGCCACTCTCGATGTCGACGCGGAGAATCCTTCTCGTGCTCTGCAGCTCTACGAGGGCCTCGGGTTCCGCATGTGCAGACAGTTCACCGTCTACCGAAAAGGCCTGTGAGATGCCTCCCGATTCCTACGGAATCGACCGCGAAATATGGCCATCTGGCTCTGCATGAGAGGTTTTATATCCGAACATGATTATTACGGAGCGCGAGGGATGCACATTGACGATTCTGAAGAAGAAGGCGTTTTCCGCCACCGAGGAGAGCGCCATCCGCGAATCAGCCTCAGCTGAGCAGTATATCGACCTGACCGACATGGTTTTCGAGGACGAGAGCCTGATGGGCACCGAAGGTGCAAGGACCGTTGTGAAGGTGGGCGAGATGTTCAGGTACGAAGATCTCTCTTCTCTCACCAGCGAGGTTTACAACGACAACATCGTGATCGTTGATTTCACATCGATAGCCAACGACGACCTGACAATGAAGCGGGTCACAGCCGAGCTGAAGAACGTCGCGCGAGACATCGATGGTGATGTCGCAGGAGTCGGCAGGAACTTGCTGATGGTGACTCCGCGCGGGATCAAGATCGACAGGAACAAGATCAAGGGCGGCTTCTGAAGTCATCCTGTCTGCGTGGAATCAAGGTCGTCTGCTGAGCGAAAGCAACTGAGCGATTAGCCTAGGCCATCACTCCGCTATCGGAGTCGTCGCGGAGAACTGCCCGTCCCTGAAGATCAGCGTGAGATAGCCGTGGTGTATCTTCGAGTGGCGCATCTTGACCGCTCTGATGCGAAGCTGCACGTCGACCTCGCCGACGTCCACGAACTTCATCAGTATGGTTCCGTCCGCTAGGAAGTCCTCGTGGTACGGGCCGAAAACGTTGCCGTCGACCTGAGTCTCGGAAATCAGGAAGGTCGTGACGCCCAAGCGTTTCAGGAATCCGAAGAAGTGGAACAGCTCCTGTCTCGGGTTGGTGATGTTGGCCAGTGCGTAGATAGCGGTGAGCGAGTCGATCACGACTATCTCGACTCCCTCGTTCTCGACCTTCTTCCTCAGGTACTCCTTCAGTATCTTGAACCAGTCCCTGCCGACATCGGCATCTGTGTGCTCCAGCCTCAGGCGGCCAATGTCGACTATGAAGAACTTGTTCTCATCAATGCCGCCGAAGCCTAGCATGTCCATGGCCGTCAGGAGGCTCTCCTTGCTCTCTTCAATGCTGACATAGAGCACGTTCACGCCGCGCTTCTTCACGTTGTTGTAGAGCATGCTGAGGGCGATCGAGGACTTCATCGTTCCGGGGGTCCCGGCAAGAAGGACGACATGCCCTTTGAGGATGCCTCCGCCTATCTTGCTGTCAAATCCATCAACGTATGTCTGTATTCGGTCTGATTGGTTCTCGCCGGTGGATTCCATCGGGGTTCCTCCTCTATCGGGGGTATGTCAGTCATTGACGGGTCTTTTTAAAAGCATTTGTGCATTGTTATCAAACTCTATAATGACTCCGGACGCCGATTTCGCCCGTGGCGGCGCCCCATACTGGCACGTGGCTTTCAATACGCTTATAAGGACCCCAGACGAGTTACCGCCGGTGACGAATTACAAGATAGTCCATGATTCGGTGCACGGCAGCATACGGATGCAGGGCGTGTTCCTGAAGCTTCTAGAGGCTCCGGAGCTGCAGAGGCTGCATAGCATCCACCAACTCGGACTGGCCTACCTCGTGTACCCCGGCGCCAACCACACTAGGTTCGAACATTCCTTGGGCACTTTTTCCGTGGCCGGTCGGATCTGCGAGGGGCTAGGTCTATCGACCGAGGAGGCGAGCGTCGTGCAATGCGCTGCCCTCTTGCACGATGTCGGTCACCTTCCGTACTCCCACACCCTTGAGTTCGTGCTCCACGACCAGTTCGGAATCGACCACGCGGAGATCTCCAGGAGACTCATACGGGGAGAACAGGCGATCCTGTCGGCTGCGGACAGAGAGATCATCGGAGATAGCCCTTCGATTGCCGAGATCCTGGAGAAGCACGACCAATCGCCCAAGGAAGTCGCCGGCCTCCTGGAAGGGCTGGTCCAGGGCGACGGCTCCCAGAGGACACTATCCGGGGATTCGGGGCAGACGCATTTCAATTCCAGAAGGTATCTTGCTCAGATCATCAGCGGTCCAGTGGATTCCGACCAGCTGGACTATCTGAAGAGGGATTCGCACTACACCGGGGTCGCGTACGGCGTGATCGACCTCGACAGGCTCGTGAGGACCCTCCAGATATTCAACGGAGACCTCGTGGTCGAAAGGGGCGGCCTGAGCGCTGTCGAGGGTATGCTCGTGGCGCGCGCGCTCATGTTCTCCGCCGTGTATTTTCACAAGACGGTCAGGATATCGGAGCTGATGTTGGCGAAGGCTGTCGAGCAACTGGAGAAGGAGGACATCCAGCGGCTCCACGGTATGACTGATGCGAGCCTGCTTGCCTACCTCGCATCCAAGGGGGACTACTGCCTCAGGATCGCGACTCTTCTCGAGTACCGTAGGTTGTTCAAGAAGGCCTACGCAATCGCTGTCGCGGATTTGACTCAGGAGAGTTGGGACAAGCTCGAGTCCTTTGGCGAAGTCAAGAAGCGCCGGTCGGTCGAAGAGGACATAGCGAGACGCGCGGGGGTTGACCCGGGGGATGTTATCATTGACATCCCGTCGGTGGAGCTAGCCATCTCCGAACCGCGGATATCCCTGACCGAGGTGCGGGTGCTCGACGGCGACAAGGTCAAGATGCTACCTAAGATCAGCTCCATCGCGGCCTCTCTGCAGATGCGCAGAGCGCATGAGTGGGCTCTGATGGTGGCGGCACCTGCGAAGGCGAAGGCAAAGGTGGCCAAAGCGGCCGAGAGGCTTCTGGGGCTTTAGCCCTTCATGACCCCGATAGGTTTCAGCCGAGCTACCATTCTAGATATGCCTGCCCCGTGCGCGATCCTCACAACGTCGTCCACATCCTTGTACGCACCTGGGGCCTCCTCTACGATGCCATCCCTTGACGCGGCCCGGACGTAGATGCCTCTGCTGCCAAGCAGAGAAACGACCTCGTTCGCGGAGAACTTGCGCGCCGCGGCTGTGCGCGACATCAGTCTTCCGGCGCCATGACATGTTGATCCGTATGTCTCGGCCATCGCACCTGGGGTCCCCACGAGCACATAGCTGGCCGAACCCATGTCGCCCGGGATCAGAACGGGCTGCCCGATATGTCTGTACTTCTGAGGCACCTCGGAGCGGGAGCTATCGAATGCTCTCGTCGCGCCCTTTCTGTGGACGTAGAGCTTCATCCTTTTTCCGTCCACCGTATGCTCCTCGAGCTTGCAGATGTTGTGGGCGACATCGTAGACGCACTTCATCCCCATGTCCTCGGCCTTCCTCGAGAGCGCTTTTTCAAAAGACTCACGTACCCAGTGCAGGATGAGCTGTCTGTTGGCCCACGCGTAGTTGGCCGCTGCGCTCATCGCTTTGAAGCAGTCCTGCCCCTCCTCTGAGTTCACAGGTGCGCATGCCAGCTGCCTGTCCGGGACCTGGATATTGTACTTTCTGATGGCGCCTTCCATGACCCTGATGTAATCGCTTGCGATCTGGTGCCCGCAGCCTCTGGACCCTGAGTGAATGCTGACCATGATTTGATCCACGGAGTTGATGCCGAAGACCTTCGCCGCCTCGGAATCAAAGATCTTCTCGACTCGCTGCAACTCGAGGAAGTGATTCCCTCCGCCCAGTGTGCCCAGTTGAGGGGCACCCCGTTGCTTGGCCTTCAGGTCGACCTTGTCGGAGTCCGCGGTCCTCATCCTGCCACTCTCCTCGGAAGATGCAAGATCATCCTCCCAGCCATACCCCTCTCGGACAGCCCACTCGGCGCCGCCATCGAGTACGTCGTCGATCTCCTTGACAGACAGGCGGAGCTTGCCCTTCTCCCCGACCCCAGAAGGGACATTGTCGAAGATCGTGTCCACGATCTTCCGAACGTCGTTGGCCACATCTCTCACCGTGAGGTCCGTCCTGACGAGCTTGACACCGCAGTTGACGTCGTATCCAATCCCTCCAGGGGATATCACACCTTTCTCCGCATCGAATGCGGCGACGCCTCCGATGGGAAACCCGTAACCCCAATGGATGTCGGGCATGGCAAGCGATTTTCCCACTATGCCTGGGAGACAGGCCACATTGGCCGCCTGCTCCGGTGCGCTGTCGGCCTTGACCGAGTGAATCATCTTGTCGTCGGCGAAGATGACGGCCGATGTTCTCATGCAGGGCTTGAAAGACCTCGGAATCTCGAACCTGAATTCGTCAAGCTTGTTCATGGGGCCTGTCCACGCCAATTTCGCTCACCTCGGCCTTGGCTGATTGAAAATCCTCACCCTATATTAACATTGTGTGAGACTCGCTTATCTGGCCACTTGCCGGTCGGGAGATGCTCGTCGCCGTCAGATATAGCTCTTGTTGATGCCAAGGGGGCTCACATATTGGATTCTTGCCAGACTATATATATGGGGCGACAACAATAACTCAAGCCAAGGAATCCCCTCAATGTCAGCATACTGACCGAGCTCGGGTGCTGGTTCCCCCGAATCCCCCGCGAGGTGTACGCAGCTTGCCCAAAGATAAGCCAACTTCACATGCTTGTCCACTGTGTGGTAACAAGATTTCCCCCGGACTTGATAGATGCTCTGTTTGTGGAACGCCGATCAAGGCCACAGGCGAGAAGACGGCGCAACCTAGGCCGAAGGCACCTCAATCCGATGACTACCTCAGGAAGGAACTTCCCAAGACGGCTCTTCCAAGTGTTGCTATTAAGTGTCCTTTGTGTGCAAAGGATCTCGATGGCAAGGAATCCAGGTGTCCGAGGTGCGGCATTCCGCTCGTCAGCAAGGCGGAGATGCTAGAGTGCCCGGAATGCGGCGCACTCGCTCCTCAAGATTCGAAATCGTGCCCGAGATGTGGCATCGGGTTCGAGGAAGGAGAGCTGGAGCCCCCCACACGCCCGAAGCCGCCTGTGCCACTTCCGGTGAAGGGACCTGAGCCAGAAGGCATCGCGGTCGTTTCCTCTATCGAGCCTCCGCCAAAGACCGAAGGGCTGGTCAACGGCAGAGGCGCGAAAGGCGGCTCTGGTTTCGTGAATGGTACGGGCCTCGTGAACGGGACCGGAATGACGAACGGGACCAGGTTCGATGCAATCGGACCCTCAGGGGCAAAGCGTCAAGGCTCGTTCATCACACGCTGGCAGTTTCTGGCTGTGCTCGTTGTAGTCATAATGATAGTTTCCGCTTTCGTCTACCTCTCCTATGTGACGGATGACGGATCAATCTCTGTAGACGGCAACTTCGGTGATTGGTCCGACACTCAGAAGTTCACCTCCTATACGACCTCAACCTCCACAACCGTGAACGTGGAAGAATGGGCAGTTCGGCACGTCGGCTTCGATCTCTACCTTTATGTTAAGGTCGAAGGCGCTGTCATGTGGACTTCGGAGGTTAGCAGTCTCTATCTGTTCATCGATTCAGACGATTCGCAGAGTACGGGATACAGCATAGCTGGCATAGGCGCGGACTACCTAGTTGAGCTGGTTGGCTGGGATGGGGAAGTAGGTGCCTCTGCATTATACAGGTACGGCGTCACTGATTCGGAAGCCGACCGGCTAGATTGGAACAAGTGGTCCTATCTCTCCGGTGCAAACGCTGCTATCAACGACGACAGGTTAGAGGCCGTTGTGGAGCTGCCTATCGAGCTGGGCCCGGATGCGAAGTACCTACTCGTATCTCAGGATGCGAGCACGCATCTGTCCGCAAGCTACCCCGTGCCAGAGTCTGGTGGGATCCTTGTGATCACACAGGAGCCGGGTCCCGCGATATCTGCTGCGGGCACAGTTTCTGCGTCCAGTAGCCTTGCTTTCATGAGTCTCACACTAGCATGTGATGGGACTGGTGGCACCGTCGACAGCATCACGCCCACGGTGGCCGGTGGGGTTCCAGGAGCTCCGATGCTCGGCGTCTCAATAGCACTCGGCAGCAAGAAGACGGTTACGATCGCGGTGGATACATCTTCATCCTCCGCTGGGGTCGTAGTGTCTGCCTTCATTCGTCCGTCCGATGTGGTCTCGAACTTCGATGAAGTGATCGTGCTCGGGACTCCTGTTAGCGCGTACGTATCCGCGGCACCTTCCACAATCCAGATTGATGGCGCGTTTGGAGATTGGTACGGGCTGACCTCACTCGATGGTGACACAATCCCGCTGGCCAATCCCAACACAGACATAGAGCGTGTGGGCGCAGTCAACGAGTCCACGCAGTCGTTCTTTTACGTTAGCGTTCTTGGTGAGATTTGCAGTGGTACATATGTTCCTGTGATCGCTGCCAAGCCAGCAAGCGGCGGCGGTGGCGGCGGAACGGTCGTGCTTCCTCGCAAGGGAGGCGAGGACATCCTCCGCATCTACATCGACACTGATCCCTCGATGAGCACTGGATACATGATATCGGCATCCGCGAAGACCATCGGCGCGGACTTCCGGGTCGAGGTCAAGGGGATGTTCGGCCAGATCGTATCCGAAGTCGTGTCGTCATATTCCGCAGGCAGCTGGGTCGCGGTCTCAGGTGCGGACATGGATGCGGACAACGACCTCAACGAGATGGAGGTGCGCGTCTCGGCAGCCAGCATCTCGGGAGCCTCTGCAATAGATTTCGTGGTCGAGACGACTGACTGGAACGCGAGGAAAGACGTGGCAACAGCGTTTCCCTCCGGGTCGCGGGCTGTACAGACGATGGTGAATATGATCAGCCCGGAATCCTGGATCATCGATGGCGGAACGAACGCTCAGGCTACCGCGATGTCCTACCAGAGGAAGCTGTTCTACGACGGCACCAACATATGGAGCTTCTACTGGGATGGATCCAACACAGTCTACAAATACAGCATGGACGGAGGCCAGACCTGGTCGTCAGGCGTTCGCGCGTTCTCGACGGCCGCGGTCAACGAGGTGTCGATATGGTACGATTCGGCCAACAGCGCCGTCTATGCGATCGGCGACAGCGGGTCTGCGACGCGGAACGTGTACGTTCAGAAGGGCACGGTTTCGCCCTCAACACACGCAATAACTTGGCAGCCGAGTGACAGCAGCATCATCGTCTCCAGTCAGAGCATTGGTGGGAAGAACTCATTCATCTCCCTCGACGCCTCTGGCTATGTATGGCTGCTCAGCAGCAACCTGACCAGCGTCGCTCCTGACACATATGGTCTGACTGCATGGATAAGCTCGGCAGCGGGAAGCACATCGTCGTTCCTGGTCTCCGGGAGCATGATCTCTGGTGGAGTGAACAACCAGCCGAACATCAAGGGCTCATTGGTTCCCACGGGCTCGGGGAGCGACGTCTGGGCGGTGTACATGTACTCGGGTAGCGTCTATTCGCGGAAGTACACCGGTTCTTGGTCAGCGCAGACTGCAATCTTCACCAATACTGAGGACATCCAGAATCAGGACCTGGCTCCAGCAGTGGCGGTTGTTGACGGTGCAGGCGTGATTCACGTTGTGTATGGGAATGGACACCAGCAACCTGCCGGAACCTGCAAGCCGTACATCTACTACGTCTACAACACAGGCTCGGCGTGGTCCGTGCCCTATCGTCTCGACAGTGCGGGCAACCAGGATGGCAACTTCTACCCGACGATTTCTCTCGACACGTCAACCGGCTCGATTTATGCGTTTTGGGTGTACTGGGATTCGCCTGGCGCGGGCTACACCATCATCGGCAGGAAGAACGTGAGCGGGACTTGGACCACTCTGACGCTACCAGCACAGACCACGAACGTCAAGCAGTACCTCACCTCAATCTACTCGGCCCCTGCGGAGAACTTCGTGTGTTGGCAATGGACGCAGAACACGACTGCCCCAATCGAGCTTCACTTTGAGAAGCTGCCTGAGTTCGGAAGCGTCGTGCTGCCAGCCTTCTTCATAATGATCGTCTGCATAGCTAGTATCGGCCTCCACAGGAAGAGGAGGTAGCGTGACTGGCTTCGGTGGAGGGCAGCGCCTTCGATTAGTTATTTAATGAGAGAGGTAATTCCTGACATGATGGAAGAGGGGCACAAGGACATCTTTCTGAGCTGCTTCAAGTGCGGCAGGATTGTGAAGTCCAACGACTCCGAGTGTCCCAGATGCGGCCTGCAGTTCGGGCCTGGCACGCTTTTCGAGTGCCCCTTCTGCTGCGGTCTGATCTGGCGGAACGCCACTGCGTGCTCCACATGCGGGATAGACCTCGCCAAGTTCTCGGAGAACGTGGAGAAGTCCAGCGAGGGCTTCGACATGGACGAGTTCGTCGACAACATCATCACTAACGAGCTGAAGGACATGAAGACAAGCATACGGCGCGTCGCATGTCCCGGATGTGGCCTGATGATCAGAGGCGACGAGGACAGATGCCCCCGGTGCGACCTCCCACTGGAGGAGGCCCAGGTGGACTGTCCAGTGTGCGGCGAGAAGCTACCACTGTCCGCCAAGGCTTGCACGAACTGTCAAGCAATGCTCGCGGAGCCGCCCCCCGAGGGCGAGTTCAGGGGGCCGGAGGATGAGGCAGTAGCTGAGATCCTGGGGGTCAAGACCAAGCCCGTGAAGCAGATCAAGGTTAAGCCGCCAAAGAAGGCAGAACCTCCGAAGAAGAAACCCGAGAAGAAGGCGGAGAAGAAGCCCGTCAAGAAGCCTGAGAAGAAGGGAAAGGCGAAGAAGTAGGGCTTCCAGTTGGTTGCGCGGCCCGAACCTCGTGATGAAACATTTAATAGACCAGAATATCATCTTTGAATCATGGGCGACGAATCGCTTCCTGTCTTTGTCTTTGGTTGCGTTTCGTGTGGCAAAACCGTCGCTGGCACGGAGAAGACTTGCCCTCGATGCGGAGCATCATTCGAGGATGTGAAGTTCGAGTGCCCGTTCTGCGGAGAGCTCGTCTCACCGGGCCAGACGAAGTGCGAGGCGTGCGGGACGGAGTTCGCGTCCTTCTCCAGCGACGTCTCCGACACGAGCCTCGTCGAGCTGGACGGTTCCGACTACATTGCCAATGAGGATGCTCCGGAGCCATCCACGCCCCCCGAGAAGGAATCTGTGGAATACGAGTGTCCGAACTGCGGAAAGCCAGTCGGTGAGTCTGATGCGCAGTGCCCTCACTGCGGCGCGCGATTCTCTTAGAAGGATGCGGCTGCCTGGGCCGGGGCCGGGATTCGAACCCGGGTCAAGGGATCCACAGTCCCCAAGGATACCGCTACCCCACCCCGGCCATCGGGAGTCCTCCATGTGCTTGCCGGTAATAAATCTTACCAGCGGGACAGCTTGTTGCTGAATGCATGGCCATACGTTTGGAGCGGACCACTTTCGCCGCACCCCTGAGCACACGCAGATGACCATTTGAATGGTTCTGCTCACCGGGGGATGCTATTGACATCCGAGCTGAGAGACGATCGTCGCAGCGATATCCGCGCAGAGCAGTGTCCTGAGTGCGGATGCGGGACGGTTCACGCATGCGGTTGCGAATCATGTCCTTCATGCGGGCATTCCAGATGCGACGGTTGAGCTGCCCGCACGAGGATTACATGCGCGGATTGTCCGCAAAGCCTTAAGAATCGACAGATGCTTGACGAACTCGGTGATGGGTTGAAGCGCGACATCATCTCTGTTCTGGACATGAAGGACGATTTTGAACAAATCCTCTCCAACGCCGCGAAGATGAAGAAGGATCACAAGAAAGGGCAGAAGGAGCCACTCAAGGGCAAAGTGCTGGGGATGGTCTTCGAGAAACCCAGCCTGAGAACCCGGATATCCTTTGAGGTCGGCATGGGTCAGTTGGGGGGACGGGCAATATACATCAGCCCGGACGAGGTCAGCATCGGCAAGAGAGAGTCCGTATCCGATGTCGCGCAAGTGCTGAGCAGGTACGTGAACGGGATCATGTACAGGGCTTTCAGCAACCAGGTGATGCGGGAATTGGCGCAGAACGCCAGCGTGCCCGTGATAAACGGCCTGGACGACATTGAGCACCCATGCCAGTGCGCTGCGGACATGCTGACGATCATGGAGAAGAAGGGCAAGCTCGCCGGCCTGCAGCTCACCTATGTCGGCGACGGGAACAATGTCTGCAACTCGCTCCTGCTGGGGGCCGCTCTGGTCGGAATGAACATGCGTGCGGCTACCCCGAAGGATTTCAAGCCGAGCGCGGACATACTCGCCAAGGCACAGGAGATAGCGAAGACAAAGGGGTGCAAGCTGGAGCTCATGTCCAATCCCTTCCAGGCTGCCGAGGGCGCGGATGTGATATACACAGATACATGGGTCTCCATGGGACAGGAGAAGGAGAAGGCCGAGCGCGAGAGATTATTCCTTCCGTACCAGGTCAACGTGAAGATGGCGGAACGAGCGAAGAAGGATTTCCTGTTCCTGCATTGTCTCCCGGCACACAGAGGGCTAGAAGTCGCTGCGGAAGTGATCGACGGTCCGAACAGCGTTGTGTTCGATGAAGCGGAGAACCGGCTCCACGCGCAGAAGGCTATCCTCGTCGCTGTGATGGCCTGAGTATCTGGGAGCCCACGATATCGTCGAGAGCGCTGAGGAATTCGTCCCTTTTGATGGAAGGGATGGTCGCGCCAGCGGCGATGTTGTGCCCTCCGCCTATTCCTCCAACCTTCTCGGCGGCGGTCCTGATCGCGTTCGAGAGATCCAAACCCCGAGACACCAGTTCCTGCGTCCCGCGGGCCGATGCTTTAATCTTGGGCTCTTCCGAATACTCGGTCGATTCTGCGAAGGCCACCATCGGCGCGGTCCTGTCCGCACCCTCGCTCCCTAGCAACATACCCGCTACGGTCCCGACAATCGTGTCCTCGATCTCGTCGCCGGCGTCGAAGAACTGTATGTTCCTAAGCCGTATTATCCCGCTCCCTTTGGCCCAGGAGAGCGCTTTGCTTATCGCAGACCTGTGGTCCCTCAGAAGGTTCATGCCCTGGGCGAGATACTCTCCCCGGTCGCCCTCGCATATCTTGAGTCCAATCTGGGCCTGACCATGCCGCCCACAGGCGTTCAGCAGGGTGGCAAACTCTTTCGCATCCCTCACAGGAGTGCCCTTCTGTTCCTTCTTGAGCACATAGACCTCCCCCACGAGCCTATCTATGACTTCAGGACGGCGTTTGTAGCTCTGCAGGTGGTCTTGGAGCGCTGTGATGATCTTGTTCCTCTCTTCGGACGAGAGCTCAGCCCAGGTTCGCCAGACATCTCCCTCCTTCAGCTCTATTCCGAGCTCCAGAAGGAAGGCGATTGCGCCATCCTCGCTTCCGCTGATCCTCGGCACGAAAGGATCGTTCGAATATTCGAGGAGCTTGTGAATGGGTCTCGTCTCGCGGCCGAAATACCTAATGTCCTCCATCGGCTCAATCAAACCAGCCCGGGTTGCCTCAGCGACCAGATCCCGGTTCAGACCTTCCAAACGCCTGGTCCGTTGATCCTGCAGGTCACCTACGGCTCCGAGTATTGCCAGATGTACGAGGTTCACATTCTCCCTGTTCATGGCAAGTGCGACGAGGAATGTAGCACCTGCTCCACTCAATTCGGAGGCCCCTGAGATTCCGTGGCTTTGCGGGTTGACGTGAACGACGCTGCTGAAATCCGAAAGTAGGGACTGTCCCTTACGCGCGTTGGATCCATAGCCTGTCTCCGGCACGTGGTGGTCTGACACGACCGCCTTCATGCCTTCAATCTTCGAGAGAGAGCCACTTCCGAAATCCGTGAACCAGGCAACGTCAGCTCCTTTCGATCTGACGCGTCTCACCGCGTCCTCGTCGAGTTTCTTGAGAAACTCGGTTTCGACTCGGATTCCCTGACGCCTCAGAGCAGATTCGGCTATCGCAGCTGCCGAAATCCCATCGGCGTCTATATGCGAAGCGATGGCTACCGAGGACGCCCCTTTGATCAGCTCGGCTGCTTCGACCGCAGCGGCAGCCAGACCAGATGGAATTGACTCAAGTAGCTTGCTCGAGCTCATATCATCACCCGAGTACTCCCAAACCCCTCAACACAAGATAGGCAACGACGATTATCCCAACCACCATGATTGTTTTCGCCGATCGGTTGATCATAAAGATCAACAGAGCGAATACGACGAGCACGACCAGAAGTGCAAGTATGCCGTCCATCCCGAGCCCCTATCAGATGTCGTCGTATTCAACCTTTAGCCTCTGGCCGCGTCGAAGGTCGTTCTCTTCAGGTTCCGGTAGGTGAACTCTGAGAGAGCCTTTAGGTTCTTGCAGTCTTCGGAGTTGTACTCGATGAGAAGGTCGAGGGCGTTCTTCTTTCCGTGGCGTTCCCAGAGATTCCAGAGATAGACCGCGTCTTCCCCCGTCATGTACTCAACTCTACGGTCGCGCACGATGTCCAGTTCCCTTTCGATGGCTTTGAGCCCTCCCGAGTACCCGAGCCGTCTCAGGGAGTGTCTCAGGTCGATGTGTGGGATCCTGGGGACCACCCCTGGGAATTGTTTCTCGATCATCGGGATGTCGAAGCTCGAGCCGTTGAATGTGACCATGATGGTCGCCCCAGACAGGATGCCCTGGAGATTCGTTCTTGTCAGGTTCTGGCCTCTGACGAGCGTGTGCATGCGTGCGCCATCATAGATTCCGACGACCGTGATGGGCGACCTGTATGAAACCCCGGTTGTCTCGATGTCAAGGAAGGCAACCGATCTGCGGAAATCCCCAATGCATCGCCACTGTTCCTTTCGCGGGACGTGATTCGCAAAGTATGAGGAATCCCCAGAGTGGAGCTTGTCATGAGCCTGGGCCAGCTCGTGATCCATTCTGAATTTTCTGTCCTTCGATATGCCTGGCACGCGCGCCTCGTCGAGAAACTCCTTCCACGACTCAACCCCTCGCCTCCAGAGAGATCTCTCTCTCTGAGGTCCGATTCCATCCAACAAAAGGAATGTGTTCTGTAGCATTCTGGGTCATGCATCTATACAGCGGGTATTTAAGTAGTCCAGGGGTGCCAGGAAAATGGTGAAAAGTATGTTAAGGAAGTCCTCCCCTCTCGAAGAACGTGTCTGGTCCGGGTTGTAGAGTCGCGCGAGGCGTAGAGGTCCTTCCGGGAGGGGCAGCCCTCCTGACTGAAGAGAATGTGCTGGTCGTCGCTGACATGCACTTGGGCGTCGAGGCAGCTCTGGAATACGAAGGCCTGAGCATACCACGTGTTCAAACCAAGAAGATTGAGGAATATCTGGCCAAGACGATACGCGCCGTCTCGCCTTCCAAGGTGGTCGTCGCTGGGGATCTGAAGCACAATTTCTCGAGGAACCTTGTTCAAGAATGGGAGGATATCCGACGGTTCGTCAAAGGACTGAGCGGGAGGACTTCGATTGAGGTGATCAAGGGCAATCACGACAACTACCTTGGATCGATTCTGCAAGAGTACGGCGTCCCGATCAGGAGTGAGATGACGGTATCCGGAGTACGCATTCTGCACGGTCATTTGGGGACATTGGACAATCAAATCACGATAATGGGTCACATTCATCCTTCCATACGTCTCAGGGACAGCATCGGGGCCTCACTAAAAGACAGGTGTTTCTTGTACGACAAGGCACGACGAGTGCTTGTTCTACCTGCTTTGAGCCTATTGGCCTACGGGACGGACGTCGTTGGACAGCCTTCCGCAGACAAGATGTCCCCGCTCCTTTCGGAAGGCGGACTGTCTGATTTTGTGCCAATCATGTTCTCAGAGAAGAGGCCTCTAACGTTCCCAAAGGTGGGTGAGCTGAGAGCGGATCGCGAAGCTAGACTACAGACCTACGCGCCGATAGAACACAAGCGAAGAGGGCGAAACCGTTATTAACCGACAGGGTTTTTCGAGTCCCAGAGTGATTTGTTTGGCAGACGAAAGGAAATTGTCGGCGAGTGAAGTGAGAAAGACGATTGGAGTGTCCTTGGGCGCGGCCTTCGGCTTTGTCATCGCTCTGTTGTGGAACAATGTTGTGGTCGGTGGCCTGAAGGTAGCGGGCATAGACCCGCTCCTGGAAGATTATGACCTGATGCACTGGCTTGGATATGTCGTGGTGGCAATCGTGATCACACTCGTGATGATTGTACTCATCATCGTGA
>MGVW01000042.1 GCA_001800675.1 Euryarchaeota archaeon RBG_13_57_23 | reverse complement strand
ACCGTGTTAGCTGCGGTGCACAAATGCCATTACTGTGGTCGCATATTCGCCTCGCGATCACATGTATTCGGAACAGAAACTCGAGGTTGCATACTCCAAGATCGACAAGGACATCTCGAAGCACATCGGCAGGATTCGGAAGCTCCTGATGCAGCCCAGCTCGAGCCAGCAGGACATCGGCATCGATAAGTGCGCGGAACTCGTCGCAAGGATGTACAGGAACGCGGGGTGCGAGAAGGTCGATGTCGTCGAGACCAAAGGCAACCCGATCGTGTATGGCGAGTGCAAGGGCGACTCAGACAAGACGGTCCTGGCGTACTTCATGTACGACACCATGCCCTTCAACGAGCCTGGCTGGAATCATCCGGCTATGGGTGCCAAGAGCGTCGAGATGAATCTACCCGCCGGCAAGGTCAAGTCGATTGTCAACAGAGGTGCCGACAACACAAAGGGACCTCTGGCGGCGTTTCTCAACTCCGTCGAGGCGTGCAACAAGTCCGTCGGTCGGCCGCCATGCAATCTCATCTTGGTCGCTGAGGGCGAGGAGGAGCTAGGCAGCCCGAACCTGCCAGTCTACGTGAAGGAGAACAAGAAGAAGCTCTCCAAGGCAGATGCGTGTTACTTCCCGTACTTCGCTCAGGACCCGGATGGTTCTCGCACACTCATGCTCGGCGTCAAGGGAGTTGTCTACTTCGAGCTCGAGTGTTCGGGCAAGAGCTGGGGGCGAGGCCCGCAGGAATTCGCGGTCCACAGTTCGAGCAAGGCCTGGCTGGACAGCCCAGTCTGGAGGCTGGTGCACGCCCTCAAGACAATGACTTCAGACGATGGCAACCGTGTCCTGATCGACGGGTTCTATGACGATGTTGCGCCGCCCACACAGGAAGACGAAGAGGTAATCTCGGAGGCCGCTAAGACCTGGAGCCCAAGAACGGCCAAGGAGGCCATGAAGGTCAGCAAGTTCATGATTCCCGAGACGGACAAGGAGAAGTTGATCAAGCTTTACACATTCGCGAGCACGTTGAACATCGACGGGATCTGGGGAGGATGGATCGAGAAGGGTTCGAAGACCGTCCTGCCTCACAAGGTCACATGCAAGATCGATATACGCGTCGTCCCGAACCAGAAGAAGGACGACATGATGCCGCTCGTCAGGAAGCACCTCGACGAGCACGGTTACAAGGACATCAAGATGACGGAGATTGACACTGGCTACGATTGGTGCAGGTGCAGCGTGAAGGAGCCGGTGGTCCAGGCCATGATACGGGCACAGACCGCATTCGGGGGCAAGCCCCAGGTGTGGCCGACAAGCGGTGGCTCAGTGCCGTTCTTCGTCTTCAACAGGATACTTGGCATGCCTTTCACGATGGGCGGGATAGGGCACAGCGACCTCGCCCACAGCCCGAACGAGTACATGGTCGTCGAGGGGAACAAGAAGATCGCTGGGCTCAAGGACATCGAGAAGTTCATGGTCAGGTTCATGAGCGAATACGCGAGCTCTGAGTGAGCGCGGACTCATAGGCCTGCAAGACGACCTTCGCCGTACTGTCCCAGGAGAAATCCTGGACTCTGAGCGCGCCTGCTTTGCCCATCTTCGCTCTCAAGCCATCGTCCTCCAACAATCTGACGATCGCGCTGCTGAGTGCTCGGACATCTCCTGCATCCACGAGCAGCCCGTCAACCCCGTCCCTCACCAATTCCGGGACCCCTCCGACACGCGACGCTACGACGGGTTTCCCGCAGGCCATCGCCTCCATGAGGGCGAGTCCCCATCCCTCGGTCTTGGATGGCAGAACGAGTAGGTCGCACTCCGAGTAATGCTCTCGCAGCTTCTCCTGGGTGACGGACTCATGGAACTCGATGTTATCCGTGAGCCCCAGCCTGTTGGCCAAGGCCTTGAACCATCCGACTTCGTCAGTCCCTCTGAACCCGGTCTTAGCGATGGCGATCAAATGCGCATCCGGGAACTTCTCGACGACGTACTCCAGCGCGTGCACAAGGTACTCCAGTCCCTTCCTCGGTTCCAACCCTCCCACGAAGAGGATGGACGGCGCCATCGATTTCCTGTCAGGGAGTCCGGAGAAATCCGATACATCGATCCCGTTGTAGCTGATGATGGAATCGTATCCGTAGTCGTCCTTCAGCGCCTTCTGCCAATACCTCGAGACTACGAACCTGTGGTCTGCCTGCGCCACAGCGCGTTTCTCGAACTCGAACAGTCTCGGCTCCGCGAAATCGTCAACATGATGAATCGTTCGGAAGATCGGCGCGGCGATTTCTCCCTTTGATTTCATGCGGGCCAGCGCGGTGCCACCTATGCAGTCCTGAGCGTGGTAGATGTCCATGTCTTTGGGGAGGCTCGCGGAGTAGGCTTCTATCATTCTCCCGAGTCGGGTGATCAGATCAGCATGCCACTCGTATGAGAAGATTTCGAACGGAACGGAGACGCTCCTGAAGTAGCCCGCGGACGATGATGGGTCGTCTTTGCGCGCGAGCGAATACAGGGTGACATCGAGGCCCAGCGCGTGCAGTCTCTCGGCTAGCTTCAGCGCGTGGACAACTCCTCCTCTCGGCCTCGTGCTGTAAGTCAGCATCGCCACTCTCATATGACCAGCGCCCGAGTGAACGCGGTCGACGCATAATTCATTTCCCCGCCTCTGCACAGAAATGAGCATATCATCGGGTGGGTTGTTCCGGTGGTTGCCAGCATCCGTCGCCCGCGAAAGGTACCTGAGAAATGTTATTAAGTGCGGGACATTTATCCCTCTACGCATTCAGTCAGACAGTATGCACACGTCCCGATGGCTGTCTGGTAGGTCTCGGGGAAGAATGCCTGCAGCTCGTCGATTTGAGGGACGACGGACCGAAGTCACGAGCGCTACGTGGATCAAGCCGCGGCGTCAGTATGCTTTGGGCGGGGCGAATAATGCTCAAGGGGGACAACGGCTCGAACAAGAAAACCAACGAGCTGCTGCTATGGTTCGACAAAGTCGGCATCAAAGACATCGCTAGGGTCGGCGGGAAGAATGCCTCCTTGGGCGAGATGATCAGACACCTGACCGGCATGGGCATCAAGGTGCCTGAGGGTTTTGCAGTCACAACGGACTCGTTCAGGGCTTTCGTCGCCCACAACGACCTCGAGGACAAGGTCGATGACATGGTCAAGGACCTCGACACCGACAACCCGGCGGAAGTAGCCGAAGGGGGGAAGAAGATCAGGCAGCTGTTCCTCGACTCCGATTTTCCTCCCGACCTGCGCCGCGAGATCGAATATGGCTACTGGGAGCTCGGTAGGCGGCTCAGCATCCCCAATCCAAGCGTGGCGATCCGCTCGAGCGCGACCTCCGAGGACCTCGACGGTGCGTCCTTCGCTGGGCAGCATGAGACTATACTCAATGTGCGCGGAGAGCTGAAGGTCCTCGACGCCATCAAGCAGTGCTTCGCCTCACTGTTCACCGATAGGGCCATCGCATACAGGTGTCACAAGGGATTCGGTCAGACAGGCAATGCGCTGTCAGTCGGTGTGCAGAGGATGGTCAGGAGCGACCTCGCATGCTCCGGCGTCATGTTCACGCTCGACACTGAGAGCGGGTTCGATGGCGTGGTCTATATCACAGGTGCCTGGGGGCTTGGTGAGACGATAGTACAGGGCGCTGTCAACCCTGACCAGTTCTACGTCTTCAAGGAGGCCATCGACAAGTTCGAGGACCCCATCATCGAGAAGAAGCTCGGGAGCAAGACACACAAGTTGATCTACACGTCCAAGGGGCACGAGGACGTCGAGGTGCCGGAACGCGACCGCCAGAGGTTCGTGCTCGAGGATGATGAGATAGTCAAGCTCGCTAAGTGGGCCTGCGCAATCGAGGACCACTACAAAAAGGCCATGGACATCGAGTGGGCCAAGGATGGCATCACTGGCGAGCTATACATAGTCCAGGCGAGGCCGGAGACGTTCCACGCGGTCAAATCGCAGAGCGTGCTCGAGACATACGTGCTCGAAGGGAGGAGCGATGTGCTCGTCAAGGGGGAGCCAGTAGGCAGCAAGATCGGCCAGGGCGTCGTCCGGGTGCTCGAGAGCGTCTACGAGATATCCGAGTTCAAGAAGGGCGAGGTTCTCGTGACTGACAAGACCGACCCAGACTGGGAGCCGATCATGCGGATCGCCTCGGCGATAGTGGCTGACAGGGGCGGAAGAACCTGTCATGCCGCGATTGTCTCGAGGGAGCTCGGCATCCCGTGCATCATCGGCACTGGGAACGGGACCAAGCTGATCAAGACTGGTCAGAAGGTGACCATCGACTGCTCGGAGGGGCAGGGACTCGTCTACGACGGTATCCTGAAGTTCAGGGTTGACAAGACCAACATATCGAACCTCCCGAATACCAGGACGAAGATCATGATGAACGTGGGTGTGCCCGAGCACGTGTTCACCCAGGGGCAGATACCTTGCGACGGGGTCGGACTGGCGCGGCTCGAGTTCATCATAGCGTCCCACATCGGCATTCACCCGCTCGCCCTCATAGAGTTCGACAAGCTCAGGAAGAAAGCGGAGTCAGACCCTGAGATCGCCAAAATAGTCGACGCGATAGAGGAAAAGACCCCGGGATACGAGGACAAGGAGGACTTCTTCGTTGAGAAGCTAGCCTGGGGTGTCGGCAAGATTGCCGCGACGTTCCATCCCCGGGATGTGATCGTGCGGCTGTCCGACTTCAAGACGAACGAATACGCCAGTCTCCTCGGAGGAACACTCTATGAGCCCACCGAAGCGAACCCGATGTTGGGCTGGAGAGGCGCCTCGAGATATTATTCTGGCCACTTCAAGGAGGCCTTCAGGCTCGAGTGTCTGGCGCTCAGGCGCGTCAGGGACAAGAAGGGCCTGACCAACGTGAAGGTGATGGTGCCGTTCTGCAGGACGCCAGAGGAGGGCAGGAAGGTCGTGCACACTATGACCGAGTTCGGGCTGAAGCAACACGAGAACGGTCTCGAGATCTACATGATGGCGGAGATCCCGAGCAATGTCGTACTGGCGGATGAGTTCGCGGAGGTTTTCGACGGGTTCTCCATCGGCTCGAACGACCTGACTCAGCTAATGCTCGGGTTGGACAGGGATTCTGAGTTGGTGTCCCACCTATACAACGAACGCAACCCGGCCGTCAAGCACATGATCCAGACGGTAATCGAGCGCGTCAAGAAGAAGGGCAGGAAGATCGGCATATGCGGTCAGGCGCCTTCCGACTTCCCTGACTTCGCCGAATTCCTTGTCGAATGCGGCATCGACAGCATTTCTTTGAATACTGACTCCGTCATCAAGACGAGGTTGATAGTCGCGGAGAAGGAGAAAACCCTGGGCATCAGGCCCTGATTTTCGTTTCGTCAACAGGGATTATCAACTGTGATAACATTTATTAGGTACCACGCTTTTGTAGTGTTCGTTATCCTCCCCCCTTTTTCTGTTTACTGCCCAGCGAGGGCTTTTTCGACAGTTACTAGAACTGCTTCAGCACTCTTACTTGATGAGCCTTGGCGGCCTTGTCGACCTGCCTGAACCAGGCCCAGAGCAGCAGTATCCCGATGGGGGTCAGAGCTATGCCTAAGATGAGCATCGTCTGCGGGGTGCCCCATTGCGATGCGGCCCATCCGGACGAGACCTCGACCACGGTCAGTACGGCGGTGAAAATGAACGTGCCGATGGCTATGACCGTCGATCTGTGCTGACTCGACGCCACTCGTTTGTTGATGTATCCGTTAGTGATCGGCCCGAGCAGCCCCGACACGGTGTACATGAGGTACTGCACGATTATCGCGGCCGGGGAAGTGACCACGAAAACCATCGTGAAAGAGAAGAGGACTGCCATGAATAGAAACACGAGCGAATACTTCTCCCCCAGAGCCGACTCTATCTTGCCTGCGCGAAACATCACGATTCCCGTGACTACGCTGAAGCTCCCGTAGAACAGGCCTATCTCGAGGAACCCGAGGCCGAGGTCTTCGCTCATGTAGACCGCCCTGAAGACGGCCATGACGTAGATCGCGATTTCGATCACAACCTGGAAGAAGATCAGAACCAGGATTGGCCTGGAGAAGATGACCATCTTTATGCCGGCCCTCAACTGTTTCTTGAAGGAGTCCATGTGGCGCCTGTCAACAACGGGCTCCTTGAGCATGACGACCGTGAATGACCCCAGCAGTCCTACGAATGCCGCGAAGATGAGGGTCAGGTCGAGCCTGTCGGTGGTAGTTACGATGAACCCGCCGACAATGCAAGCAGCGGCGTTCATCGCGTACATGACTGCATAGGCCTTCGACATTATCGTGATGAATTCGTTCGAGCGTTTCAGTTCAAGTAGCGTGTCGTAGAGGAACGGCGTGTCCCCGCTGACTATGAAGCACACGCCCAGGGCCCATACAATGTTTGATACGAGGTACTGCCAGAACTCGGTGCTCAGACCGAAGCACAGCACTCCGGCAGCGAACAACACCTCGCCCAGGAACAGCACTGTCTTCCTGCCGTACTTGTCCCCTATGAGGCCAGTCGGTATCTGGAGTACGATCATCGTTATCCAGAAGGCGGCGTCGACGACGGTCAGCAGGAACATGCTCCCTACGTTGCCGTAGAGCCACAGGGTCCAGAAGGGAATCCAGAGCGAGAATGATGTGACCGCACGGAAGAGGTAGAACCTTCTGATTCGGTCGTCCCCTGCTGCCATCGCGGGCAGTAATGGCAACTGTCTATAAACTGATAGTGCTGGCGCTGGATGGCATTCGATGCAGCGCAACGAAAAGCGATCGGACTGATGGTCCCGCGACCATCAGTCCATTAGGGTGCGTTTTCAGATTGTCTTTTCCTTGTAGTTCATGCCGAACTTGGGGAGCATCTTGATGAACGGGTCCGGATCCATCATTTCCGGCGGGAACACTCCCTTCATGTTGATCTTCCCCTGGGCGAACAGGATTGCGGCGATCGCGGCGGGGACTCCAACGGACCATGCCGTGGCGCTGTTGTTCCACTTGTCGAAGCACAGCTTGTGGTCCAATGATGTCCATCCGTAGTATCCCATGTCCTTGCCGTTCTTCTTGCCCTTCACTACTGCGCCTATGGCGCACTGTCCTCTCGCCAGGTGGCCAAGCGTTGACGGGTCAGGCAGAACCGCGTTGACGACATCTCTGGGCGCAACGCTGACATCCTTGACCTTGATCTTGTTCGGGTTGTCTAGGCCGAGCTTGCCGATCATCTTGATCGCGTCGACGTACTCGTCGCCGAGGGCGATCTTGAAGTCAGTGTACTGGCAGCCCTTTCCGAGGACTTCTCCGATGTACGTACCCAGCGTCTCCGACTCCTCGTGGGCGACATTGTATATCGGTATTTTGCCAACCCCGTCCGGGAAGTCGAACGTCTCCTTGTTCTCGAACGAGCCGTACTTCCTGTACTTGCCGTCCTTGAAGTATGTCGCGGGCATGAGCACTTCCTCGATCAGTGTCTCGGGCGACCACAGCGGTGCGAAGTCGTAACCTTCGACATAGCCGTTGTCTCCATCCCGAATCAGTATCTCCTTCACTGAATCCATCTTGTCTGCCCCCTTCCTGGCGAAGAGGTTCGACAAGCCCGGGTCGCACCCGATGCCTAGAATTCCAGTCAGGCCCATTTTCTTCCATGCCGCGTCCTTCTTCAGGTACAGGAACGACGGAGGTCCGGGGTCACATATTCCTCCCGGGGGCGTCTTGTCGATTGCGATGTCCCATGCGGTATCCAAGTAATTGACTTTGGCCTTCTCGCAGGCCTCCATGATGGCGAAGTTGAACCTCGGTATCGCGAGGTTGCAGACCAGGTCGAGCCCCTTGAACGCCTTCGTCATCGCGGAGACGTTCGAGGCGTCGAGGTTCGCGACGCTCACCTTGTCCGAGCCGATCTTCTTCTCCAAGCGCTTCCCCTTCTCGGGGTTCCTTGCGCCAAGGATGACCTTGTCGAATTCGTCGGAGCCGGCAAGGCATTGTGCAGTTACAGATCCGATTGCACCTACTCCCAAAACCATGGTCTTCATTCTTTCAGTTGCCTCCATTGTGTGGGAAAGACTCTCTAAAATCCCCCAACCGCCAATGATTGATGCCCTAATTAAACCTCTCTCGGAGAGCATCAGCTGGCATGCTGGGGGTTTATGAACCCATTGTATCAAAGAGGTAGGTCGAGGGCCCGCTCAGTATCTTCTCTGCTCGAGCGTGTGAACGGGCATCCCGAGCTTCTTGAGCAGGGGCAGCCACGGCTCTGGTTCGAGCATCTCCGGCGGGAAGACACCTTTCTGAGTGATCTTGCCCTGGGCGAACAGTATGGATGCGATCGCGAGCGGAACACCCACTGAGTATGCAGTGGCACTGTGGCCGTACCTGTCGAAGGTGTCCTTGTGGTCCAGCTGGATCCATGAGTAGTAGCTCACGTCCTTGCCGTCCTTGACGCCTTTGGTGACGGTACCTATCGCACATGTGCCCGTCGCGCGCTCTCCGAGAGTCGACGGGTCAGGCAGGCACGCAGCCACGACGTCCCTCGGAGCGACCTTCGCTCCCTTCACATCGATCTTGCTAGGATTAGAGAGGCCGAGCATGCCTATCATCTGGATCGCCTCGACATATGAGTCGTCAAGGGCGATCTTGAAATCGCAGTAGTCACAGCCCTTGCCCAGGACCTCGCCGATGAATGTGGGCAGCGTCTCGGCCTCCTCGTGGTCAACATTGTAGATCGGCAGTCTGCCCACAGGCTCAGGAAATTCGAAGAGCTCTTTGCCGCTGAACGGCGGGAGCTTTCTGTATGCCCCGTTCTTGTAGATCGTTGCGGGCATCAGGACCTCCTCGATGAGCGTCTCGGGAGACCACATCGGGGCGAACTTATGCCCCTCGACCGTGCCGTTGTCGCCGTCCCTGACCAGTATCTGCTTCACCTTGTCGAGCCGGTCCGCAGCCAGCCTAGCGAACAAGTTCGACAAGCCAGGGTCGCACCCCAAGCCCATCATTCCGGTCAGACCGGCCTTCTTGAACTCAGAGTCTTTCTTCAGCTGCTTCCAGGCAGGTGTCTCCTTGATCACATCTCCGGCCTTGGTAGTGTCAAGCGCTACATCCCAGGCCATGTCCGCGTAACTTGCCTTCGCCTTCAGGCACGCGTCCATTATGCCCAGGTTGAACCTCGGGATGACACCGTTGAGAACCAGGTCGATGCCCTGGAACGCCTTCGCCATCCCGTCGACGTCCGATGCGTCGACTTTCTTTACGATCACTTTGTCGTTCGATATCTTCTTCTCGACGCGCTTGGCCCTCTCTAGGTTCATGTCCGCGAGGACGACCTGTTCGAACTCCCCGGAGTTCGCGAGCACCTCGGCAGCCACGGAGCCAACCGCTCCTACTCCCAAGACCATTGTCTTCATTATTTCACATACAACCCCAGGTGCTGGCTCTGACGGCCAGTACCCGTTGGTTGCGCCAATGTGGATACCTTATTTAAGCTGTGCGGGGGTGCTTCGAAAACCGTGCAAGGTTCGGGCTATATGAGGGCCGATTTTCGATTTCGGGCCCCGTGGATAGAATGCCATTCCGACCGTCGATGTTCGTCGCCTTCGCTCCGCGAAGCCTCCATTTCCACTGATCGAGTCTCGTCAGCTCCAGTGGTACTTCGAGGTCCTCTTCTTGTGGTTCGGAAATCGGGAGAGGTCCCTGTGCGGGAGGAACATCGCCTGGGCGAACTCCTTCTGGAATTCCTTCTCCGCGGCCAACTCCACGTACTCGACCTTCCTCGACAGCTCGTCCGCAAGCTCCCGTTTCTCCACTGAGCGGAGGCACATCCTGGCGCCTGAACCAGCAGCGTTCCCGATGAAGCTGATCCTGTCGACCGGGACTTCGGGATACATACCTATGTGAATCGCGCTCGATGCGTCGACGTAGGTCCCGAAGGCACCCGCAGCGTATACTCGCGTCAGTTCCGAAGGCTTGATTCTCAGCCTCTTCATGAGAATGGAGACTCCGGTGAATATCGCGGCCTTAGCCAGCTGTATCTCCTGGATGTCGTGCTGCGTTATCGTGATGTCCTCTCCGGTGGCGGTGTCGCTCCCGGTCGCGAGGACGAACTCGGCCGTCCCTTCCTTGCCCCTGCGGATTCGGTTGTTCTCGGATGCCATCATCTTGCCCGACGGCTCAAGCACTCCCGCCTTGAAAAGCTCGGAGACAGCGTCAACGATCCCGGATCCGCATATGCCCCTCGCGGGAGCGTCATCAACGGTTCGGAGGTTCACGTCTAGTGTCGATGGGTCGATCCAGACGCGTTCGATTGCCCCCGTGGATGCGCGCATGCCGTACTTGATGTGCGCCCCCTCGAAGGCGGGACCAGAGGCACACGAGCAGCTCAGAAGCTTGCGCTTGCTCCCCGCTATGATCTCAGTGTTCGTCCCGATGTCGATCATCATGCCGATCTTGTTGTCGTTGTACAGCCCGCTCGAGATGAGGTCGGCGACGGCGTCGGCCCCGACGAACCCCGCAACATTCGGGAGTGACGAGACCTTCCCGAACGGGTAGATATTAAGTCCGATGTGGCTCGGGCTGACAGTGATCGACGTCCTCACAGCAGGAGCGTAGGGAGCTGCCGCCACGTGCTGTGCTGGTATCCCAAAGAACAGGTGATGCATCGCGGTGTTGCCCACGACCATCATCTCAAGGACATCATCCCTGGAGATGCCCTTCGCGGTACAGAGCCTTGTGACGAGCGTGTTGATCCCGTCCACAATCGCGTACTGGAGTCGACCCGCGCCATCTCTCTCCTTAATCGTGTAGGAAATCCTTGACATGAGGTCCTCACCGTAGGGTATCTGAGGATTGGGCATGCTCTCGGTGGCTGCTATGTCTCCCGTGAAAAGATCAATCAGGTACGCCACGACCTTCGTCGTTCCTATGTCCACCGCCACTCCGAACAGGTTGCGCGAAGTGTCCCCGGGCTCCACCTGGATGACTTCCCAGTTCCTGTAGAGCGTGACAGTTGTCACCCAGTCCTGCTTTCGGAGCGCTTCGGGAATCCTGCCGTGGACGCCAGGCGATATGCTGCTCTTCAGATGGGCCTTCTTGAAGAGTACTTCCAGGAGCCGGTCATCGTCGGCCCTCAGATCCTTGAGGGTCGCAGGAGGCAGCCTGAGCACGACTTTCTTGAGAGCGGGGCTGAGCTTTACCTTGGGCTCCACCCCGGCCGCGAGCAGTCGGTGATGCCCCCTTCTGCTCCCCTCGGGGACCTCGACGACTATCTTACCGAACGATTTGATGTACGTCTGACAAGCGAGCCTCATGCCAGCTCGCCTGTCCTTCTCGGGTATGAGGTCCCTCTCACTCTCGGTCGCCTTTGATAGGTTCAAGGCGCCAGAAGTGATCACGACCTTGCACTTGCCGCATTTTCCCGCGTAACCGCATATCGATTCGATCTGCACACCGGCCTCTCGCGCGAGGTCGAGAAGGGGCGTCTCCTTCCGGGCTTCGACCTTCCTTCCCAGCGGCTGAAAATGAATCATTCGCTCGACCGTTCTGGTCACCGATTCCCAGATGCCCAGCGCGGATATATAACCGCTCCACAGCAGGAGCCTCGGGAAGGCCAGGCGGATTGGTTCAGCAACTCTTTTATACGGAGAGCCTTTACTTGTTCTGCTCTTTCTGACAAAAGGGCCTGTGAATGATGACGGTGCGCAAGCACCTGAAGGAGGTATCAACTTGGCAAAGCCTGTATACGTAAAATTCGAGATGCCGAAGGAACTAGCTGACAAGGTGTACGAACTCGTGGAACTCGCCCGAGACGGCGGGAAGCTGCGAAAGGGCACGAACGAGGTCACGAAGCTCGTCGAGCGAGGGGAGACCCAGATGGTCGTCCTCGCGGAGGACGTCTCTCCGCCCGAGATTCTGATGCACATGCCAGCACTTTGCGACGAGCGCAATGTGCCGTACGCGTTCGTCCCGAGCAAGGCCGAGCTCGGCAACGCCTGCGGGCTCGAGAAGCCGACCGCAGCGGTCGCCATACTCGATGCTGCGAAGGGAAAGCCGCTGATGGACGAGCTGGCAGAGAAGCTGAAGGCTCTGAAGAAGTAGGTGTCTTAGATGGCTGATGATGATAGCATTCCATCGACCGTCGTCGAGGTCATTGGCAGGACCGGCATGACGGGTGAGGCGACCCAAGTCAAGGTCAGGGTCATGGACGGCCGTGACAAGGGGCGCATCATCACTAGGAACGTCATGGGTCCCGTGAGGGTCGGCGATGTGCTTATGCTCAAGGAGACTTCGAGAGAGGCGAGGAAGCTCAGCGTGCGCTGATAGCTTCAATCGTGTGAGGTGATGTTCAATGGTAGAGCGCAGAGTATGCACGTTCTGTGGTGACGAGATCGAACCGGGGACGGGCAGGATGTACATCAAGAAGGACGGAGTGGTCTACAACTTCTGTTCCTCGAAGTGTTTCAAGAATCTTGTCATTCTTAAGAGGGTGCCGCGCAGAACTACATGGACCCGCTACTACGAGCGGGAGAAGCAGACCAGGATGAAGGGCGCTCCCGAACCGGAGGAGAAGCCGAAGCCAAGGAAGCTCAAGAAGCTGGAGAAGAAGGAAGCCGAGGCGAAGCCCGAGGAGAAGGCGGAGGGGAAGGTCGTCGCGAAGGAGGAGACATCCAAGGCCTCTGAGACGAAGCCGGCACCGAAGGCGGAGAAGAAGCCCACCGCAGCGAAGAAGGCCGAGCCCGCAAAGAAGACGCAGGAGCCGAAAGCGGAGAAGCCCAAGAAGGAGACGAAGGCCACGCCCTCTGAGGAGGCCAAGGAATGATAGAGAAGACCTTTGCCATGGTCAAGCCAGACGGAGTCCAGAGAGGCCTCGTAGGGAAGATCGTCCAGAGGTTCGAGGAGCGCGGGCTGAAGATCTGCGGGATGAAGTTCATGCGGATCCCGAAGGAACTCGCCGAGAGGCATTACGAGGAGCACAAGGGAAAGTCGTTCTACGAGCCGCTCCTCTCCTACATAACGTCGGGCCCGGTGGTCTGCATGGTGCTCGAGGGCGAGAACGCCGTGGCAGCCTTGAGGGCCATGATGGGCAAGACCAACCCGCAGGATGCGCTCCCGGGAACGATCCGAGCGGACTTCGGCCAGGCGACCGGCAGGAATATCGTCCACGGTTCTGACAGCTCGGAGAGCGCTAAGCGCGAAATCAATCTGTTCTTCAACGACTATGAGATACAGAAGTACGACAAGATCGACGAGTCTTGGCTCTTTGAGCGGTAAACCCCACGAAACCCATTCGTCTGTTTTCCGTCAGCAGCCAGTGCGGTGCTCCGATTACTTGATATACGGTCCTGTGTTTTGACTGGTTATGGCCGTTCGGCATCCGATAGTCTCGGTCATGGGACACGTCGACCACGGTAAGTCGACTATCCTCGATATGATCAGGGGGACCGAGGTCGTCTCGAGGGAGGCCGGCGGGATCACGCAGCATATCGGGGCCACGGATGTGCCCATCGAGACCATCTACAAGCTCTGCGGACCGCTTATCGGAGACAGGAAATTCAACGTGCCAGGCCTCCTTTTCATAGATACTCCTGGGCACTACTCCTTCGTGACTCTGAGGACTCGCGGAGGCGCTCTGTCCGACCTCGCGGTACTCGTCATAGACGTCATCGACGGCATCAAACCGCAGACGGTCGAGTCCATCAGCATTCTGAGGAAGGGGAAGACGCCGTTCGTGATTGCTGCCAACAAAATCGACCTCATCCCCGGGTGGAGACATCATGACATGATGCCATTCCATCAGTCTCTTGCGGAGCAAGATCCTCGGGTGGCCGCAGATCTTGACACGAGGCTTTACAACATCTCAGGGAAGATTTTCGACCAGACCGGTTTCAGTGCGGATCGATTCGACAAAATAACCGACTTCACGAAGACGATAGCTATGGTCCCCATCAGCGGGAAGTTCGGCGAAGGGCTCCCCGACCTACTGCTCATATTGGTCGGGTTGGCCCAGAGATTCCTCGAAGACGAGCTCATTACCGAAGAGGGCGCGGGCGAAGGAACCGTGCTCGAGGTCAAGGAGGAGCGTGGAATAGGCACCGCGATCGACTCGATAATCTACAAGGGTACCATCAAGGTCGGAGACCAGATCGTGGTCTCTTCCGTCAAGGGCGAGCCGATAGTCACCAAGGTCAAGGGGCTCCAGAGGCCGAGGCCTCTGGACGAGATCAGGGATCCGACGCAGCGGTTCGACAGGGTGAAGGAGGTCTCCGCTGCGGCCGGAATAAGAATCGTCGCCCAGACTCTGGAGAATGCGATGGCTGGTGGAATGATCAGAGTCGTGAACGGTGACTTGGACGAGATCAAGGAGGAGATCAGGCAACAGAGCGTCATCAAGGTCGATCTTGCTGAAGAGGGCATCATAGTACGTGGGGACGCAATCGGTTCGCTCGAAGCATTCGCCTTCGAGTGCAAGAAAACCGAGCTTCCGATAAGGAAGATCGACATCGGGAGCGTGACGAGGAAGGACGTCGTGGAGGCGTCTCACTTCAAGAATCCGGTGCACCAGGCGATATTCGCGTTCAACGTCCCGATCAATGATGACGCGAGATCCGAGGCCAGGTCGCTCGGAGTGAAGATCTTCGAGAACGACGTGATGTATCGGCTTCTCGAGGACTACAACAACTGGTGCGAAGAGAGGAAGAAGGAGCTCGAGGTCGAGAGACGGCTCGAGGTCGTCTTCCCGGGCAAGATCATAATCATGAGGGACCATGTGTTCAGAGTCAGCAAGCCGGCGATCGTAGGGGTACGAGTTCTCGCGGGGAGAATCAGGCCAGGTCAAGGCCTTGTCAAACTGGACGGGAAGTCAGTAGGCAAGATCAAGAGCCTGAGAAGCGGCGAAGAATCCTTGAAGGAAGCGGTCGCGGGTCAGGAGATTGCAGTCGCGATAGACGAGCCCACCGTCGGTCGTCAGATAGATGTCGAGGATGTGCTCCTGGTCGATGTGCCGGAGAGCCACGTGGCCGAACTCGCCAAATTCGGACTGAAGGCGGACGAAATCGAAGTGCTCGAACAGCTGCGCCAGATCAAACGGAAGGAAAGACAGTTCTGGGGCGCCTAGCTTTTCTTAGTGGGGTAACTGGCCTTCTTCCAGTCCTCGAGGCCGCCCTTGAAATCGAGAACGTTGGTGAACCCGTACTTCTCCAGTTTCTGCGCCGCAATCGTGCTGGATTCGCATGACCATCCGGAGCAATATGTGACGATGGTGCGATTTCTCTTGTACTGTTTCAGCAGATGTTCACCGAGACGGTCCGCTGGCATCCGAATTGCCCCAGGCAGATGCTCCTTCTCGTATCCCTCATGAACTCGTGCATCGACGAGTACGAAATCCTCGTCACTATCCATCATATTCTTGAGAATCTTGCTTGTGATCTTCTTCATGTCGGTTTGCCTACGAATCATAATCGCGGGGCCGGTTGATATCGGTGGCGACGTACATCTGCGTCCGTGTCGAGATAATCGGCTCTTCCAGCATTCGGAAAATCGGACAGTGCCAGTTCCGAAACCTATTTAACTCCTTGCGCGATAGGCCCCACTGCAAACCGGAGTGGATTGTTTGGCAGATTTCAGAGCCGTTATCGGCGATCCAAAAGATGGCAAGACGTACCAGGTGCCTGTCACAGGACATCATGCGAACTCGCTCATCGGCAAGAAGATAGGCGATGTGATCGACGGGATATTCGTAGGACTCCCGGGGTTCAAGCTGCAGATAACCGGCGGGAGCGACAAAGACGGGTTCCCGATGAGGAAGGACCTCCCTGGACCGAGGAGGAAGAAGCTCTTGATGTCGAGAGGAATTGGATTCAAAGCCGAGGAGGGCGGTCTCAGGCGGCGCAAGAATGTGAGAGGGAACACGGTCGCCCCGGACACGCTCCAGGTGAACATGAAGGTCACACAACATGGGATGAAGCCCATTTCTGAGATCGTCAAGAAAGAGGAGAAGAAGAAGGAATGAAGGTTCCGACCCAGCCAGAGACTAACATCGGCATGATCGGCCATGTCGATCATGGCAAGACCATGTTGACGAAGGCTCTGACGGGAGAGACGACCGATAGGCACTCGGAAGAGGTCAAGCGTGGCATCTCCATCCGCCTCGGATATGCGGATGTGGCTTTCTACAAGTGCAAGAACTGCGAGGGCCCACAGTGTTATTCTAACAAGCCGACCTGCCCGGGTTGTGAAGGGGAGTGCGAGCTCCTTCGCTCGGTATCTTTTGTTGACGCTCCAGGGCACGAGACATTGATGGCCACGATGCTTTCGGGCGCGGCCATCATGAACGGTGCGCTCCTGTTGGTAGCGGCGAACGAATCATGTCCCCAGCCGCAGACCAGGGAGCATCTGATGGCTCTCAGTATTATTGGTGTGGATAAGATAATTGTCGTCCAGAACAAGATAGACATAGTCTCCGCCGAGGAGGCTAGGGCGAACTACAAAGAGATCCAGGAATTCATCAAGGGCACCATCGCAGAGAAGGCACCTATCATCCCGATATCTGCACATCACGACGTCAACATAGACATGCTCATCGAGGCCATCGAGGCGAAGATCCCGACTCCGAAGTGGGACAAATCCAAGCCTGCGAGGATGTACGTTGCCAGGTCTTTCGATGTGAATGTGCCCGGGACGAAGATTGAGAACCTCAGGGGTGGTGTGATTGGAGGCTCCCTCACCCAAGGTACTCTCGAAGTCGGCGACGAGATCGAGATCGTCCCTGGCAGGAAGGTCACGGTCGGCAGCAAATCCTCGTGGGAGCCGATCATCACCAAGATCAGGTCTCTCTTCGCTGGTGGACTTGCGCTCGACAAGGCGACGCCGGGGGGGCTCATCGCCATCGGCACCGGTCTGGACCCATCTTTCACCAAGTCGGATTCTCTAGTCGGCAGGATCGCGGGCGTTCCCGGGACGCTTCCACCGATGGTCAACGAACTCGCTTTCAGGACCGAGCTGATGAAGCGTGTGGTCGGTGTGACCTCCGACCTTGCCGTTGACAGTCTGAAGACCAACGAACCTCTCATGCTGAGCGCGGGGACGGCCACGACGGTGGGAGTGGTCACGAGCGGCCGGTCAGACTCGGCGGAGGTATCGCTCAAGATACCGGTCTGCGTCGAGAAGGGCCAGAGGATAGCAATCTCCAGGCGTATAGCTAGCAAGTGGCGCCTGATCGGCTACGGCGTCATCGAGTAGGCGCGTGGTCTCTTGCCCAGGTCCATAGTCCTCGACGCGAACGGGCTGCTCATGCCTTTTCAGTTCAAGCTCAATTTGGATCGGGAGCTCAAGAGGCTTTTCGGGGAGATACCCGTCTTTGTCCCGAGCTCGGTTCTTGGCGAGCTGTCCAACGCAACGGATAAGAGTGCGAAGGCCGCGCTCGCGCTCGCGCGAAAATACAGCATCGTTGAGACGGAGCTCAGCGGAGATGATGCTGTGCTAGCCATCGCCGAGCAACGGGAGGCAGCTGTCCTGACAAATGATAGGGAACTGATTTCCCGGCTCAGGGAGCGTAGAATTCCAGTAATTAGGTTGCGGGCAGAGCGATATCTAGTGGCCGACGAGTTCTAGCCAATTATCCGACGAAAAGATATTATGAGTCCTACGTAATCCGAGCAGTCGCATGCATGAGAAGCAGATTGCCACTCTGAAGCACATAGCTCTCATGGGCGGCGTCCATGACTACATCGCGATATCTTCGCGAGAGCTTGGAAATGTGCTCGAGATAAGTCAGCAGTCTGCCTCGAAGAAGATACTGGAGCTGCTCGGAGAGGGCCTCATCGAACGGGACTTGGGCGCCAGGAGACAGCGAATCAAGCTCACCGACAAAGGGTTCGACCTACTGAGGAAAGAGTACTCGGACTATCAGCGGATTTTCGAGATGAAGGACCACCTGGTGTTGATCGGGAATGTAACATCTGGCCTCGGTGAGGGTCAGTACTACGTGAATCAGGAGGCTTACGCAGACCAATTCCAGAAGAAGCTCTGGTTCAAACCATTCGAGGGGACGCTCAACCTCAGGCTGGCGGATCCGGAGCTTCCTAAACTCGACATACTGCGCAAATCCGAAGGAATATTGATCAAGGGGTTCGAGAAGGAAGGCAGGACTTTCGGTGATGTCAAGTGCTTCCTGGCGACCATACACAACATGGAGTGCGCGGTAGTACTTCCTGTGAGATCACATCACACCGACATCATAGAGGTGATCTGCAAGTACCATCTCAGACGCTCACTGGGATTGAAGGACGGCGACCAGGTCGAACTAATAGTGTCTCTGTAAGAGGCACGTCGCGCTCTAATGCCTGAGCAGGACTCTCACAGCTTCTTGGCTACGTATTCCAGAACCGACTCGAAAACGGCTTTGCCATCGCCAGGTCCGTCGGGTGACCTCGTCCAGTCGGGATGCGTGAATCTGAAGAACACTCTCTCCGGATGAGGCATCAAGCCGAAGACGTTGCCCTCTCTGTTGCATATCCCAGCGATGTTGTCGGTCGAACCGTTCGGACACCAGGGATATCCTGCCAGGTTTCCTTCGGGATCGACGTATTTGAACACTATCTGGTCATTGTCCTCGAGTTCGCGGACGATCTTCTTCGCCTTCTCCAGCGGGAACATCAGCTTCCCCTCAGCATGGGCAGAAGGTATCAGCGATATCTTGTCAGGCGATATCCGTGAGGTGAACGCGCAGCTTCCTTTGTTGACTTTTCGTAGCAGTGTGGGCCTGCACTCGAACCTTCCGGAATCGTTCGTTCCCAGGACTGCTTCGGGTACCTCCGACATCACACCAGACATCGCAGGCAGAAGGCCGGTTTCGACCAGTATCTGGAATCCGTTGCAGATCCCAAGGATGGGCTTTCCGGATTTGACGAATCCGACTAGGTCCTTCGAGAGCTTGCTCTTCATGCGCGCGGCAAAAATCGCGCCCGCACGCACATAGTCGCCCGCGGAGAATCCGCCAGGCAGTACCAGGATCTGATAATCGGACAGGTTCCGTTTCTCCTCGTGTGCGACGTCCGTCCCAGTGAGTTGTTTGAGATGCACCTTCTCAGGTCTAGTTCCCAAGCGCTTGAACGCGGCGAAGGACTCCTCCTCGCAGTTCGTTCCCTCGATCCTCAGGACGCATACCTTGACCTGGCTGGCCTTCATCCGACCAACCTCCATAGTGTCGAGTTGAAGCTCCGCGCGAGTTTGTCGACATCCGAGTTAACGAGCATCTTGCCTGCTGTCATCTTGAGCGAATCGCCGCCGACTGTTCCAAGCCGGACGACCTTTGTCTTTCTGTCCTTGGGTAGCTGTTTCTCCTTCCCTTTCTTCAGCTCAACGAGCCACCTGCTGTTAGCCTCCGAGAACAATCTGACGTCGGACCTCAGCTTCTCCATTCTGCTGAGATCGACCTCAGCGCCGACGTCCCCGCCTATGCACATCTCCGCTAGCGCGACTGCCAGGCCTCCGTCCGAGATGTCGTGGCAAGAGACTATCGCACTTCTTTCGATGCCACCTATCACGACCTCCATGCCCGCCTTGAGGGCGAGTATGTCGACATCCGGGACCCTGCCTGAGTAGCTCTTGGTCATCCTGTAGTATTGCGATGCCCCCATCTCAGGTCTTGTCGCGCCAACAAGAGCGATAGTGTTGCCTTCCCGCTTGAGGTCGGAGGTCACGCACTTCCTGATGTCACGGACTATGCCGCAACCCAACAGGCTCGGCGTTGGCAGCACCGCCCCCGACGGGGCCTCGTTGTAGAAGCTGACGTTGCCGGAAGGAGTCGGGATGTTCAGAGCCTTGGCGACCTCACCCATGCCCCTGACGGCCTCCCTGAAAAGCCAGAGCCTATCCGGCTTCTCTGGGTTGCCGAAATTCAGGCAATTGGTGAACGAATGTGGCCTCGCACCAACGGACGCGAGGTTCCTGCACATTTCGTCGACGCAGGTCTTTCCTCCTTTGTACGGATCGATGCCTACTGCGAACGGGTTCGATGCAGTTGTGATTGCGAGGCCCCTGAAGGAATCTTCGACCGGTTTGAGAACCGCTGCATCACCGTGACTCGAATGACCGAGCTTACCCTGTAGGGGCTTGATCACCGTGTTCCCGCGGACCTCATGGTCGTATTGCCTGATGACCCAGTCCTTGTTGCATATGTTGGCCGAACTTAGCAGCTTGATGAGTTCCTTGTCGTACCTGGCTTTGGCGTGAGGTGCCTTCTCTTTCTTCCTGGAATCCATCCGTTCGGCGCTGCATGGACGACAGTATTCTGGACCGGCGGTCAGGAATTCGAGTTCGAGGTCGAATACCTTCTCGCCCTGGAAGAACAGTCGGACGGACTTCTCGGGAATGACCTTGCCTACAGGCGTGGCAGGCACATCCCACAGCCTGAACACGTGCAGGACCTCGTCCACATTCCTCGGAGAGACTGAGAGCATCATCCGCTCCTGAGACTCCGAAACCCAGATCTCCCACGGCGCCAGCCCCTCCTCCTTGAGCGGGACTTTGGACAGATCGACCTCGGCTCCGCAACCACCAGCAAGGGCAATCTCGCCGACTACGCAGGAGAGGCCGCCTCCTCCGAGGTCTTTCATTCCGTTAACCAAGCCCTTCTCGTTCGCTTCGAGCAGGGCATGGATGACTGGTTCCTTCATGATCGGATCTCCGAGCTGGACGGCTCCTCTGGACTCCGTCTCACTCTCCTTCGTAAGCACTGCAGAGGCGAAAGTGACTCCGTGGATTCCATCTCTGCCAGTTCTGCCGCCTACGAGGACCAGGACATCGCCCGGTCCCCTGACAGCGTTCTTTCGGAGGTTCTTCTTCTCACAGATTCCGACGCACCCTACGTTCACGAGGCAGTTCCCGACATAGCTCTCGTCGAACCAAACGCCGCCCGACACCGTTGGAATCCCGACCCTGTTACCGTAGTCCCTGATGCCAGCGACGATCCCGCCAAAGAGATACTTCGGGTGCTTGATCCCCGCGGGGAGCTTCTCGAACGGATAATCCAGCGGACCGAAGAACAACGGATCAACGAGTGCGATTGGCTGCGCCCCCATGCAGAGGACGTCTCTGATTATCCCACCGATACCGGTGGCGGCACCACCGTATGGCTCCACCGCGCTCGGGTGATTGTGGCTCTCGATTCTCAAGGCATAGGCGTGGTCCTTGTCAAATTCCATGACTCCGGCGTCGCCCCGGTCGATGACCTGGCGCGTGTTTATGCCGAAGACGTACTGTTTGAGGTATATCTTGGAGCTCTTGTAGCAACAGTGTTCGCTCCAGGCCTGGCCGAGCGATTGAAACTCGACATCGGTGGGAGGTCTGCCCTTCTGCTGGAAGAAATCTCTGATGCGCTTGATCTCCTCAAGCGAGAGGGCCGTGCCGCTCTCCCTGCTGAGCTCAACAAGCTCGGAGTCTGATGCGCCTTCCAGGTTGATCTCCACGAGTTCGAACGGGACCTCACGGCGTGTGTACAGCTTGTCTGTTGACATGCCGGTCCCTCACTTCATCTTGATAGAGTAGTTGTGGATGACCGGGTTCGCGAGAAGCCTCCTGCACATCTCGTCGACTCTCTTCTCTGCCTCCCCCGGACTCTTATCGTCCATCACAATGTCGAAGACCTTCACGGTCTTCACATCCTTCAATCCCTCGAATCCCAACAGCTCGAGCGCCTTCAAAGTGTTCTTGCCCTCAGGGTCCGCCACCCCCTTCTTCAGCTCGACCCTGACCTCTGCAATAACCATCCCGATGTCACCTGCGTGGGAGATTGCAGAAGCGCATACTTAGATTTTGAGGGGTCACGATGAATTGCGCATCTTCCGTCCAAAAGCAAGATATCCCGTGTGCCCGAGCATGTCGAAGCTCGGCCTTACGCCCCCCTCGTGGACAATCATCTCGCGCTGGAGTGTTTCGAACGCGACAATCTCGTCAAGACCCAGCTCGCGCATTTTCCGCACGGTGGTTTCCAGTTGGTTTGCGTTCGGCACGTAGCAGCAGATAGTCCCGCTGATCCTGATGGCCTTGACAAGGTTCGGGAGCGCGTCCCAAGGATTTGGGATATCGAGGACTCCGGCATCGGCATCTTTCTCGAGTTCGGCTGTGCAGACGTCCGCGACATGCAGCCTCCAAGAGCCTGCGTTCTCCAACAAGGATACGTTCTTCTCAGCAATGGCCGCGAAGTCGTTCCTTACCTCGTATGAGTGCACGACTCCGCTCGTTCCCACAGCCCGCAGCAGAACGAGGGTGAGCGCGCCCGAACCTACTCCTCCTTCTATCACTCGGTCGCCACAACCGATGTCTAGGTGCATCGGGATTGAGAACGAGTCTTTCGGGGTCACTATCTGCGCGCGCCTTTCGATGACTCCTAGCAGATCCTTGAGAGACGGTCGGCAGACTAGGAACTCCTTGCCCCCGACCTTGAGCGCATCGCCGTAATTCGAGCCACAGATCGAATTCCCGTCGATGACGCCCAAGCCGCCGACTTCGATCATCTGCGTCCGAGCTTTGAGGAGATGTTTCTTCCCGGATGCATCGATCAGCATCACCTGGGTCCCTTCGGGTATCATCAATTCTGGATGAGCGGGGTCTGTTATATTACCTTTTCAACGGTGACTGCTGCAACTCCTTGCCGCACTTTGGACATCTAACGTCTCCGAAAGCGAGGGCCGTTTCGCAGAACGGACACCTCGGGAGCGGCTTGTTACGCAGGTCCTCGTGCTTCACACTCGTTAGTTGGAGTTCCTCATGTTGCTCAGGAGATCTCGCAGCTGACTGACCGAAGTACTGCACTCGGCTGAGGTCATGCTTGTACCCAGGGCCAGCGACGGCGGTGGGTGGAGTGTTAATCCTGTTCCTCCTGTTCCTCGCGACCAATATGAAGATCCCGACAAGTACCAGCATCGCTAGCATCACCGCGAGGATGAGCGCGATCGCGAGCCCGGAGCTCATAATATCTCATCCGTCAATTAATAAATAGTAATAATAATATTTAAATTGTTTGTTGAAAAAACGTCACGGTGATAGGCTTCGAAAAGCATATCGCCCTTCGTGACTGAGTATCCAATCGTCAACCTGGCTTGACACCAGCCAGCATGCTTGAATCCGATAAGAGATATATACGGAGTCTGCGTTCACATTGACTGTCCCATGGGGGCTTGGTACAGGGGTACAGACTGAGCTTTTTCGATGACCATTTCAACCACCCCGGCGCCAACATGCAATTCGAGGAATGATCACGATTTGGGAGGGAGACCAAATGAGCGAAGGATTGAAGGCTGACCTGAGTAAGTGCACAGGCTGTCAATTGTGCGCCGTTGTGTGCTCTGCGACACACACCGGCAAGTTCAACCCGAGCGAGGCGAGGATCGAGGTCCAGGACCTCTTCCCCGAGCCGGGCGAGTACAAGCTGAACTACTGCAAGCAATGCGACGAGCACCCGTGCGTGGAATCGTGCCCCGTTGAGGCCATCAAGCTCAACGAGGGCCTCGGCATCTACTATGTCGACAAGGATCTGTGCACCGCGTGCGGCGCGTGCGTGGAGGCGTGCCCTTACAACGGATGCTGGTTGGACCCGTCAGGAAGCTACTCGATAAAGTGCGATCTTTGCGGAGGGGCCCCTCAGTGTGTCGAGACGTGCCCTAAGGGCGTCCTGAAGAGGTGATTCTGATGGCTGGAGATGGATATCAAGGTAAAGTGCTCAGAGTCGATTTGACGAACGAGAAGATTACGACCGAGCCGCTCAACAAAGAGTGGGCAAAGCAGTACATCGGTGGAAAGGGCCTCGGGGCACGATATCTGTTCGAGGAACTCAAGCCTGGAACGGACCCGATGTCACCGGAGAACATACTCTCGATTTGGACAGGGCCATTGGTCGGCACGATGACTCCGCTGACCGGCCGATATGTGATAGTCAGCAAGTCTCCGCTCACAGGGACGTTCCTGGACAGCTACGCGGGCGGGTACTTCGGCTCGGAGCTGAAGTACACTGGCGTGGACGGCGTCATCATCAAGGGGAAGGCCAAGAAGTGGTCGTATCTCTGGATTAAGGATGGCAAGGTCGAGATCAGGGACGCGAAGAATCTCATGGGCAAGGACACTTTCAAGACCGAGGAGCTCATCCGAAAGGAAACGGGCGAGAAGTGGGCGAGGGTAGCCTCAATCGGCCAAGCGGGGGAGAAGCTGGGGCTCATATCCAGCGTCACGAGCGACCTCACTAGGAACGCGGGCAGAGGAGGCACTGGCGCTTTGTTCGGCTCCAAGAACCTAAAGGCTGTCGCGGCGAGAGGAACGTTGGGCGTCGAGGTCAAGGACATCGACAGCTTTACGAAGATGGCCAAGGAGATGATCATCAAGGACGTCATCGAGAATCCCGACCACTCGGGCATGATCACCGACGGAACACCGATCCTTGTGCAGATGAGCCACGATGCAGGATTACTTCCGACCAATGACTGGCATTCGGGCATGTTTGGCAGCGTCGATGGCATCAACTCGGAGGCGTTGAAGTCGCGTGTCCTGGTCCGCAAGAAAGCGTGCTTTGACTGCGCGATCGCATGCGGCAGCTCGGCCAAGGTCAAGCAGGGCGTGTTCAAGGGCGCATGGACGGAGGGACCCGAGTACGAGACGCTCGGCATGTGCGGCTCGAACTGCGGCATCAAGAACATCGAGGCGATCGTCAAGTTCGTCGAGGACTGCGACAGGCTTGGACTGGACTCCATATCCGCGGGAAATGTTGTTGGATTGGCGATGGACCTGTACGAGAAGGGAATACTCACGAAGAAGGACACAGGAGGGCTCGACCTCAAGTTCGGCAACGAGGAGGCCTATGCGAAGATGCCTGCGATGATCGCCAACAGACAGCATATCGGCGACACCCTCGCAGACGGTGGCAAGAGGGCCGCGAAGAAGATCGGCAAGGGCGCGGAGAAGCTCGTCATGGAGGTCAAGGGCATGGAGTACCCTGCGTACGATCCGAGAGGGACGATCGGAATGGCTCTCGCGTACGCGACATCAGACAGGGGCGCCTGTCACCTCAGAGCTTGGCCAGTTGCTGGCGACGCGTACGGCAGCGGGGACCCGTGGAGCCCCGAGGGAAAAGCCGCATTGTGCGTCGAAGACCAGACGAGGACGAGCGTGAAGTGGAGCTTCATCTTCTGCGACTTCTACAGCGTCAACTTCCCGAACATGGCGAAGTACTACACCGCTGTGACGGGAGTGAGCTCAAGCGAGGAGCACCTGAGGCAGGTCGGAAGGAAGATCTGGAACCTCACGCGCGCGTTCAACGTGAGAGAGGGATTCTCGCGGAAGGACGACACGATGCCCGAGCGCCTGGAGAAAGAGCCGCTGCCCGAGGGTAAGACGAAGGGCAAGAACCTCCCGAAAGCGGACTTCGAGAAGATGCTCTCGGAGTACTACAAGCTCTGGAACTGGGACGATCAGGGCAGGCCGACGAAGAAGTCACTCCAGGAGGCAGGATTGGGCGACATAGTGAATAAGTTGCCCTACCTGAAGTGAATGTGCCGATGGCCAGTTGTGTCGCCTGATGTACAGGCGTCTATGCTGGGTCTGTCGTTTGCTCCACCGGAAGTGACGAGACCCCTCAAACAATGCGACGGTTATCAAAAATATATGACCGTCGCAATATAAACCCCACTTTCGACCCCTTTTCATTATCGTTTTTGTTGATTTCGAATTTTTAGCAAATTCCCCATCCTAATTAAGAAATTTTCAACTTATTCCCCCATTTGATTGAAAGTCTTCCACAAAGGCGCACTCGGAATTGTACATATGCAACTTGGAAATAGCCTTGTTGGCGAGGATATAAATGGAATGAGCAACTTAGGGTAGATTACCGGAGTGAGTCGGCCCTACTCATCTCGCCAAGCATTTCAGTTTATTTGGCTGGACAACTCAGGAGGA
>MGVW01000041.1:6428-6555 GCA_001800675.1 Euryarchaeota archaeon RBG_13_57_23 | reverse complement strand
AAAGAGGAAGAGAAGAAGAAGGAGGGGCCGGTTCCGTGCCCGGTGTGCGGCACTCTCAACCCGAAGGAGGCCACGGTCTGTCACAAGTGCGGCACGGTGTTCGCACCGACAGGCATGATGCTTCCCA
>MGVW01000041.1:6240-6350 GCA_001800675.1 Euryarchaeota archaeon RBG_13_57_23 | reverse complement strand
GCTCAGCGCGAGCTGACGGAATCTTACTATACGATCTAACACGATTCGTCCGTTGGTGAGTATGGTGACTCTGATGAACGAAGTTATGCGGACCATGATGCGCCACAGGT
>MGVW01000041.1:5940-6121 GCA_001800675.1 Euryarchaeota archaeon RBG_13_57_23 | reverse complement strand
TCGAAGCATGCCTTTGGCGCACCGCTCCTATTCACGATATGCGTCGATGTCCACAAGTTCGAGCTGATAATGGCCAAAAGGGGATGGAGATTGCGCACCAATGACCTCACCCTGCTCATGTTCGGGATAGAGGATGCACTCTTGATGGTACAGAACATGGTGCTAGCAGGCGAGAGCCTCG
>MGVW01000041.1:0-5679 GCA_001800675.1 Euryarchaeota archaeon RBG_13_57_23 | reverse complement strand
CCTCGGCGAGCTTCGCTCTGACCTCTTTCATGACCTTCTCGGGGTCCTTGTAGTAGGCGGAGATGATGGTCGCGACCTTCTTGTGGCTGTCCATGGCCACCTTCTTCATGTAGTCCAGGATATCAACACGTCTCTTGATCTCCCGCTCCATCTCCCTCGGGGACCAGTTCCTGGCCATCCTGACCTTCTCGTAGATGTAGCTGTGGCCGCTGTAGTTGAAAGTGTCATCCGCAGGGTTCCAGGTGTAGACCGAGTTTGTGATCAGCTCGTTCGTCTCCGGGTCGATGCCGACTATCTCTGTCAGGGACTTCACGCGCCTCGTCATCTTCGTGCCGACTTTGACCTGGGCCTGAAGGAGCACTACGTTGAGTGCTGTCACGAGCGCCCTTGGCAGGTTGATCGGGTCGTTCTCCATTCTGTGGACCATTGCTTGGACGTCCTCCGCGTGGAATGTCGAGTAGCAGGTCTTACCTGTGGCCATGGCCTGGAAAACGACATACGCCTCCTTGCCTCTGACCTCACCGACCATCAGGTACTGGGGCCTCTGTCTCATGGCTGCCGTGAGCAGGTCGAACATGTCGATCTCACCTGTGGCGCGGCCAGTTATGTGGCTCTTGCCCCCGAAACCTTCTCGTGTCAGCCCGGGGACCCAGTTCTCGTGGGGCAGGTTGAGCTCCCTGGTGTCTTCGATGGAGACGATCTTCATCTGCGGCGGTATGAAAAGCAGGACCGCGTTCAGGGTCGTGGTCTTGCCGCTCGCAGTACCTCCGCACACGAGCATCGACTGGCCGTACTCTATCGCGATCCAGAGATAGGCCATCATCTCGGTGCTCATCGTCTTGAACTTGAGCAGGTCGAGTGGCGTGAACGGGTTCTCCTTGAACCGTCTGATTGTGAACGAGGAGCCCCTCTTCGTGACGTGCTTTCCGAGAGTCGCCTGCAGCCTTGACCCGTCGGGGATCGTGGCGTCGAGCAACGGGCTCGCGACGGATATGTGCTTGCCGCACTTCTGGGCCAGCCAGACTACATATCCATCCAGCTCGAGGTCCGTGTCGAATCTCAGGCTGGACCTGATCGAACCGTACTTCCTGTGGTAGATGTAGATCGGGACCATGACGCCGTCGCAGGAGCAATCCTCGACGTTCGGGTCGAGCATCATTACGTTGACGACCCCGTATCCGAGGAAGTCCCTGGTGACATAGTACATCACCTTCTCCTTCGAGATCGGGTTGAGCGAGATGCCCAGCTGGACCATCATCTTCTCGACGATTCTCCGGAGGTACTTCTCCTTCTCCTCGGGCGCGGCCTCGGTCATGTGCTCGACAGAGGCCACGAGGGTCTGTTTCAGGAGTTCGAGGACATCCTTCTCCTCTTCGAGCAGCTTCGGCTCGATGACCTCGTACAGATATTCGTTGGCCTTGTTGTCGTATTTGATCCTCACGTAGGCGTAGTTCTGCTTGACAGGTATGATCTCGACCTCGTCCATGTTGGATTCGGTGATTTTCGGGATATCGACGACCATGCCCTTATCGACGGTCGCCTCCTCGTGTGAGAGCGCCACCATGAACGGCTTCGGCTTGAGCTTCAGGAGGAAGTTGTAGTATGCCGATTTGAGGCCAGGGCTCTTCTTCTCAGGCGCTTCTTCGGCCATCTCTGGTTGCGTTTTTGGCTGCACTGTCTCGGTCGTATTGATCACCCGAAGAGTATTCTGAGAGATAGGAATCCGGCCAGCAGCATGATGAAGCTGTGCCTGAGCCCGATGGAGATGCTTCCTTTCTGTATGACTCCCGCGAGTATGCCGTCGCCCAAGGCGTGTACCACCACTGACAGCAAGAACACGAAGGACACCGCCGGAATGATGTCTGTCTGGATGCTCACACCGGGTATCTCGCCTACGCCCGCCTTCTCAGCCTGCTCGCTCACCGAGGCCCCCGCGTCCTCCATCTTCGGCAGGAATTGGCCTTGCAGGATGAGGATGGTTGCGATGAACACGAAGAACGCGATGTAGACGACGAGCACGTAGGTCTGCATCGTGACTCCACGCTCCTCGTCTGTGAGGATGGTCTCCTTGGCGTCGTGCGAGACCATGCTTAGGACGTCCGCGACATTGCCGCCGGCGTCGTTGGCCTTCATGATGATGGATGACATCCTGACCACAAGCGGCGTCTTCACACGCGTTGCGAAGAGCCTGATGGCCTCTGACGCGGGGACACCCCACTCTATCTGAGCGGCCATCTTCTTGATCTCGGGCGTGAGTCTTCCATACCTGCCAGAGGACGCGACCACTATCGCATCTGCGAGGGTCATGCCGAACCTGCCCGCCTCTGCGACATCACGTAGGAAGTCGGGCAGCCTGGTCTCAATCTCGTGGATGTGCTTCTCCTTGGCGCTCACGTAGAACCCGATGCTTATCACGGACAGCATCGCGAGTATGATCCAGTCGATCGGTTCCAGGGGGAAGTCGAAGCTCCCTATCTGGTCGATGAATGCGAAGAACCCGAAGACCGCAGCGATCGCTATCGAAAGGCCGAACCAGGTCTTCGTGAGATCCACCTTCTCGGTGGCGAGGATCTGCTTCAGGGCCTTGTCCCTCTCCTTTTCAGACATCTTCCTTTGGGCGGGCATTACATCGCAGCCTCCTTTGACATGTTCCAAATGACGAAGATGAACCCGAATTGTGACACGGGTATCATGCCCAGGACGATGACATACAGCATCAGCAGCATGAAGCCAGGGTCACCGCCACCGACGATGGCCATGATCGCCAGGATGAGCACAAGGAACAGGGGGAAGGCGACCACGACGGTCACGAAGGACTCCGCGAGCATCCCCAGGGTCTCCATCTGGGACTTCAGGGCGAGCTTGTTCTCCTTCTGGTACTCCTCCGCCTTGAGCAGGAAGTAGGGCTTGAGCTGGCCTCCAGACGTTGACGTTGTGATGACGCCCTGTAGGAAATCTTGGAATTTCGCGGAAGGCGATCTTCGGGCCGCTTTCTTGATGGCGGTCAGTATATCACATCCAAGGAGTTCTGTGTCCCTCGTGATCCATGCTGCCTCCTGGTGTATCTCCCCGTAGACCTTCTGCCTCGAGAGTTCCTTGAATATGACATCGATGTTGACATCCGCAGAAGCCATCGCCGAGATGAAGCTCATCGCGGCCGCGATTCTCTTGTCGATGTCCCTGCCACGCGCTTTCGCCCTGCTTCCGGGGCCACCCAACAGCATGAAATAGGCCATCACAGGCAGCAGGCCGATGGCCAATCCTGCGACGAGTACCCGTAGGAGGAGGGACACGCCCAGTATCCCGAATATCAGGACGCCGACCACGATCGCTATGGCGATTCCGGCGATCGCCGCGACGAGAGTGGCCATCATGACGTATGCGAGGTATTCCTCTGGCCTGATCTTCATGTGAGCTTTGAGCAATGAATCGTCAAGCTGCTGTAACCTGGCAGTCTTCGTCTTCGCGTACTTGCCCATGGTCCTCCACGAAAGATCCTGGAACTGCGAGAGCTTGATGTATTCCGGAACGGCGCCCTTGATGAGCCGAACAGGGTGCGGCCCGAGCCTAGCCCCCGGGTCCGATATCTTCGTCTTGAGGTATTGGGCGGGTTTGACTTCGACCTTCTTGAACAGGTCCGTAACTTCAGGCAGGTACAGCACCTCCATTTGGCGCAACGGTCACTCCGGGTTTCTGCACTGCCCCGTAGAGCTCCTTTCGGACGCGTTCGGCGCACACCTTGGGCTCCTTGTAGTACTCCCTGATGAGTTCCCAGATGTCCCGGAAGTCCGCCATGTCCTTCGCGACGAGGTACTTCACGATGTCGACTCTGCGCTCGAACTCCTGTAGAAGCTCCTCGTGAGTCAGGTTCTTCATTTCCATGATCTTGTCGAACAGGAAGCTGTGGCCTTTGAAGATGAACTTGTCAGTTGCCTGGTCCCACTCGTAGACAGTGTTGCTGATCAGCTCGTTGGTCTCCGGCTCGAATCCGACTATCTCTATGATCTGCTTTATGCGCCTGACCATGTCCATGCCTACCCTGGCATGCGTCTGGATTATGACGTTCCTGAGCGCGGTCAGCAGGATCCTGGGACAGTTGATGGGCGGGTTCTCGAGCCTGTTCACCATGCCCTTGACGCTGTCCGCGTGCATCGTTGAGAAAGTCGTGTGACCCGTCGCCATCGCTTGGAACATCGTGTAGGTCTCCTTGCCTCTGACCTCTCCGACGATGATGTAGTTTGGCCTCTGCCTCAAGGCGGCTCTGACGAGATCGTACATGTCGATCTCACCCGCTGCCTTGCCGTCAGGACCTCTCTCCCCAGAGCCAGATCTGGTCGTGCCAGGGATCCAGTTCTCGTGTGGCAGGTTTATCTCCCTCGTGTCTTCCATCGTGACGATCTTTGCGCCAGGAGGTATGAAAAGTGCCATCGCGTTGAGGGTCGCGGTCTTCCCGCTCGCAGTGCCGCCACAGATGATGGCTGATTCGCCGTGCTCGACGCTCAGCCACATGTACGCGATGATCTCAGGCGACGCGGTGCCGTATTTTATGATCTCCACAGGTGTGAAAGGCTTCTCCTTGAATCGCCTGATGGTGAACGAGGCTCCTCTCGTCGTAACCTCTCGAGCGTAGGTCGCCTGTACTCTGTGACCTTCGCCTGTCGTTCCGTCCAGGATAGGATTCGCGACCGAGAGCTGCTTTCCACATCTCTGACCAAGGTTGACCACGAAGGAATTGAGTGAGTTCTCGTCGGGGAAGGAAATGTTGGTCTTGATAGATTCGAATTTGCCGTGGAACACGAACAGCGGTATGCCGACGCCGTCGCACGACACATCTTCTATGTGCAGGTCGTTCATCAGTGTTTCAATCGGACCGTAGCCGACGAAGTCCCTGGCTATGAAGTAGCTGATCTTGTCCTTTGATATGGGCTCGATCGATAGCCCTCTCGACTTGATGTAGCTCTCGACGCTCTTCTCGAGGTACTCCCTCTTGTCCATCACCGAGAGCTTCTCCCACTCATAGTCCAGTGTCTTCTCGAGGGTATCCTTGATGAGCACCAGGATTTCCTCTTCATCCTCTGTGAGTTTCGGCTCTATGACATTCAGCATGTACTCGCTCGTCGCCTGGTTGTAGGTCGCCACTATGTAGCTGAACGGGTCCTGGACCGCGTAGAACCCGACCTCGCTGATGTTCGAGTCGGTGATGGGAGGTATCTCCGTGTAGACGGAACCGCGTCCTCGGCTCCAGTCCCTCTTCCGCGCAGAAGCGCCTCTGGCCTGCTTGACATCCATTGGCTCGGCCTTCATCTTGGCGATCGAGCCTACCCAGCCCTGGTAGATCCTGGATCCAAGAGGCAGCTTCGGGGCCTTCACATCGAGTTCGGTCTTGACTTTGGGTTTGGCTTCAACCATCTTCTCCCACCTCACACCCCGATCTCTCCGATCGACATCCGGACGTTTGCCTGGGTGTAGTCAAGGACCTTGACATCGTGAATCACCAACGTCATCGTGTAGTAGTTGAACGACGAATCGCTGAACTTGTATAGCACGGGCGTGGCCATGTCATAGTTCGCGCCCTCCACAAGGCCTGCCTGTCCGAGCGTCCTGTTGAAGTAGTTGTACCACGCGGTCCCGTGCTTGGTCACTAACTGTATGGTGAGGTCGGACAGCCCGGGGTTCGTG
>MGVW01000040.1:3471-6369 GCA_001800675.1 Euryarchaeota archaeon RBG_13_57_23 | reverse complement strand
TGACCACACCCGCGCCACGATCAAAGTGGCGATAGGTGAGCTAGGGTTGTGAGGTGGGAACAGATGGCTGAAGCTCAACCCAAGATGAAGACCGACGATACCGAGAAGGGCTCCAGGATGCCCATGGGCCAGAAGATATACCAGGGCTGGGTCGGGGCGATTAGCAAACTGAAGTCGGAACCGATGACTGTGAAGCAGGCCAGGGGTGCAGCGGCAAGAAGGAAGGACTGGAGCCGCGGCAGGGGCTCCGTGTATACGGAGATACCCGCGATCACCGACCCGAACATCAGGGAGGAGGCCTTCTACGCCGTCCTCGAGCCGTTCAGCTACATAAGGGGCACTTACAACGTCGCCACAAGTGAGTACATCCTGACCGTGATCGAGCCCAAGCTGACGGAGGACGAGGAGGAGCTGCTCAAGCTGATCAAGGAGACCCTGGAGAAGACCCTCGAATACGAGTGGGAGAAGATAACGGTCATGGACAAGAAGACCTACCTCGAGAAGAGCGTGGACAGCTTCATCAAGTCCAGGGGGCTCAGCATCGAGCCGATCTCAAAGGACAAGATCAGCTACTTCATCGCGAGGGACTTCGTGGGATACGGACCCATAGACGCCCTCATGAACGACCTTCACATCGAAGATGTTTCCTGCGACGGCGTCGGCATTCCGCTGTTCGTCTTCCACGGCAAGTTCGAATCGATCAAGACGAACATCGTGTTCGAGGATGAGGACGACCTCAACTCGTTCGTCGTCAACCTCGGCCAGAGGTGCGGCAAGCAACTCTCCGTCTCCAACCCGATTCTGGACGGGACCACTCCCGAGGGGCACAGAGTACAGGCGACGTACGCGAGGGAGGTCACTACCAGGGGCGCATCGTTCACCATCAGACGGTTCAAGGAGAAGCCTTTCACGCCAGTCGAACTCATCAAATACGGCACTGCATCGCCAGAGATAGTGGCATACTTGTGGCTCAGCGTGGAGCACGGGGAGTCCGCCATCATCTGCGGAGGCACTGCGAGCGGAAAGACCGCCACGCTGAACGCGATTGCGCTGTTCATACCGCCCGGCGCGAAGGTCGTCACGATGGAGGACACGAGAGAGATCAACCTCCCCCACGAGAACTGGATCCCTGGCGCCACCAGGTCCGGAGCGGGCGAGCGCGGACCGGACGGGAAGGCGGCCGGCGAGATCGACATGTACGACCTCGTGAGGGCCGCGCTGAGGCAGAGGCCCAACTACATCATCGTCGGTGAGGTCAGGGGCAAGGAAACCTACACGATGTTCCAAGCGATGGCCACGGGCCACACTACTTACTCCACGATGCACGCGGACAGCGTCAAGGGCATGGTCAACAGGCTCGAGAACCCGCCCATCAACTGTCCCAGGATCCTGCTCACTGCGCTGAGGAACGTCATCATCCAGACACATGCGAGGGTCGGGATGGACATGGTCAGGCGGATTAAACAGCTGATCGAGATCGTAGGGTTCGAGCCTGAGACGAACGAGCTGATCAGCAACACCGTCTACGAATGGGACCAGGCTTCTGACAAGTTCATCTTCAAGGGCCACAGCTTCCTGTTCGACAAGATCATGGAGATGAAGAACCTGACGCACGAGGAACTCATGCTGGAGTTCGAGCGGAGGGTCGACATTGTCAAGTACATGGTCTCCAAGGACATCACCGACCACCGCAGGATCTGGGGCCTCATCAGGGAATACTACAAGGACCCCAAGATAACGGCCGAAATGGTCCGAAAGGACCTCTACGGCTCTGTCCCCAAGCCGGGCGCCATCGTCACACCAGGGGGTGCCGCAGCTGCCTGAAGTATCCAACATGTTCAAGCAGGTCGAGGTCAAGCCCGCCCAGTACCTCAAGACGAAGATAGCGACTGGGGGCGAGACCATCGGACCACATGCGGTCAGGCTCGTGAAAGGGACTGTCCCGGAGTACATCAAGCTCTCGCCATTCCAGGACCTAGCCTGGAGGACGATGGGGAAGTACGCGAAGACGAAGACAGACCAGCTGCAGGTCCTCGACGACTTCCTCCTGAAGGCCCACATGAAGATCAGACCTGAGGAATACCTGGCGTACGTCCTCATGACGACACTCGTGGCAGCCATCGTGGGCGTCGTAATCGCCATCGTACTTGGTGTTGTCGTGTTCGGACTCCTCGGAGTCGGCCTCGTCCTCAGAGTGCTCGTCGCGGGCCTCGCGATGGGGCTGTTGCCGATGATGGCTTATTTCATGTTGCTCGGCACGCCTGGTTCGAGATCCAAGAGCCGTGCGAGAGACATCAACAAGAGAATCGCTGCTGCGATGAGCTTCATATCGGCGATGGCGTCCGCGGACGTGAACATCGACGTCATATTCAAGGAACTGTCCAGACAGAGGGTCTATGGCGAAATCAGCCAGGAGGCCGCCTGGATTACGAGGGACACCGAGCTCCTCGGCTCGGACATATTGAGCGCCATCAAGAAGGCCGCCAAGAGGTCCCCGTCGGCGAAGTTCCAGGACTTCCTGCAGGGAGTCATCACAACCTCAACATCCGGTGGGCAGCTCAAGCCCTACTTCCTGCTGAAGGCTGAGGAATACCAGAAAGAGAACAAGCTCGAACTGAAGTCCCAGATGGAGACGCTCGGGATGCTCGCTGAGTCGTTCGTGACGGTCGTCGTCGCGTTCCCCCTGTTCCTTGTCCTCATACTGGCGATCATGGCCATCGTCGGGGGCAGCGACCCGGACTTCATGATTCTCATGCTGTACCTGATCGTCATGGGAATGATCCCGATATCGCAGTTCGGCTTTGTGTTCGTCATCTGGAACATGTCAAAGGAGAGTGCGATGTAGATGCCGCCCAGCAAAGCGAAGACCGACCAAGATAGGGAGAAGGCCCTCAAGAG
>MGVW01000040.1:3163-3427 GCA_001800675.1 Euryarchaeota archaeon RBG_13_57_23 | reverse complement strand
GGCTATCCTTCGGGCTCATGGGCGTGTTCATATTCTTGGCGTTCCTGGACTACATAGAGAGCGTCAACCTGCCGCTCGAGCCGATTGACTACGTCATATTCGCGATCCTCGGACTCCTCGGGCCAATAGGATTCTACATGAGCACCAAGGAGAAGCGTATTAGGGAGATCGAGACGAGGCTCCCCGACTTCCTCAGAGATGTGGCCGAGGCCGGCAGATTCGGCATGACCCTCGCAGATGCGATCGTGATCGCGTCCGCCGGCA
>MGVW01000040.1:2582-3154 GCA_001800675.1 Euryarchaeota archaeon RBG_13_57_23 | reverse complement strand
GGCTGACACCTGAGATCAAGAAGATGGCCGCACAGATCGAATGGGGCGTTCCAGCCTCAGAGGCAATCAGGCTCTTCTCTGAGCGAGTCAAGACGCCCCTGGTCGTCAGGATGACCTCGATCATCATGAAGGCCAACGACGCAGGAGGCAATGTCGCGGATGTCCTGAGCATGGTGTCCCACGACGCGAAGGAGACGATCCTCACACAGGAGGAGAGGGGCGTCACCATGCAGACCTATGTGTTGGTCATCTACATCGCGTTCTTCGTGTTCATCGCAACCATCCTGATCCTCCAGGGCCAGTTCCTGCCCAAGATGGAGGAGGCGGGCCGCCAGGTGAGCGAGAGCGCGGCCAAGATGGGCGCCGAAAACATCGCAGGCGTCAACATCCAAGTGGATATCATCCCGACCATCACTTTCATCTTCCTGCTGTCCGTGGTCGTCCACGCAGTGGGTGACGGCGTGCTCGCAGGCGTCATCCAGAAGGGGAGCATAGCGATCGGGCTCAGGCACAGCTTCATCATGCTCGTCGCGGGCTTCGTGATGCTGAGGATAGTCGGAGGCTGAGATACT
>MGVW01000040.1:0-2491 GCA_001800675.1 Euryarchaeota archaeon RBG_13_57_23 | reverse complement strand
CAAGTCTTCGTACTACAACTTCCTGCTCAAGATCAAGCCCAAGCCGGTCATGGTGGCCCTGACTAGGAACGAAGCGCGGATGGACATGTCCAGGATAACCGATGTCCCGAAGATCACGGAGCCGAATCTGGACGAGGTCGAGATTATCCCCATCAAGGAGAACTACTCGTATGTCCGGATCAAATACGACAACAAGACGAACGAGTACCTCTATGAGGTCATCGAACCGAAGCTGTCCGAGGACGAGAAGGACGTCCTCGAACTGCTCAAGCAGACACTCGTCGCCTCGGTCGAGAGGATGACCGAATCCCTCCCCGAGGAGAAGGAGAAGTACCTCCGGAGGATCGTCGAGAGGATGATGGCCCAACTGGGCATCGGCCTCAACCCGATCGCGAAGGAGAAGGTGATGTACTACATCACCAGGGACTTCATCGGATACAGCATCATCAACGTGATGATGACCGACGCCAACGTCGAGGACTGTTCCTGCGATGGGGTGGATGTCCCGTTTTACATCTACCACAGGAAGTACGGCTCCATCCGATCGAACCTGAGATTCACGAACGAAGTCGAGCTCGACGGATTCGTCGTCTGGCTCGCCCAGAAGTGCGGCAAGCACATATCTGTCGCCAGCCCTCTGCTCGACGCGACCATCCCGGACGGGTCGAGACTGCAGGCAACCTTGGGCAAGCACGTCACGAAAAGGGGGTCCTCGTTCACCATCAGACGGTTCAAGGAGAACCCTTTCACGCCACTCGACCTGCTCAAGTTCAAGACCATGAGCACCGAGATGATGGCCTATCTGTGGATCGCCATAGAGCACGGCCAGTCGATGCTGGTCTGCGGAGGTACCGCGAGCGGCAAGACGACCACACTCAACGCCGTCCTGCTGTTCATCCCACCTCAGATGAAGATAGTGTCGATAGAAGACACCAGGGAGCTCAACCTGCCCCACGAGAACTGGGTTCCCGGGCTGACAAGAGAGGGGTTCGGCGGCAAGAGCCACATCACTGGCAAGGCTGCCGGTGAGATAGACATGTTCGACCTGCTTACCGCCGCCATGAGACAGAGGCCCCAATACCTGATGGTAGGTGAGGTCAGAGGCAAGGAAGCTTACGTCGTCTTCCAGGCGATGGCCACAGGTAAGACCTGCTACTCCACTTTTCACGCAGAAGACGTCCAGGCGATGGTTCACAGGATGGAGAACGACCCCATCAACCTGCCCAGGGCGCTCATAACCGCCCTCAACATCGTGCTGATGCAGGCCCAGGTCAAGGTCGGCACCAAGATGACGAGGCGCGTCAAGTCCCTGACCGAGATAGTCGGCATAGACCCCGAGACCAACGAGCTCATCACGAACTCGGTCTACACATGGAACCCGGCAGATGACACCTTCAACTACAGCGGGCACAGCTATGTGTACGAGAAGGTCAGGATGGCCAGGAACTGGTCGCCCAGGGAGATGGAGCGCGAGATCAAGAGGCGCGTCGACATCCTCGACTACATGAAGAAGATCGCCATGGACAATCACAAGAAGGTCGCAACGATCATCTCCGCCTACTACAAGGACCCCGAGAAGGTCATGAAAGAGGTCAGGGCGAAGCTGGCCGAAGGCGCCGAGAAGGTCTGAGGCGCCGACGCGACCTCTAGGTCCTACCTGTTAGAGTCTCATCTACCTTGAGCTCGGCCTTTCGTCTTAGAAATGTCAAAGCCTCGCCTGCGCAGCTGCTCTATCAGCTCGTCCGGGCTGGGGTGCCATTGTCCCCACTTGCGGCATATGTGCTCGGTCCAGCTGTATGTCTGATAGTCGAAGCTCTCCTTGAGGGCCCCCTCGAGTGCAATCTTCGCCTTAAGCCGGCGATAGTAGTCCTGCTCTAGGTACCCCTCGTCCATCTGCTGCATCGCCTTTGACACGAGCTCCTCATCCATCTCGCGGTACTTCCCCTCGAACAGGACGAACTCGAGCGGATATCGAGGCCTGGGCGGCGGGTCCTCTGCCGGGTAGCCCATAGCCAGTTGGACCAGGGGGAAGACCCTCTGGGGGAGCGAATACTGTTTGGCAATCCTGTCCGCGTCATACATAGCGAACCCCAGGAAGCAGCTACCGAGCCCCATGCTCCTCCCCGCAATCACCATGTTCTCCGCCATCAACGAGGCGTCCTCGATGCCGAAGAACAGCAGCGTCAGATCGTTAGTGGCCATCGTCCAGCCCCTCCGAGCCATTATCCTCTCGAACTTGTACGAATCGATGCATATCGTGAAGAGCAGGGGTGCACGGAACGGATTCTTCGTTCTCTTCCGGGAGACAAGCACGCTGTACATCTGGGATGCGAAAGGGGCTTGCTGGCCCGCGCGCACCACCGTCCTCACGACTTCTTCGGAAGGAGCCTTGGCCCTGTACTTCCTGATCGACTTATGCTCCAGCATCGTCTGCACGACTCGGTTCGCCCTCATTGCGGCACCATGGGTTGGAATGCCATGTCAGGTATTT
>MGVW01000039.1 GCA_001800675.1 Euryarchaeota archaeon RBG_13_57_23 | reverse complement strand
CGCCTGCATGGCGTGCATCCCGAGATGTCCCTACGATGGTGTGTTCTTCGAGGGCTCATTCGGTGTGGAGACGGCGTATACGTGCGACCTGTGCGCAGGTGACCCCGAGTGCGTGAAAGCCTGCAAGCCAGGCGCGTTGACTCTCGAGAAGAATCGGGAGGAGTAAGGGATGAGTGAAATGACGGAAAACGAGTCGGTTGCGGAGCCACTGAAGCAGACGAAACCGACCGATGACAAGGAGAAGGCCAGTGCGACGACCGAAGAGTTCCCCTTGCCAGACTGGGTGCCTCAATGGGCGAGGGAGGCTCCGAAGATAGTGGTGAGGGCACCGGGTCCCAAGAGCAAAGAGATCATTAAGATTGACAGGGACTACGTTTCGTACGCGTACGACAGGTGCTTCACGTTCACCATCGAGAAGGCTGCAGGAACAGCTGTCATGGACGCCGATGGCAACGTCCTCCTCGATTTCTCATCAGGTATCGCCGTCCAGAACGCAGGTTGGACCCACTACAAGGTCTCTAGGGCCATTCAGGATCAGGCGGCGAAGTTGATACACAGCATGGCGAACGACGCGTACTTCGACAAGGAGGCGCACTTCGCGAAGCTGCTGTCCGAGATATCCCCTGGAAAGGCGCTCAAGGGCACTTTCTTCGGGAACAGTGGGGCCGAGGCGGTCGAGGCCGCATTCAAGCTCTCAAGATACTACACGAAGAGGAACGAGCATCTGGCGTTCTTCGGATCGTACCACGGCAGGATAGGGGCCGGGCTGGCGCTCACGAGCAAGTTGAAGCTGAGGTACAGCTACGGACCGCTGGCGCCTGGAATCATATTCACACCATTCGCGTACTGCTACAGATGTTCCTTCAAGCAGACGTATCCGGAGTGCGGATTGTACTGCGTGGACTACATCGAGAACCAGGTCCTGTCCATGGGCGGCACCACGGGTCAGATAGCGTCCATATTCGTCGAGCCGATCCAGGGCGAGGGAGGCTATGTCCCGCCGCCCAAGGAATATCTGCCGAGGCTGCGGAAGCTTGCGGATAGCCAGGGCGCGCTCCTCATCTTCGACGAAGTCCAGACCGGTTTCGCCAGAACCGGCAAGATGTTCGCCTGCGAACACTACAACACGGTCCCGGATATTCTCGTCATGGGTAAGGCACTCGGAGGCGGCGTTCCGTTAGGTGCGATCATAGCCAAGCCGGAGATCATGAAGAAGTGGAGGCCAGGATCCCACTCATCGACCTTCGGAGGGAATGCGATCACGATGGCCGCGGGCCTTGCGCACGTTACAGCCATAATCGAGGAGAACCTCGCGGACCGTGCGGCGAAGCTCGGGGACTATGCGATGAAGCTCCTGAAAGAGATGCAGCTGCGCCGGGAGATCATCGGAGACGTCCGCGGCAAGGGGTTGATGATCGGCGTCGAGCTCGTGAAGAACCAGTACACCAAGGAGCCTCACGAGGCGACCAACATCCAGGGCAAGTGCTGGAGGGCAGGTCTCATGACCATCACTTCTGGCATCTTCGGCAACGTGTTCAGGATCGCTCCTCCGTTGTGCATATCCAAGGCACAGCTCGAGAAGGGCTTCGAGATATTCGAGCAGGCGCTGAAGGACGAGGAGGAGTTCCTCAAGATTGGGACTTCCTCACCTCCAGGATAGACGCGATCGCGGAAACCGTTTCCCCAAACCAACTCCTTTTGTGCTTTTCACCGTCGAGCAGTAGCGCCGTAGGCTATCTCCTTCTCAGCTTCGGGTTCAGAATCTCGTCGAGCGCGTCCCCGATCAGGTAGAATGCCATGATCAGAATGAGTATGCATCCGCCTGGTGCCAGTATGTACCACCACGCGAAACTGGTGAACGCTCCGCTGTTGTAAGCTCTCTCCAACATCGTTCCCCAGCTGATGACCTGCGTGTCCCCTAACCCGAAGAACGCCAGGAACGATTCGGAGAAGATCGCGTTCGCGATGAGCAGGATCGTGTTGGCAAATATCAGCGGGAAGACGTTAGGCAGTATGTGCTTGGCCACTATCCTTGTATCACTCGCGCCCACACACCGCGCTCTTTCTATGAACGTATGCTCCTTGATGGACATGACCTGAGCCCTCACGATTCGCGACGTAGACGGCCAGCTGGTAATCCCTATCACGATTATGACATTCGTGAAGGACGCTCCCAACAGCATCACGAACACTATCATCAAAGGGAGCCATGGTATGACCAGGAAGAAATCCGTGAAGCGCATCAGAATCTCGTCCGTGATCTTGCCATAGTATCCCGAGAAGACACCGATAAGCGTGCCGAGTACCATCGAAATCACCGATGCAACGACGCCTACGATGAGCGACGCCCTGCTCCCCATGAGCGTGAGGCTGTACACATCGCGCCCCAAGTAGTCAGTACCAAAGAGGAACTTCAGTGATGGGGGAGCATAGATTGGGTTTATGGCTGCCCATGAAGTGCTATTTGGGTCCTCATGAGTAGCTAGCCAAGGAGCAAAAATCGCTATTGTGAAGAATATCACCAGGATTCCGAGGCCGACCATACCCGCTCTGTTCTTCCGGAACTGATTCCAAATCTTCTTGGCCGATTTGGTCAGTAGGCGAAGTTTCTCTCGTTGTCGAGGTGGCAGAAGAGATCTGGCGGCGGGGGCTCCAACAGACGCGCCTTTCATATCTTCAACCTCGGATCCAGTCTGAAGAGCATGAGGTCCGCAAAGAAGTTCGCTATCAAGACCGCTACAGTCTCCAACATGAATATCGCTTGGACCAGGGGGTAGTCCTGCGCCATGACCGCATCCCAGGTCAGGACGCCCAGTCCTCTGTACGAGAAGATGATCTCAATCATGATCGACCCGCTCACGATCCAACCCACATTCATCGCGACTACGGTCACCACTGGGAGCATGGCGTTAGGCATTGCATGCTCTCTCAGGACTTGACGCCCCCTGAGCCCCTTTGCCACCGCAGTTACCATGTACTCTTCGGTCAGAACATCGATGAGCGAGCTTCTGGTAATGATCGAGAACGTCGCGATGGTCTCGATTACAAGTGCGAACAACGGGAGCGCAGTGTGTATGGTCCTGTCCCAGAGCTTTCCCGCCAGATCTAAATCGAAGTACTCATCTCCATACGAGCCCCTGATCGGCCATTCAGGGATGTAGTGGGCGAACATCATCAGGAGCACAAGGGCGAACAGGAACGTCGGCATGCAATAGAAGACCAGGAAGAACGCACTGCCGATGCGATCTGCCATTTTGCCCCTCCGCCAAGCGGTCTCCCTGCCAAGGAAGATGCCGACAAAAATCGAGAGCACCGTCCCTAAACCCGCGAGTATCATGGTATTCTCGAGGTAAGGGCCGAGAATATCCTCCACATTAGAGCCCGGGAACTTGCTGATGCTCACTCCTAAGTGGCCGGTCAGAGTCTGGCCGAGGTAGATGAAGTACTGAACGATGAGCGGCTCGTCGAGACCATAGTGGTCCATATAGTGCTCCCGGGTCAGCTCGTCCGCGCCCTTCGGCACCATGATCCTGAACGGATCCCCTGGCATCACCCTGAAGAGCAGGAAGTTGAATGTTAGAATCAGGAAGATGGTTATCAGTGTGTAGAAAAGGCGTCGCGCAATGTAACTGCGGAAGTCGCGTGCCATCTCTAATCCCTCCTCTGACCGCTAGGAATCCAGCCTCGCGCATGACGCGCACGATTTGTGGCCAGTGTCCTAGGGAAGCCGAATCTCCTCCTCTTCCCTTCCCCCTGCGCCCTTCCTCCTGATCAGGAATACTGCGACCACTACCACCACCGCCGCAACTGCGACGATGCCCAGGATGAGCATCCAGGGCGTGCCCCCCTCCTCCTCGGTTATGGCGAGCACCAGTGTCATGACCGTAGTATTGTGTCCGTCGCTTGCGGTGAGGACCAGCGTGTAATCGGAGTCAGTGTCGAACGCGTGATCCGTGGCTGTCTCGAACCCGACTTCGGTGTCCCAAATCGTATCACTAAATGAGGCGGTGCTATCTCCGAAATCGAGCCTGACATCTACCGTATCATCCTCGATGTCCTTTCCGGTGATCGTGAAGCCGATGTCTCGCCCCGCGGAGAGCTTCTCGAACGAATCCGGCATGAGGCGCAGGTTCGACACGGGAGCGTTCCCTCCCGGACCTATGATGGTCGCGGGGGCGCTCGCGGCGTCCGCACTGTTCTCGTCATAGACCATCAGCTCCATCGAGTAGGTCGTCGCGTTCACGAAGCTGTGGGGCACCGATATCTCGCCGTCGGATGGGACCGTGCCCGAGACGTTCGCCCCGTCCCCAAACACGAGCCTGTACGTCATCTCATCTTCATCAGGGTCGAACGCGTATGCGGTTATCGTCAGAGATTGATTTGCCGGCCCTGCAACGTTATCCAGGAGCGCTATCGGAGGTGCGTTGCCCACGACCGGCTCAAGATCGAAGAACAGCGGATTCGCCGACCAGAAGTTCGCGAGGGACCGTCCAGGGTGCGCCTTCCAGTCTCCCCAGCCGGTGTAGTGATCGTTCCTCCACGCGTGGCATCCGTGCGGGTAGCAGTAGACGATGAACGCGGCATCGATGTAGTCCCAGTACTGGCAGTTGCGTATGTACTCCTGGCGTTGGACGGGGTCCTGCTCCAAGAGCGAATTCGTGTAATTCTCATCGTACAGAGGGCTCGAGTACCAGTTCTCGGACCACCCGTTCAGTGAGTACGTGGACTGGATGTAGACAAGATAGTTCGGGTCGGGGTCACCGCTCCAGTAAGTGATGGTCAGGTCGAAGTATCCGCCATACACTATTACGCCCCAGAGTGCGGAGTTGACCACACGAGGAGTCAACTTTATGCCGCACTCGGCCCACGCCTCCTCGAGGTAGTTGTACACCTCTAGGTCCTCATACAGTTCCGCTTCGACCACGACCTCGAATTCGAGTACCTTCGAATCGGGGAAAGTGTAGGTCTTGTCCTGCCATTGGAACGAGAGGCCAGGTGTCGACTTCCGATACTTGTGGTCATCGTCCCAGAGATTATAGCCAGCACTGTCGAGCAATTCGTTAGCCTTCTCAACGCTGAAGTAATACTCTTCATCTGGAGAAGGCTCCCAGTACCAGTACGGCGAGATGGGCGAGATTATGGACGCCCCTTCCTCGGCATAGCCTTTGAAGATCGCATCGCATATGAACGTCTTGTTCGTCGCATGCGCCATGGCCTGCCTGACGACCGGGTCCAGCCTGAGGAGGTTGGTGTCCGCCCCGGACTGGTCGCTCATGCAGATGCTGATCTCCTTCGAATACTGCGTGCACTTGAGGCTGTTGTCGATCCCGATTGACGAGGTCGGGTTGGCCGCGAGCCAGTCCACGAGGTTCTTGTAGTGCGGGGGACTCAGTTCGGCGATGTCGATCCCGCCCCTCTGTATGTCGGTCACCAGGGCCGAGGGCTCCAGATAGAATTCGAGGATCAGTCTCTCGAACTTGATGTCCCAGCCGAAGTCCGTGAAACCATGGTAATCAGGGTTACGGTACAGGATCAACCTGTCGCCCGTGAGGAACTCGCTGTATGTCTGGTCGGTGCAAATGAACGGGCCAGTGCCCAACGGTTTCGGGTTGGTGTGAGAGAAGCCCGCGGCGGAAGGCAGGATCTTGCTCCAATAGTGCTCTGGCACTATCGGCAACATCATCGACGCCCCATAGGATGCGGGTGCGGGGTTGCCCTGGAAATCCTTGTAGTGGACCCTAACAGTGTACTCGTCAACCCGCTCCACGGAATCGACAAGCACCGTGTACGGCTGATAGGCCCACATGTCGGTCCAGTTGAGACCTATCTGGTAGTTGAAAGTAAACACGACATCATCTGCATCGAAGGGCTCCCCGTCGTGCCAATAGGCGTTCTGGGTGAGGTTGTATTGCCAGACGGAGCCCAAGGGCAGTTCGTCGGGCACAACATGCCAGCTCAATGCGAGGTTCGGCGCCGGGTTGAGGTCCTCGTCGACGCACATTAGGAAGTCGTACACGAGACCGTAGAAGATGTACGCGTTGTCATTGACACCTATGAACGGGTTGAGGCTGTCAATCGGCTCAATCATGCCTATCCTGAGCGTCGTGATGGCAGCGTCTGCGTTGGCAGTTGGCTTGATTGGCACAACCGAGAACACCAATACGAACACTACGATGCCGGCAAAAAGTGCACGGACGGAGCGGATGAACGAAGAGGTTTTCAACTTACCTAAGCTGACCGTGTCGGTTCCTTCTCCAAATCCATATGAAATAATCCCACTTTCCCCCACAGAGAGCAGTGACTCAAATCGGGGCTTCCCCACCATCCAGGATAATGGCGCTCCTCCAACATAACACTTGTTCCAGGGGGTACTATGGGAAACGAATTTATATGTCGACCTCGTTGGCCGCGCTGATGGCTGAAGGCGACGCCGCCGAGTTCCA